>NZ_FNUC01000004.1:3097500-3410023 GCF_900106035.1 Jiangella alba
AAGCTCAGAACTTAAGCGCCAGTAAACGGCGGTGGTAACTATAACCATCCTAAGGTAGCGAAATTCCTTGTCGGGTAAGTTCCGACCTGCACGAATGGCGTAACGACTTTCCCACTGTCTCAACCACGGACTCGGCGAAATTGCACTACGAGTAAAGATGCTCGTTACCCGCAGCAGGACGGAAAGACCCCGGGACCTTTACTATAGCTTGGTATTGGTGTTCGGTTCGGCTTGTGTAGGATAGGTGGGAGACTGTGAAGCCGGCACGCCAGTGTCGGTGGAGTCAACGTTGAAATACCACTCTGGTCGTACTGGATATCTAACCTCGGTCCGTGATCCGGATCAGGGACAGTGCCTGGTGGGTAGTTTAACTGGGGCGGTTGCCTCCCAAAAGGTAACGGAGGCGCCCAAAGGTTCCCTCAGCCTGGTTGGCAATCAGGTGTCGAGTGCAAGTGCACAAGGGAGCTTGACTGTGAGACCGACAGGTCGAGCAGGTGCGAAAGCAGGGACTAGTGATCCGGCAGTGGCTTGTGGAAGCGCTGTCGCTCAACGGATAAAAGGTACCCCGGGGATAACAGGCTGATCCTGCCCAAGAGTCCATATCGACGGCATGGTTTGGCACCTCGATGTCGGCTCGTCGCATCCTGGGGCCGTAGCAGGTCCCAAGGGTTGGGCTGTTCGCCCATTAAAGCGGTACGCGAGCTGGGTTTAGAACGTCGTGAGACAGTTCGGTCCCTATCCGCTGCGGGCGCAGGAGACTTGAGAAGGGCTGTCCCTAGTACGAGAGGACCGGGACGGACGAACCTCTGGTGTGCCAGTTGTTCCGCCAGGAGCACCGCTGGTTGGCTACGTTCGGAAGGGATAACCGCTGAAAGCATCTAAGCGGGAAGCCTGCTTCAAGATGAGGTCTCCCACACGGTTGACGTGGTAAGGCCCCCAGCTAGACGACTGGGTTGATAGGCCGGACGTGGAAGCCCAGAAATGGGTGAAGCTGACCGGTACTAATAGGCCGAGGACTTGACCACACACACCCCCTTCTTGTGGGGTGACCTGCTGAAGACGAAAATTCGCGTCCACTATACGGTTCTGTTCCAACGAACAGGCACCACCCCCAGGCACACACCCACACCCCCACGCGGCGGGTACGGGTGGACGGTGCCAGGGCCGGTGCACAACTCCATAGACGTGCCGGCGGTCATAGCGGCAGGGGAAACGCCCGGTCCCATTCCGAACCCGGAAGCTAAGCCCTCCAGCGCCGATGGTACTGCCCTCTAGCGGGGGTGGGAGAGTAGGACACCGCCGGACACACACCCAAAGTGAAGGCCCACCCCACGACACAACCCGGGGTGGGCCTTCACCACGTCCACCACCACCCACCCGGCACCGCCACCCGCGGCCCGTCGCCGTGCGCGCTGAACGACGCCGGGTGTGCCGACGCGGCCGGTGACGGTTCGCGGCAGCACGGCAGCAGTCCGCAGATTCGGCTTCCGATCCGGGAACCAGACGCGGCTGCGGAGAGTTGACCAGAATGAAGGGCTTCCCCCGCCGGGGCGGCCCTTCGCCACGTCTACGCCACGTCCACGCCACCCCGACCACAGCGCCGTCGCGAGCTTCCGTGCTGTCACGGCGCCGGGCCGGGCTCGATCCGCGCCACTCTGGTCGAATCGGCCGGGCAGGCGACCACGGTGGCGGCGGTCGTGGCAGCGGCCGTCGGCATAGTGGCGGCGGTGTTGGTGCCGCCGGGGGTGACGAGAACGCCAACAGTTGTCACTCACGTCAACCCGCGCGAACACACCGCCCGCCGCCCAGCCTTGCGCACCACAACCGCCCGGCTCCTCCCTTGCCCCCGGCGCTCCCACCGCCACGTTCGGTCGTTGCCGGCGTCGCGGACCTCGTCAGTGCCTGCCCCTAGGCTGATCCCATCGACGCCGAACCAGAGGCCCTCGTCGCGTTGCCGAGCGGGGGAGACCAGTTCGCCCGGGCGCTGCCGGGCGGACCGCTGCTGCATGTCGACGTCGACGCGTTCTTCGCGGCGGTCGAGCAGCGCGACGACCCGGGGCTGAGGGGCATCCCGATGGCCGCGGGCGACGTCGTCATCGCGTGCGCGAGCTACGAGGCGCGCGAGTGGGGCGTCCAGGCCGGCATGTCCGTCGGCGAGGCCGTGGCGGTGTGCCCGCGGCTGCGGCTCGTCCCGCTGCGCTCCGACGCCTACGCCGCCGCCAGCACGGCGCTCTTCGCGGTGCTCGGGCGGTTCGCCGCACGGGTCGAGCCCGGCTCCATGGAAGAAGCGTTCCTCGACACCCGCGCCACGCCGTGGGCCACCGTCGACCAGCTGGCGGCGTCGGTGCAGCGGGCGGTGGCTCACGAGACCGGCCTGCCGGTGACGGTCGGCGCCGGGCGGACGAAGCTGATGGCGAAGCTCGCGTCCCGGTCGGTGAAACCCCGCGGCCTGCGCGTCATCCAGCCGGCCGAGGAACGCTACCTGCGCCCCGCCCTCCTCATCGACGAGCTCTGGGGCGTCGGCGACGTCACGCGGGAACGGCTGCGCCAGCACAACATCCGCACCGTCGCCGACATCGCCGTCGTGCATCCCGACCACCTGCGCGACATCGCCGGCACCCAGATGGCCCGCCGGCTCGCCGCCATCGCCACCGGCGCCGACGACGCCACCGTGCGGCCCGAACGCCCCCGGCGCTCCTACAGCGTCCAGCGGGCCGTCCCGCGCGGCAGCGGCGTCGACGTCGACCTGCTGACGGGGGAGCTGGCCGGGCGGCTGCATGACGGCGGCTTCACCTGCACCGTCGTCAGCGTCGCGCTGAAGTACGCCAACCGCCTCGAGCACCGCGGCCGCGCCCGCCTGCTCGAACCCACCGCCGACGCGCGGCGGCTGGCGAGCACCGCCCGGTCGCTGCTGCCGGCCGGCGGCGTGCGGGTCGAGAAGGCCGGCATCACCGTCACCGGACTGCAGCGCGCCGACGCCGCGGTGCAGCTGACCCTCGACACCGGCGGATAGCCGCTACTTGAGCAGCGCGGCCACGACCACCAGCACCGGCAACGACAACCCCGTCGTCAGGAGAATGGCCTCCCGCACGAGCACCTGCGCCTGCCCGTACCGCAGCGCGAACGTCAACGCGTTCTGCGCGGTCGGCAGCGCCGACAACACGACGACGGCGAGCAGCTCGGCGGACGAGAGGCCGAGCGCCAGGCCGAGCAGGTACGCCACCGCCGGATGCACGAGCGTCTTCAGCACGACGGCGAGCGCGAGCGGCCCGCGGTCCGGGCCCCGGCCGGGCCGGCTGCTGCCGCGCAGCGAGATCCCGAACACCATCAGCACCGCCGGGATCGAGATCGCCCCGACGAGCACGAACGGCTCCATCAGCGGCTCCGGCACCGTCACCCCCGAGGCGGCGATCACGACGCCCGCCAGCGACGCGACGGTGATGGGGCTCTGCAGCGGCGTCAGGAACCGCTGCCACACCGGCATCGACGCGCCGCGGCCGGCGAGGTCGAGGACGGTCAACGCCACCGGCACGATGACGATGTTCTGCATCAGCAGGATCGGCGCCACCAGCGACGCGTCGCCGAGGACGTAGGCGGCGATCGGCAGGCCGAGGTTGCCCGCGTTCACCAGACCCGCGCACAGCACGCCCAGCGTGGTGTACGAGACACCCCACCGCCGCCACCAGCCCACCAGCGCGAACACCGTCAGCACGACGACGACGCTGCCGGTGGTCGCGATCAGCGGTGTCGCCACGATGACGCCGAGGTCGGCCTCGGCGACGGTGTGGAACATGAGGGCGGGGCTGGCCACCCAGAACGCCAGCCGGGTGAGGACGGTCGGACCGGCCGGGCCGAGCAGTTCGGTGCGGCCCAGCACGTAGCCGACGGCGATGATCGAGACGATGACGGCGAACCCGGTGGCGACGCTGGTCATCGGGTGCGCGTCACTCCTCTCGCCCCGGCGGCCGCGCCCGCTCCGGGCGCGCCGCTCACGGCACCGCGCAGCCCAGCCTACGTGGCCGGCGGACATGCGGCGCGGCCCGCTGGCCACCGTCAACCGTCACAAACCCGACACGGCCGAGGTCTTCTGTAAGGACGCCGGGCCGTCTAGTGTCACGGTCATCATTTTCCGGTCCGCAGGCCGGCATCCAGGAACCTGTGCAGGAGGTTGCCCGATGACGAGACGACCGACCAGGCGCGTGGCCGCCGTGGCGAGTGCCGGCGCGCTCGCCGCGACGTGTCTGCTCGCCGCACCCGCTCAGGCGGCGAGCGACAACGTCGCGATCCGGCAGATGAACAAGCTCATCACCCTCGAGGCGGTCATGGGCCACCTCGAGGCCTTCCAGGAGATCAGCGACGAGAACGGCGGCAACCGCGCCTCCGGGCTCCCCGGCTACGCGGCCTCCGTCGACTACGTCGTCGAGCAGCTGGAGGCGGCCGGCTACACGCCGGAGGTCCAGGAGTTCGAGTTCGAGTACTTCGACGAGCGCTCCGAGCTGGAGCGGATCAGCCCGAACCCGCGCACCTACGAAGAGGGCAGCGAGTTCATCCGCAACGACTTCGACACCGGCTCCCCGCAGGGCGAGGCCACCGGCGCGCTGTTCCCCGCCGACGTCCGCCTCGACGCCCCGGGCCTGCCGGACAACACGTCGACCAGCGGCTGCGAGGCCGCCGACTTCGCCGGCATGGCGCCGGGCAGCATCGCGCTGGTGCAGCGCGGCACCTGCGGCTTCGCCGTCAAGGTGCTCAACGCGCAGACGGCCGGCGCCGCCGGCGTGGTCGTCATGAACGAGGGCCAGGTCGGCCGCACCGGGCTGGTCGGCATGATCGGCGACGCCACCGGCCTCGCCATCCCGGCCGTGTTCGCGACGTTCGACGCCGGCGCCAGCCTGGCCGAGACGCCGGGCACGACCGTCCGGGTGAAGGTCGACTTCACCGCCGACATCCGCACGACGTACAACGTGCTGGCCGAGACCCGCAAGGGCAACCCGGACAACGTCGTCATGGCCGGCGCGCACCTCGACAGCGTCCAGGACGGCCCGGGCATCAACGACAACGGCAGCGGCAGCGCCGCGCTGCTGGAGACGGCGATCCAGATCAACCGGCAGAACCTCAAGAACCAGGTCCGCTTCGCCTGGTGGGGTGCGGAGGAGTCGGGCCTGCTCGGCTCGAACTTCTACGTGCCGGATCTCACGCAGGAGGAGCGGGACAGGATCGCGCTCTACCTGAACTTCGACATGGTCGCCTCGCCCAACTACATGTTCGGCATCTACGACGGCGACAACTCCAGCGGCACCGCCCCCGACGGGTTCATCCCGGAGGGCTCGGCGCAGATCGAGGACGTGTTCGAGAAGATCTACACCCGCCGCAACCAGCCGTTCAACGACAGCGAGTTCTCCGGGCGCTCGGACTACGGCGCGTTCATCGAGGCGGACATCCCGGCCGGCGGGCTGTTCACCGGCGCCGAGGGCGCGAAGTCGGAGGAGCAGGCAGAGCTGTACGGCGGCCTGGCGAACGTGCCGTACGACCCCTGCTACCACGGGTTCTGCGACAACCTGACCGGCGACGGCCAGGACGACGCGATCTACGACGCGCTGAGCGCGGAGTACGACCTTGTCGGCAACGTCAACACCGAGGCGCTGGACATCAACGCCGACGTCATCGGCTCGGCCGTGCTGACCTTCGCCTACGACACCCGGACCGTCAACGGCGTCAAGCCGCGCCGCTGACCGTCAGATCGGCCGCCCCGGCGTCCGCCCGCTCACCGGGCGGGCGCCGGCGCGCGTCGGCCAGCCACCAGAACGTCAGCGCCAGCGTCGCCACCAGGAGCAGCAGCGTCACCGGCAACAGGCCGTGGTGCCAGCGGGTCAGCGGATCCGGCAGCGCGGAGAAGCACAGCGCGATACTCAGCCCGATCAGCCGGCGCTGCCCGACCACCCCGGCGCCGGCCGCGAGCAGCGTCAGCGCCCACGCCAGGTACCAGGCGTGGATGACGGGAGCGGCCAGCGCCAGCACCACGAGCGCGGCGCCGACCAGCGTCCCGGCGCGGTGCACCGGCAGCGACGGCCGACCGGCGCGGACGACCAGCCAGCCCATCAGCACCGCGCCCGCGGCCGCGCACAGCATCCGCGCGCCGTCCAGCAACGTGCCGAAGCCGACGCCGCCCATCGTCAGGCCGTACGCGACGCCGGCGACCGCCGCCGGAACGGTGTACAGCAGCTCCACCCGGCCCGGGGTGTCGAGCGTCGAGATCCAGCCCCAGCCGTCCGGCACCGTGGCCGCCGCACCGAGGACGACGACGGCCGTCACCGTCAGCACCGCGGCGGTCCCGGCCCAGCGCCGCTCGGGCCGCCGGAACCGCGCCCACAGCACGTAGCCGACCAGGACCAGCCCGGGCAGCTTCAGCGCGAACGCGGCCGCCGCGGCCAGCGCCGCCAGCCACCACCAGCGCCGGCGCACCGCCAGCAGCACGACCGGCGCCAGCGCGCCGACCAGCACGTCCAGGTGCACGCCGCCGATCAGGTGCAGCACCACCACCGGGTTCGCCGCCACCAGCGCGACGGCGGCGGGCCGCGCACCCGGCCGGGCCAGCCGCGCCACGGCCACCGTCCCGACGACGACCGCGGCGATCGCCAGCATCCGCAGCAGCAGCACGAACGGCACGTGCTGCGCGCCGGTGACGTCGGCCGACCAGCCCAGCAGGGTCAGCGACAGCGGCCCGTACGGCGCCGGCGTCATCCGCCAGACCGGCGCGACCGGGTCCAGCAGCGGGCCGGCGCCGAACACGATCGGGCCGGT
Source organism: Jiangella alba (assembly GCF_900106035.1). Classification (GTDB taxonomy): domain Bacteria; phylum Actinomycetota; class Actinomycetes; order Jiangellales; family Jiangellaceae; genus Jiangella; species Jiangella alba. The sequence goes on from NZ_FNUC01000004.1 coordinate 3,104,299, forward strand.
CGTGTACGGGTCGATGCCCAGGACGAGCAGCCGCCCCTGCGCGACGTACGAGTACGCGTCCAGGCTGAGGATCGGCTGCGCCAGCAGCACCGGCGCCGTCCACGCGGCCGCCGCCCGCGCGACGAACCGCACGTCGACGACGTGGTCGCGGGCCAGCAGGTACAGCCGGACGAACAGCAGCGACAGCGCCGCGATGGCGGCCACCGCCAGCAGCGCCCATGCCGGCCGTCCCTCGCCGGCGGCGCGCCACAGCCCGAGTGGCCCGTCCGGCAGGACGACGCCCGGGATCGGGCCGGCCAGCGTGACCGCGACCACCACCGTCGTCGACGCCGCCGCGCCGGCCACCAGTGTGGCCCGCGGCGACCCGGACGGCGCGTCGGCGGACATCACCGACAGGTAGCCAGACCCGGACGGCGCCGCGGTGAACGCCGCCGGGCGGCCGGGTGAATGCGGGCCGTCAGCGCTCGCTGTCGAGGTGGGCGTAGGCGTAGTCGGCGTACCGGTTGCCCGCGGCCGCGCCGGCCGGCACGGCCCGCTCGATGCGGGCGAGGTCGTCGGCGCCGAGCGTCAGGCCGATGGCGCCGAGCGACTCCGTCAGCCGGGCGCGGGTGCGGGCGCCGACCAGCGGCACGATGTCCGGGCCCTGGGCGGCGACCCAGGCGATGGCGACCTGCGCGACCGTCGCGCCGTTCTGCTCCGCGACGCCGCGCAGCGCCTCGACCAGCGCGAGGTTGTGCTCGAGGTTGCCCGACTGGAACCGCGGGCCGGTGGCGCGGAAGTCGCCGGCGGCCAGCTCGCGGTCCGGGCGCCAGTGCCCGCTGAGCAGCCCGCGCGAGAGCACGCCGTACGCCGTCACGCCGATGCCGAGCTCGCGGGCGGTGGGCAGCACCTGCGCCTCGATGCCGCGGGAGAGCAGCGAGTACTCGATCTGCAGGTCGGCGATCGGGTGCACGGCGGCGGCGCGGCGCAGCGTCTCGGCGCCCACCTCGGACAGCCCGACGTGGCGGACGTAGCCGGCCTGGATCAGCTCGGCGATGGCGCCGACGGTCTCCTCGATCGGCACGGCCGGGTCCAGCCGGGCCGGCCGGTAGACGTCGATGTGATCGGTGCCGAGGCGGCGTAGGCTGTAGGCGGCGAAGTTCTTCACCGCGACCGGCCGGGTGTCGTAGCCCAGCCAGGCGCCGTCCGGCCCGCGCAGGCCGCCGAACTTCACGCTGACGACGACGTCGTCGCGGTCGCGGCCGCGCAGGGCGTCGCGCAGCAGCAGCTCGTTGGCGCCCATGCCGTAGAAGTCGCCGGTGTCGAGCAGGGTGACGCCGGCGTCGAGGGCGGCGTGGACGGTGGCGACCGACTCGTCGCGGTCGGCCGGGCCGTAGAGGTCGGACATGCCCATCAGGCCCAGGCCGAGGGCGGAGACCGTGGGTCCGGTGCTGCCGAGGGTGGTCGTGCGCATGACGGCTCCTTCGTGGCTTCCACTGCTAACACTTCGACGTTAGCAGTGATGTGGTAGCGATGCTAACGCAAGTTGGTTATCGTTGATTCCATGACGACGGAGGAGGCGACGGACACCCGGGGCCGCGTCCTGCGCGCGGCCGCCGGGCTGCTCGAGCGCGAGGGCCGCGACGCCGTGTCGACGCGCGCCGTCAGCGCCGCGGCCGGTGTGCAGGCGCCCACGCTGTACCGGCTGTTCGGCGACATGAACGGGCTGCTCGACGCGGTCGCGGCGTACGGCTTCGAGCAGTACCTGGGCGACAAGCGGGCCATGGGTGAGACCGACGACCCGGTGGCCGACCTCCGCCGCGGCTGGGACCTCCACGTCGAGTTCGGGCTGTCGCGGCCGGCGTTCTACGTGCTGATGTACGGCAACGGGCGGGCCGGCGGGTCGGCCGCGGCCGACGCGGCGGCCATCCTGCACCGGCTGCTCGGCCGGGTCGCGGCGGCCGGGCGCCTCACCATGAGCGTCGAGTCGGCGGCCCGGCTCATGCACGCGACCGGCGTCGGGGTGGTGCTGACGCTGATCGCAACGCCGGAGGCCGAGCGCGACCGCTCGCTGGCCGACCTCGCCCGCGACTCCGTGCTGCGCACCGTGGTCTCCGACGCCGTCCCCGCGGCCGACGCGGGGGTGCCGCCGCTGGTCGGACGGGCGGTCGCGCTGCGCGAGGCGCTGCACACCGACGGCGGCGGCGCGGACTCGCTCACCGCCGCCGAGCAGGCGCTACTGGAGCAGTGGCTCGACCGCCTCGCCGGACGGCCCTGATCACGTCAGCTGGACGACGCGACGATCGCCCCCGCTGGCCCTCCACTCAAGTTGATCATGGAGAAGGGGGGCTTCCCAGGCCTGAGAACCCGACTTTCTCCATGATCAACTTGTCGGCGGGGCGGCGGGGCGGCCGGGGCGTCAGCCCGGCCGCGCGGGCAGCGTGACGGTGACCGTCAGCCCGCCGCCGGGACGGGCGGCGGCGGTCGCGTCGCCGCCGTGGGCCCGGGCCACCGCGCGGACGATCGACAGGCCGAGGCCGAAGCCGCGGTTCGGTCCCGCGCGCCGGTCGCCGAGCCTGCGGAACGGCTGGAACAGCGCCTCGACCTCGTCGCCGGGGACGTCCGGGCCGGTGTTCGCGACCACCAGCGTGACGGTGCCCGCGCCGGCGGCCGTCGACACCGCCAGCCAGCCGCCCGCGACGTTGTGCCGCACGGCGTTCTCCACCAGGTTCTGCGTGAGCCGCTCCAGCAGGACGGGGTCACCGGCGGTCGCGGCGGGGTGCAGCGGCCCGATCCGCACCGCCACACCGGCCCGGTCGGCCTCGGCGGCGGCCTGCTCGGCCACCTGCGCGGCGAGGCCGGCGAGCGCGACCGGCGACCGGTCGGTGACGGCATGCTCGCTGTCGGCCAGGGTCAGCAGGGCGTCGATGAGCCGCTCGTGCCGCTGGTTGACGGCGAGCAGCGCGGCGCCCAGCCGCCGGGTCTCGTCGGCGGCGCCGGGCCGGGTGACGGCCAGCTCGACCAGCGCGCGGTTGAGGGCCAGCGGCGTGCGCAGCTCGTGCGACGCGTTGGCCACGAACCGGCGCTGGCCGTCGAAGGACCGATCGAGCTGTTCGAGCATGTCGTCGAAGGTGTCGGCGAGCCGCTTCACCTCGTCGTCCGGGCCGGTGAGCGCGATGCGTTCGTGCAGGCCGCGCGCGCCGCCGCCGCGGGCGATGCGGCGCGCCGTGCTGGTGATGGCGTTGAGCGGGCGCAGCGCCCGCCCGCCGACCAGCCAGCCGGCGCCCGCCGCCACGGCGCCGACGGCCAGCAGCGCCACCCCGCCCTGGGTGAGCAGCGAGTCGAGCGCGGCGTCCTGCAGGGCGTCCTGCTGCGCCTGCACCTGCGCGACCACGTCGTCGACGTTGCCGCTCACGGCCGCCGACGCGCGCAGCGCGGCGAGGTCGGACGACTCGCGGTCGGGGTCGGTGACCGCGTCCAGGCTCTGCCGCACCAGCAGGTACGTGACCGCCAGCACCAGCGCGCCGGCCAGCACGAACAACCCGCCGTACAGGGTGGTCAGCCGCAGCCGCAGGGTCGAGCGCGTCACGGCAGCCGGTATCCCGCGCCGGGAACGGTCTCGACGACGGGTGGGTCGCCGAGCTTGCGGCGCAGCTTCATCATCGTGACCCGCACGACGTTCGTGAACGGGTCGATGTTCTCGTCCCACGCCTTCTCCAGCAGCTGCTCGGCGCTGACGACGGCGCCGTCGGCCCGGAGCAGCTCGGTCAGCACCGCCAGCTCCTTGTTGGCCAGCGCGACCGGACGGCCGTCGCGGGAGACCTGGCGGCGAGCGGGGTCGACCCGGATGCCGGAGCGCTGCAGCACCGGCGGCGCGGCCGGCCGGGCCCGCCGCAGCAGCGCGTGCACCCGGGCGGACAGCTCGGCGAACGCGAACGGCTTGGTGAGGTAGTCGTCGGCGCCGAGGCCCAGCCCGCCGACGCGGTCGCGGATGCCGGCGGCCGCCGTGAGCATGAGGATGCGCGGCGGCTCGGCGCCGGAGCCGAGGATCGAGCGGCAGACGTCGTCGCCGTGGGTGCCGGGGAGGTCGCGGTCGAGCACGACGACGTCGTAGGCGTGCAGCGACAGCCGCTCGAGCGCGGCGTCGCCGTCGTAGACGAGGTCGACGGCGAACGACTCGCGCCGCAGCCACTCGGCCACCGCGTCGGCCAGGATCCGTTCGTCCTCGACCACGAGAATCCGCATGCTCCCATGGTCACCCACGCCGCGTAACGCCCGCATAAACAGTCACGCCGGGGTTATGTGCCGGCCGCTTCGCTGGTGTCATGACGACCCGACGGATGACGATGACCATGGCATTCCTGCTGCTCGGCGTGGCCGGGCTGGGCGCCTGCGGCGGCGCCGACGACGCGCCGGAGGTCGCGACGGCGCAGACGGACGCGCCCAGCGCCGAGCCGGAGGCCACGCCCAGCGCCGAACCAGGACCGCTGGCGTTCACCCAGTGCATGCGCGAGCACGGCGTCGACATGGCCGACCCCGACCCCACGACCGGCCGCCCGCAGGTGGGCGACGGCGTCGACCCGGACGGTCCGGCCTACCAGGAGGCGATGGACGCGTGCGCGGACCTGCTGCCCGAGGGCGGCGCGCTGTCCGAGCCCGATCCGGCGGAGCTGGACCAGTTCCAGGCGTTCGCCGAGTGCATGCGCGACAACGGCCTGCCGGACTTCCCCGACCCGCAGCCCGGCGGCCAGGGCCTGTTCGAGGGCCTCGACCGCACGAACCCCGGGTTCCAGGCGGCGCTGGAGGCGTGCCAGGACGTGCTGCCCGCGGGCGGTGGGCAATGAGGACGCGGCGGGTCGTGGTGCCGCTCGGCGTCGCGGCGGTGCTGGCCGCAGGGGCGCTGGCGGCGCGGGGGATCGGCGGCGGCGCCGGGCCCGGCGACGACGAGCCGGACGGCCTGCCGCCGGCCACGGCCACCGTCACCACCACCGACCTCGTGCAGACGGTGCAGGTGCCGGGGGAGCTCGGCTACGGCACGCCGGTCGAGCTGCCGGCGAAGTCCGACGGCGGCACGCTCACGTGGGTGGCGGCGCCGGGCACCGTCGTCGGGCAGGGGCAGCCGGTGTACGCCGTCGACGGCGAGCCGGTCGTGCTGGTGCACGGCACGGTGCCGCCGTACCGCACGCTCGAGCCCGGCGTGTCCGGCCCGGACGTCCAGCAACTGGAGGCGGCGCTGGCCGCGCTCGGCTACGACGGGTTCCAGGCCGACGACGAGTACCACGGCTCGACGGCGGACGCGGTCGAGGAGTGGCAGGACGACCTCGGCGTCGAGGAGACCGGGACCGTCGGCACCGGCCAGATCGTCGTCGTGCCCGCCGACCTGCGCATCGCCGAGCAGACACTGGCCGCCGGCGCCACGCTCGGCGGCCCCGAGGGCGGCGGCGTCGCGTCGGTCGTCACCTACACCGGGACGACGCCCGTGGTGGTCGTCGGCCTGGACCCGGCGCAGCAGCACCTGGTCGCGCCCGGCACGGCGGCCACCGTGCTGCTGCCGGACGGCTCCACCACGGCCGCGACGGTGTCCGGCGTCAGCCCGGTCGCCACGGCCGTCGACGACGGCGAGACCGTCATCACCGTGACGGTGGCGCTGGCCGACCCCGCCGTCGCCGGCGCCCTGGACTCGGCGCCGGTCGACGTCGGCCTGGTCGCGGCGCAGGCGCAGGACGTGCTGGCGGTCCCGGTCGGCGCGCTGGTCGCGCTGGCCGAGGGCGGCTACGCGGTCCAGGTCGTCGACGGCGAGCAGGTCGCGTTCGTCCCCGTCGAGACCGGCATGTTCGCGTCCGGCCTGGTCGAGGTCAGCGGCGCCGGGATCGAGGACGGCACCGTCGTGGGGGTGCCGGCATGAGCGTCGTCGAGCTGCGCGACGTGGCCAAGGCGTACCCGGGCGGGGTGCACGCCGTCCGCGGCGTCACGCTGACCGTCGAGGCGGGCGAGCTGACCGGCATCGTCGGCCCGTCCGGGTCCGGGAAGTCGACCATGCTCAACCTCATCGGCACGCTGGACCGGCCGACGTCGGGGGAGGTGCGCATCGCCGGGCACCGGGTGGCCGGGCTCGGCGACCGCCAGCTGTCGGCGTTGCGGGCCCGCGCCATCGGCTTCGTGTTCCAGCAGTTCCACCTGACCTCCGGGGTGGCCGCGCTGGACGCCGTCGCCGACGGCGCGCTGTACACCGGGCTGTCGCGGTCGCGTCGGCTGCGGCGGGCGGAGGAGGCGCTGCACCGCGTCGGCCTGGGACACCGGCTGCGGCACCGGCCGCACGAGCTGTCCGGCGGGGAACGCCAGCGGGTGGCCATCGCGCGGGCCGTGATCGGCGCGCCGGAGCTGCTGCTGGCCGACGAGCCCACCGGGAACCTCGACTCGTCGTCCGGCGCCGGCGTGATGGCGCTGCTGCGCGAGCTGAACGCGGCCGGCACGACCATCGTGATCATCACCCACGACCGCGAGATCGCCGCCGCGCTGCCGCGCCGGGTCGAGATGCGCGACGGGCGGGTGACGTCGTGAGCGCCGCCGCGACGCTGCGGCCGGCGCGGCTGCGGCCCGCCGACGTCGTGCACACCGGCGGCGCGGGGCTGCGGTCCCGGCCGACCCGCGTGGCCCTGTCGGCACTGGGCATCGCCATCGGCATCGCCGCGATGATCGCCGTCGTCGGCATCTCCACGTCCAGCCGTGAGGACCTGAACCGGCAGCTCGACGCGCTCGGCACCAACCTGCTGTCGGCCGGGCCCGGCCAGGACCTGTTCGGCGAGGACGCCCAGCTGCCGGCCGAGTCCGTCGGGATGATCGGGCGGATCGGGCCGGTGACGTCGGTGACGGCGGTCGCGGTCGTGCCGGACACCGCGGTCTACCGCAACGACCTCGTCCCGCCCGGCGAGACCAACAGCCTCGCCGTCCTCGCCGCCGACCTCGGCCTGCTCGACACCGTCGCCGCGACGGTCTCCAGCGGCGCGTTCCTCGACCCGGCGACGGCGCAGTACCCGGCGGTCGTGCTGGGTGCGACGGCGGCCGAGCGGCTCGGCGTCGGCGCGGCCGGTCCGGAGCAGACGGTGTGGCTGGGCGGGCAGTGGTTCACCGTCACCGGTGTGCTCGACCCGGTGCCGCTGGCGCCGGAGCTGGACACGTCGGCGCTGGTCGGCTGGCCGGTCGCGGAGGCGCTGCTCGGCTTCGACGGCCTGCCGACGACGGTGTACGCGCGGGCCGTGGAGCAGGCCGTCGGCGCCGTCCAGAACGTGCTGGCGGCGACCGCGAACCCGGAGGCCCCGAACGAGGTGGACGTCGCCCGCCCGTCCGACGCGCTGGTCGCCCAGGCCGCCGCCGACAGCACGCTGAACGCGCTGCTGCTCGGCCTCGGCGCGGTGGCGCTGCTGGTCGGCGGCGTCGGCGTCGCCAACACGATGGTGATCTCGGTGCTGGAGCGGCGCGCCGAGATCGGGCTGCGCCGGTCGCTCGGCGCCACCCGCGGCCAGATCCGCACACAGTTCGTCTGCGAGGCGCTGCTGCTGTCGGCCCTCGGCGGCCTGGCCGGGGTGCTGGCCGGCATCGCCGTCACCGCGGCCTACGCGACGGCGCAGGGCTGGCCGGTGGTGGTGCCCGTGTGGGCGATGGGCGGCGGGCTCGGCGCGACGCTGGTCATCGGGGCGCTGGCCGGGCTGTACCCGGCGCTCCGGGCCGCCCGCCTGGCGCCGGCCCTGGCGTTGACGGCGCCCTGACGTGGAGAGTCCCGCTCCGCCGGGCGACCAGCACCGGCGGAGCGGGACGTTCGATCAGTCCACCGCCTCCGACAGCGCCAGCGCGCCGTCGTCGGTGATGAACGCGACCAGTGCGGTGAGGTCGTCGGACTCACCGGTCACGGGCACGTCGACGGTGGTGCGGCCGGAGCCGACCTCCACCGACACCGAGCCCGCCACGCGCTCGCCGTCCCAGAGGAAGACGTTCGCCCGGCCGGACTCGCGGGTGCGCAGCCGCAGCTGCACCTCGCCGTCGTCCTCGCTCGCCGACTGGATCGTCGCCGTGCGGGCCGGCAGCTCCCGGCCGCCGCCGAGCCCGACGCCGTCCTCGGCCGACTGCGCGATGCTCTGCGGCGAGTCGACGCTCAGCGCCGCGGTGTCGGGCATCGTCGGCGCGACCGGGTTGGAGCCGGCGTCGGCCAGCCCCGGCAGCGTCGCGAGGGACCACCGGAACGGGTCGGCCTGCACCCCGTTGAAGGTGGACCAGCCGATCCGCGTCTGGCCGGTCTTGTCCTGCGTGTCCGAGTCGTAGACCAGCACGTTCAGGCCCATCCGCGCCGGGTCGACGGCGTCGGGAAGGACGTCGAACGGGATCTTGGCCTCGACGGTGTAGCCGTCGTACGGCTCGTTCACGACCGACGCGACCTCCATGCCGGGCGCGGTCTCGGCCCCCGGGCCCTGGTGGTTGTCGGCGTCGCGCTGGAAGCACGGCTGCCCCTCCACCGTGGTGGGGAAGATGCCGGTCTTGAACGTCGTCGAGGTGTTCGACGACGTGCCGCGCGGGTCGACGGTGATCTCGACGGAGTCGGTGCGCCAGTGCCGCTTGCAGTCCTCGAGCGGCAGCACCGTGCCCAGCGTGTCGTCGGTGACCTCGACGAACACGTACAGGGCGTCGTCGGTGAAGGTCAGCCGCGTGGTCGACGAGGCGTCCTCGGGCGTGGCCTGCTCACCTTCCCAGCGGGTCCCGCTGTCGATGACCTCGCCCGCGTACTCGCCCTCGCTCGCGACGCCGTCCAGCACCGGAGCGGTCGCCGCCTGCGGGATCTCCGTCGACGGCACCAGCTCGAGCACCGCGTTCTGGGTGTCGGAGCCGGACCCGAAGTCGGTGACGACCTGGAACGGGTAGCCGCCGTTCGGGGCGCGGTTCGACGTCGGCAGTGCGGTGTCGGTGTTGGTGACGTCGAACGTGACGGTGGCCGTGGCGCCCGGCGCGAGGCCGTCGAACGGCGCCGACGCCGGCGACGCGGTGAAGCCGTCGGCGAGGTCGAGCGAGACCGAGCCGGCCGCCGCGGCGGCGCCGTCGTTGGTGACGGTGACCGACACCGGCTGGGTGCGGCCGACGCCGACCGACGCGATCGGCGCGATCAGGCTCTCCAGCTTCGGCAGGTCGACGTCGCCGGTCCAGGCGGCGAAGACCTCGGCCTCGGGCCGCTGCGCCAGTTCACCGCGCACGTCCGTGGTGACCTCGACGGCGGCCTCGTTCGCGCCGCTGCCGGTGCGGGTGGCGAGGCTCGCCTTCAGCGCGACCCGCTCACCGGCGGTGGCGTTCGCCGGCGGCGTGACGGTGACGTCGACGCTCACCTCGCGGCCGGGGGCCAGCGTGCGGGGGAGCGCACCGGCCGGCACGTCCGCCGTCCAGCCGTCCGGCCCGGTGACCGTCAGCGCCGGCTGCACCAGCGGCTTGCGGGCCGGCGCCTTGACGGTGACCGTCGCGGTGAACGACTGGCCCGGGAGCACCAGGAACGGCTCGGGGTCGATGGTCACCTCGGTGCCCAGCGGCAGGCCGCCGTCGATCGGCAGCAACGCACCTTGTAGGGCTGTGGTTGAGCCTGCGGGTTGCATCAGGTACGGCGTCCGGCTGGCGATCAGCGTGAACCAGTCGCAGCCGTTCAGCTCGGGGTCGGTGGGCGGCGGCGGGAAGCCGGCCCAGCCCTGGCTCACGTACTCCCACTGCGCCTTGCGCTCGCGCAGCGCCCACAGCTCGCCGGTCTCCGTCGACGTCCGGCCCTGCCAGGCGCCGAACACGCGGTCGGTGCGGTCGGCCGGCGTGTAGGGGGTGGTCTCGCAGGCCGAGCCGCCCACGCCCGAGCCGGTGGCGCCGCTGCGCAGGATGCGCGACACCCGCCACGTCGACAGGCCCTCCTCGGACAGCTGGTCCGGGAACGCGTCGGGGTCGGCGGCGGCCTCGTACGCCTCGACGGCCAGCCGCGCGGCCTGCTGGTGGTGGCCGTGGTTGCCGGGCGTCGGCGACGGGTTCATCGTGACGATGACCTCGGGCCGGGTGCTCCGGACGACGCGCACGACTCGCTCCAGCGCGTCGTCGCCCCACACCTGGTCGGTGAGCGGAGCGCTGGCGTTGTAGAAGAAGTCGAGCTCGTCGAGGTTGTAGACGTTCTCGATGCCGGCGTTGGCGACGGCGCTGCGCTCTTCGGCCTCGCGCAGCATGCCCAGCTCCGGACCCTCCTCGAGGCCGACGGCGTTGCCGCCGCCCTCGCCCCGGGTCACGGTGATGACGCCGGCCTTCAGGTCCGCGGCCTCGTTCCACTGACCGAACGCGGCCAGCGCACCGGCCTCGTCGTCAGGGTGCGCGCCGACGAACAGCACGTCGAGATCGACGGCGTCGGACTTCGGGGCGGGCGCTCCTGTTGCGGCCGGTGCGGCGACCGCGGGGAGCGTCGCCGCGAGGAGAGCTGCGGTGGCGGCTGCAGCAGCGGGTCTGGCTGCTCGCATGGTGACTCCTCTCGAGTTGTGACGAACACTTCGGGCGCGTTACTTGACCGCGCCCTCGACCATCCCCCGGATGAAGTGGCGCTGCAGGAACAGGTAGAGCACGACGACCGGCAGCGCGACGAGTGTCGCGCCGGCGGCCAGCAGCGCCGTTCCGGACGTGTACTGGCCCTGGAAGAAGGCCAAACCCAGCGGTGCGGTGCGGAGACTCTCGTCGGTGGCCATGATCAGCGGGATCAGGAACTCGTTCCACGTCCACATGAAGACCAGCACGATCATCGTGGTGACGGCCGGCCGGCCCATCGGGACGAGGATGCGCCACAGCGTGGCCCAGTGCCCCGCGCCGTCGAGCCGGGCCGCCTCGACGACCTCGCGGGAGCTGCCCCGGAAGTAGGCGCGCATCCAGAACGTGCCGAACGCCGTCGACTGCGCCACCTGCGGCGCGACGATCGCGACCAGCGTGTTCGTCAGCCCGACCTCGCGCAGGTCGAAGTACAGCGCGATGACCAGGGCCTCCGCCGGCACCATGATGCCCAGCAGGATGACGTAGAACAGCACCTCCGAGCCGCGGAAACGCATGGTGCCGAACGCGTAGCCGGCCAGCACCGAGAACAGCGTCGACAGCCCCACCACGAGGATCGCCACGATGATGCTGGTGCGCAGGTAGGAGCCGAAGTGGCCCTGGTCCCACGCGTCGGCGAAGTTCTCGAAGTGGAACGAGCCGCCGCCGCCGATCTGGTCGTTCGACAGCGCCGTCTGCAGGATCAGCAGCACCGGGAACACGGCGATGACCGCGAACAGCACCAGCACGGCGTAGTTCGCCAGCCGCTCTCCGCGCGAGATCGTCATCGTTGCCCCCGTTCGCCGACCCGGTTGATCAGCACCGTCGCCACGAACAGCACCAGCGTCAGCACGACGGCCAGCGCCGTCGCGATGCCGACTCGGCCGAGCAGGAACGCGTTGTTGTAGACCTGGTACGACGGCACCGTGGTCTGGGTGCCCGGCCCGCCGCTGGTCATGACGTAGACCAGGTCGAACGTCTTCAGCGCGGCGATGACGGTGAGCGTCAGCGCCACGGCCATCTCACCGCGCAGCGACGGCAGCGTGATGGCCCGGAACTCCCGGAACGGGCCGGCGCCGTCGAGCCGCGCCGCCTCGTACAGCTCCCGCGGGACGCGCGACATGCCGGCCAGGAACAGCACCAGGCACAGGCCGGTGCCGACCCAGGTGCCGACGATGCCGACCGACGGCAGCGCCCAGGCGTAGTCGCCCAGCCACGGCCGCGCCAGGGAGTCCAGGCCGACGAACCGGAGCAGGTCGTTCAGCGGCCCGTTCGGCTCGTAGATCTGCCGCCACGCGATGGCCACGACGACCATCGGGATGACCTGCGGCAGGAACAGCACGACCCGGAAGAACCCCATGCCGCGCAGCACCGCCCGGCTCATCGCCGCGGCCAGCAGCAGCCCCAGCGTCACCGGGATGACCGCGTAGAACACGATCAGCACCAGCGCGTGGACGAACGCCCCGCGCAGCTGCGGCTCGGTGAAGACGTCCTGGTAGTTCGACAGCCCGGCCCAGGTGCTGGAGCCCAGCCCGTTCCACTCGTAGAGCGAGAACTGCGCCGTCCGGGCCAGCGGGACCAGGACGAACAGGCCGAAGACCAGCAGTGCCGGGAGGATGTAGAGGTAGGCGACCCGGCGTGGTTCGCCGGGCCCCCTACTTGCGGCTACCGCCATCAGCTGCCGGTGGCCGCGCTGTACTCGGCCTCGAGCGTGTCCAGGAACTGCTGCGGGTCGCTCTGCCCGGCCATGAGGTTCTGCACGGCGACGGTGAGGGTGTCGTAGAACGTCTCGGTCGCGTAGTCGAGGTACGGCACGACGAGGTCCTCTTCACCGGCCTGCGCCCACGCCGCGAACACCTCGGACTGCAGCCCGGTGGTGGTCTGCTGGTCGGCCTCGATGACCGGCAGGTTGCCCGCCTCGGTGACCGCCGTCATGGCGTCGGAGCTGGTGATGAAGTCGATGTAGGCGGCCGCGGCCTCCTTGGCGTCGCTCTTGGCCGGGATCGCCCACGGGATGCTGATACCGCCGGTGACGAGGTGCGAGCCGCTGGCGCCGGCCGGCGGGAGCACGAAGCCGACGTCGTCGCCCATGGCCGAGGTGAGGTCGGCGACCAGCCAGGTGCCGCCGACGAAGAACACGCCGGTGCCCTGGGCGAACGCCTGCCAGGCGCTGTCGTAGTTGACGCCGTTGAAGCCCTCGACGAAGTAGCCGGCGTCGACCCACTCGCGGGTCGCCTCGGCCGCCGCGACGTTGTCGTCGGAGGTCCAGGACGAGCCCGGGCGGCCGAAGCCGAGGTTGCGGATGGTGTCGGCGTCGGAGAACTGGTTCTGGATGAACCCGAACTCGTGGATGCCGGCCCAAGGCTCGGAGTTGCCGAACTGGATCGGCACCTCACCGGCGGCCTGCGCCGCCTGCAGCGCCGCGACGAGGTCGTCGGTGGTCTCCGGCGGCTCGATGCCGAGCGCGGCCAGCTTCGACTTGCTGTAGTAGAGGCCGACGATCTCGCCCATCTGCGGCAGGCCGTAGAGGTCGCCCTCGCCGTAGGTGGCGCCGTCCTCGCTGTACGACGCGAGCGCGCGCACCGACTCGGGGAAGCGGTCGAACCACTCGTACCCCTCGGCGTAGCCGTCGAGCGGGGTGAGCAGGCCGGACGCGACGTACTGGCCCATCTCGGGGCGGCCGTTGTTGGCCTGGACGACGTCGGGCGCGTCGTCGCCGGACAGTGCGAGGCGCAGCGTGGTGCGCAGGTCGTCGGTGGAGCGCGACACCCGCTCGATGGTGATGTTCGGGTAGGCCTCCTCGAACGCGGCGTTGAGCGCCTCGATCTGCTCGGTCTGCCCCTCGCGGACCTCCTGGTCCCACACCGTCAGGGTGATGTCGCCCAGTTCGGACGGATCGGTGGCGACGTCGCCGGCGGTGGGTGCGCTGCCGGCGTCGTCGTCACCGTCGTCGCCCGGAGCGCACGCCCCGATCAGCAGTGCGACGGCGGCAGCCGCGCACAGCCGGGTGCTGGTCCTCGTGATCGACAGCGTCATGAGAGTCGGCCCTTTCGAAAATGTCGGTGTGCCCAGGTGCCCGGTTCAGCGGCCGGCCCGGAAGCCGAGCGTCGCGATGGCACGCGACACCTCCGGGACGGCGTCGTCCGGGACGATCGTGTTCAGGAACTCGTAGTCGCCCGCGAGCGCGGGGTCCTTCGACCCCGTGTCGCGGTACCACAGCGCGATGTCGCCCCAGCCGGGCGAGGCGAGCGCGCCGCCGAAGTGCCGCACCGAGAGCGCGGCACCCAGGTTGGCCAGCCGCAGGCTGTGCAGCAGCGGCCAGCCTGCCAGCGTACCCACCATGAGACCGGCGACGAACACGTCCCCGGCGCCGGTGGGGTCGAGCGCCTCGACCGGGACCGCGGCCGCCTTCACCGGGCGGCCGGTCTCCTTGTCGAACGCGAGCGCGCCGTCGGCGCCGTTGGTCACGACCGCCAGCGGCACCAGCTCGGCCAGCTTCTCGACCGCGGCCTCGGCGCTGCCGGTGCGGGTGTAGCTCATCGCCTCGACGGCGTTGGGGGAGAAGGCATAGCAGCCGGCCAGGCTCTCGCGCAGCCGGCCGAGGTCCCAGCGGTCCTCCGGGTCCCAGCCGAGGTCGGCGAAGATCCGGCCGCCGGAGGACGCCACGGAGTCGACCCACGGCTGCCGCTCGCCGCCGAGGTCGACGAAGCAGGACCGGGCCTGCGGCGGGTGCGTGACCAGCCGGTTCAGCGCCGCGGGCTGGTGCCCGTGGGTGACCATGGCGCGGTCGCGCTGGTAGACCATCGACACCGTGACCGGCGAGTGCCAGCCGGTGACGTAGCGCGAGTAGGTGAGATCGACGCCCTCCTGGACGCCGAGCGTCTGCCGGCAGTAGTCGCCGTAGAGGTCCTCGCCGAACGTGGCGGCCAGGCCGGTGCGCAGCCCCAGCCGCGCGGCGGCGACCGCGAGGTTGGCGACGCCGCCCGGGCTGGAGCCCATGCCGTCGGCCCACACCTCGGTGCCCTGCTTCGGCGGGCCCTCCATGCCGATGAAGATGATGTCGAAGAACACGGTCCCGGTGAGGAAGACGTCCAGCTCGGGACCGCCGTCCTGGCGCTGTGCGGCCAGCGGGTCGTGCCGCGACGGTGCGCGGTACGGGTCACGAGCGATGTTCGACACGGTGCTTCCTCTCCCCATTCCCCCAGACGCAGGGTTGCGACGAACCCTAGTGTGGCTGCGCGCAAATGACAAGATATGAGCGGTTGTGATGCATCCATTGGGCCGCACGCCGCTCTGACCGGGTGTTTCGCTCAGCTTTGCGCACGTTTCGGCGTGACTACTGTTCGATTGAGCGAAGATGACTGATATGGTGCAGCCGTGCTTGCGCAGCGCCGGTATGAGCTCATCATGCAGACCCTCCGTGCCGAGGGTCCGGTGTCCGTCACCGTGCTGGGCACCCGTCTCGGCGTCAGCCAGGCGACCATCCGGCGCGACCTCGCGTGGCTGGAGGAGCAGGGTCTGCTCACCCGGGTGCGCGGCGGCGCGGCCGCCAGCCCGTCGCTGGAACCGTCCTTCGCGGCCGTCGCCACCGAGGCGCACCGCGCGAAGGACGCCATCGCCCGGCGGGCGGCCGGCATGGTCGAGGACGGCGACGTGCTGCTGCTCGACATCGGCACCACGGTGCACCGGCTGGCCGTGCACCTGCGCGGCCGCAAGGTCACCGTGATGACCGCCAACATGGCGGTCTACGAAGAGCTGCTGCCCGACCCCGACATCGAGCTGATCCTGCTCGGCGGCGTGGTGCGGCGCAACTACAAGTCGCTGGTCGGCTTCCTCACCGAGGACGCCGTCCGGCAGCTGCGTGCCGGCAAGTTGTTCATGGGGACCAGCGGGGTGCGCGCCGACGGCGCTGTCGTCGACACCACGGTGGTCGAGGTGCCGGTGCGCCGGGCCATGATCGCGGCGGCCGACCAGGTCATCCTGCTCGCCGACGCGGAGAAGTTCCCAGGGACGGGGTTCGCCAGCGTGTGCGGGCCCGACGCCCTGGACGTCGTCGTGACCGATGCGGACGAGGGCACCGAAGCCCTCGGCGCGCTCCGGGAGAACGGTGTGAAGGTGGTTCTCGTATGAGATTGACGATCCTCGGGGGCGGCGGATTCCGCGTCCCGCTGGTGCATCGCGCGTTGGCCAGCGAGGAGTCCGGCGTCGACACCGTCGTCCTGCACGACACCGACGCCGAACGCGTGCGGGCCGTGCAGGCGGTGCTCGAGGAACGTTCCGGTGGCCGCGGGCCGAAGCTGGTGGTCGAGAGCGACCTCGCGGCGGCCGTGCGCGGCACCGACTTCGTCTTCTCGGCCATCCGGGTCGGCGGCCTGGCCGGGCGGTCCTGCGACGAGCGGACCGCGCTCGGGCAGGGCGTGCTGGGCCAGGAGACCACCGGCGCCGGTGGCGTGCTGTACGGGCTGCGGACGGTGCCGGTCGCGCTGAAGATCGCGTCGACCATCGCCGCGGAGGCGCCGGACGCCTGGGTGATCAACTTCACCAACCCGGCCGGCATGGTCACCGAGGCGATGAGCTCGGTGCTCGGCGACCGCGTCATCGGCATCTGCGACTCCCCGGTGGGGATGTTCCGCCGGGTCGCCCGCGCGCTGGACGTCCCGATGGGCGACGCGTGGTTCGACTACGCGGGCCTCAACCACCTGGGCTGGCTGCGCCGGGTGCTGGTGAACGGGCGCGACGTGCTGCCCGACCTCCTCGCGTCGGACGACGCGCTGGGCTCGTTCGAGGAGGGGAAGCTGTTCGGGGCGCCGTGGCTGCGCTCGCTCGGCGCCATCCCGAACGAGTACCTCTATTACTACTACTTCACCCGCGACGCCATCGCGTCGGCGCAGGCCGCGCCGGCCACCCGCGGTGAGTACCTGATCCAGCAGCAGGCCGGGTTCTACACCGGCCCGGCCGGGGCCGGTGGCGCCGCCGAGCGCTGGGACGAGGTGCGGCGCGAGCGCGAGGCCACCTACATGGCCGAGAGTCGCGAGGCCGCCGGCGTCGGCGAGCGCGACACCGCCGACCTCGACGGCGGCGGCTACGACCGCGTCGCGCTGGCGCTCATGCGGGCCATCGCGGCCGACGAGCGGGCCACGCTGGTGCTCAACGTCCGCAACCGCTCCGCCCTCGCCGGCGTCGACGCCGACGCCGTCGTCGAGGTGCCCTGCCTGGTCGGCCGCAACGGCGCTCAGCCGCTCGCGGCCGGCGCGCTGGACCCGGCGGCGGCCGCGCTGGTGGCGGCGGTGAAGGCGACCGACCGGGCGGCCATCGCGGCGGCCAGGTCCGGGTCCCGGCGCGCGGCCGTGGCGGCCGTGGCCGGCCACCCGCTGGTCGACTCCGTCACGACGGCGGAGCGGCTGGTCGAGGCCGAGCTGGCCGCGCTGCCGGAGCTGCGCGCCGTCCTCACCCGCGACTGACTGAGTGCGCGGGCTGCCGCGACGGACCGGCGTGTGGCGGCCCGGTGACCTGAACGCCAACAGTTGGCGTTCAGGTCAACAATTGCGAACACCACCGCGGTCCGGCCGACCCGGCAACGGGTCTGGCAGGCGGCCTGGCCTGAGCCGGCCCGCGGACGCGGGGGCGGGGTCTTCGGATCGGTGCGGGCCACGGGGGTGCCCGCACACTGATCCGTCAGGCCAGCCGGTAGAGCATCGGCTGGGCGGAGATGCCGTTCGCGGCGAAGTTGGCCAGGACGAACCGGCGGAACGACGACCTGACCAGCATCTTCGGCGCCACGTCGCGCAGCCGGTCCCACCGGCAGTGGTTGACGATGCCGTAGTCGCGCGGCTCACCGTCCAGCGGTGCCAGCACCCGCGAGTTGTCCAGGCCGGTCGCGACGTTCCACCAGCCGGCGGTGTACTCCCAGACGGGGACGAGGTCGCGCTCGTCGTCGGCGTAGAAGAAGTTGAACAGGAACACGCCGGGCCGTCCGGTCTCGACGTCGCCCATGCTCCGCGGGCTGGCGGCGGCGAACTCGAACGTCCGCCGGGCCGCGCGGCGCACCCGGCCGGCCAGCTGCTGGTAGGCGGCGTGGTCGCGCAGGTCCTCGGCGGCGCGCGGCGACACCGTCTCGACCAGGACGACGACGTCGTAGCGGGCCCGGGCGCGCAGCCGGCCGGACGTGACGGCGCGCCGCAGCAGCCGGTGGTTCTCGCCGAAGACCAGGTGGGCGAAGCCCCGGAAGACCGTCGCGCGCACGACGTCGCCGGTCGATCTCCGCGGCCAGCAGCAGGTAGCCCGACTCCGTGGGCGGCTCGAGCTCCGCGGGTGCGGGGTTGAGGTGCTCGTTGACGATGCGCATCGGGATGTCTCCTGGGGGATCAGCGGTAGGCCAGGCCGGACAGCCGGCGCGCCAGCCGGTCGCGGACGGCGGGCACGGTGCCGAGCAGGCGCAGCGCCACGTTGCGCACCGGCCGCGCCGCCGGCCCGGCGGTGGCCAGCCGAGTGAGCCGGTCGGCGAGGGCGACGATCTCGGTGGCGATCGGCCTGCGGTCCGACTCGTAGCCATCCAGCACCTCGTCGGAGGCGCCGTCGAGCACCTCGTGCAGGCGGACGCCGAGCGCGACCGCGTCGGTGATGCCGGCGTTCATGCCCTGGCCGCCGGCCGGGCTGTGCACGTGTGCCGCGTCGCCGGCCAGGAGGATCCGGCCGCGGCGGTAGGCGCTGGCCACGCGGTGGTGCAGCCGGAACCGCGAGCTCCAGACGACGTCGCGGACCTCGGCACGTTCGGCGCGCGGGCCCCTGGTGTCGAGGAGCTGCTGGACGAAGGCCGCGTCGGGATGCTCCGGTGCGTCGGCCACGGTGGCGACGATGCGGTGGATGCCGCCGGGCAGGGGAGCGACGACCACCATTCCGGCGGGGGAGAAGTACAGGATGACCTCGTCGTCCGGTGCGCCGCCGGTCAGCCGGACGTCGGCGAGCACGAACGACTCGTCGTAGGCGTCGCCGTCGAACGAGATGCCCGCCTGCTCGCGGACGATGCTGTGCATGCCGTCGGCGCCGACGACGTAACCGGCCCGGACCTGCGCTCCGTCGGCGAACGTGGCCACGACCCCGTCGCCGGCCTGCTCGAGGGCCGTCAGCCGGTGCGGCCGCAGCACCTGGCCGCCGAGCTCGGTGAGCCGGTCGAGCAGCACCCGCTCGGTGACCGCCTGCGAGATCATGAGGGTGTACGGATAGGCCGTCGGCAGCCGGTCGAACGGCACCGGCACCAAGATGCGGTCGCGGTCGCGGATGGTGAAGCGCGGTGCGTGGATGCCCAGCGCGGTCAGCCGGTCGCTCACGCCGTACGGCTCGAGTGCCTCCAGCGTGTGCGCGTGGACGACCGCCGCGCGCGACGTGGTGTCGGCGGCCGCTCGGCCGTCCACGATGAGGACGTGCTGCCCGTGCTCGGCGAGGACCGTCGCGAGGGTGAGCCCGGTGGGGCCGGCGCCGACGACGAGGACGTCGGTGGTGGTGGGAATCATGATGCCGTCCTTGTCAACAATCGTTGGTCAACGAGCGTTGGCATCACCGTACGCACGGGTCCGCAGTTAAGTCAACAGTTGTTGGCAAACGCCTGTTGGTCTAAGCTCGGCGGCGTGAGACGCAGCTCGGAGGAGACGAAGGCGATCATCCTGGCCGCGGCCCGCGAGCGGTTCGCGGCCGACGGCTACGAGCGGGCCACCATCCGGGCCATCGCCGCCGACGCCCGCATCGACCCGTCGATGGTCATGCGCTACTACGGCTCCAAGGAGAAGCTGTTCGCCGCGGCCGCGCACTTCGATCTCGACCTGCCCGACCTCGCGGCGACGCCCCGCGCCGAGATGGGCCGGCGGCTGGTCGCGCACTTCCTCGACCGGTGGGAGGGCGACGAAGGCCTCATGGTCCTGCTGCGCTCGGGCGTCACCAACCCCGACGCGGCCGAGCGCATGCGCTCGATCTTCACCGCGCAGCTGCTGCCCATGGTGCGCCGCTTCACCACCGACGATGACGACGCCGGGCGCCGGGCCGGGCTCGCCGCCAGCCAGGTGCTGGGGCTCGCGCTGTGCCGCTACCTGCTGGCGTTCCCCCCGGTCGCCGCGATGAGCCGCGACGAGCTGGTCGACCGCGTCGGGCCCACGCTGCAGCGCTACCTCACCGACGAGCCTTAGACGGCGCCAGTGCGCACCCGTCCGCCGATCAACTGCGGCCCGAGGGGTGCCGCCGCGCGCGGCGACACCCCTCGGGCCGGCCGTCAGGCCGCGGCGGCCGCGTTGTAGACGGACTGCGCCGTGCTGCCGAAGAACGGCCCGTACATCGTGTTCGGGTCGTTGTTGTACTTGTAGCTGTTGACCGAGTTCAGCCGGTTGCTCGTGAGCCACCCGCCGCCGGACGAGCCGCCCGTCATGTCACAGGTGATGCCCTGTGTCTGCAGGCCGGACGGGTCGTTGCGGGCGGTGCCGCTGCACGAGTAGAGCCGCTGCCCGTTGAAGGGGGCGGCCGCCGGGTAGCCGTAGGACGTGTAGCTCAGGCCGCGGGCCAGGTTGAAGGCGATCGGGTGCGAGCCGACCACGCTGGTGAGGCTCTGGCCGGACGAGTTCTCGTTCATGACCGCGAAGCCGACGTCGACGTTGAAGTCGCCGCTGTTGGCCCAGCCGCTGGACGTGAACAGGTCCGACGCCGACCACTGGCCGTACGGCGCCGAGCCGTTGTCGTACGCGGGCACGAAGGTGAACTGGGACGCGAACGCGCCACCGCCGCCCTCGTGCAGGCAGTGCCCGGCCGTCGTCACGACGTCGCCGTTGGAGCTGGTGGTGGCGGTGCCGGAGCAGACGTAGTCGGTGCCGCCGATGGTGAAGAAGACCTTGCCGAGTTGCGAGCGCGGGTTCTCCGGCACGGCGGCCGGCGCGAAGTCGCGCTTCTTCGGCGACGCGGTGCTCGCGTCGCCGGTGACGATGACGTCGGCCGGGATGGCCGCCCGCATGCGCTCGGGCGTCCAATAGGCCTCCGCCGCCCGCTGCTGTGCCCGTGTCGTCGCCAGTTCCTGGTGCACGACCTCGGACGCCCGGATGCCGTCGGCGGTGGCCGTCGTGACATCCGTTCCGGCCAGCGCCGGAGTGGCAGCGATGCCGGACACCACGAGTGCGGCTCCGGCCAGGAGAGATCGAATGACGGGTCTCCTCATTGCCCATTCCTCCCTGATGAGACAGTTCGTCGGGGTTCGACGAGATGCCTCAACATACAGTCATCATCCTGTCATGTACAGGTATGTCGGAATTGACTTTTCCGGGAGTTCACCTGGACAACGGCTGGGACCGAAAGTCATGGAGAGGTCAATGGTCAAGTGTCACAGGGCGCTGAAGAAGAGCACCGCCATGCCGGCGCTCAGGGCCACCTCGGTCGCGCACGCTCCGGCCTGCGACGTCAGCACTCGCGCGGTCGTAGGGCGGGGCGGCCGCGCGGGTGGCGGTTCGGGTGGCGTGCGCTCGCCGACCCGGAACCCCAGCGACGTGGCGGCGACCAGGAAGTACAGGCCGAACGCCCAGCACAGCGCGGCCAGGGCAGGCAGGCCGGCATGTGCCCCGTGCAGGTCCAGCGCGACGGCGGCCGGGGTGGCGCCGGTGCCGGCCTCCGTGGCGGCGGCAGCGGCGACGGCGTGGGCGGCGAGCGCGCCGTGGCCGGTCAGGTACATGACCACCATCGCCGCACAGCCGACGAGATGGTGCAGGTGGTACCCGCTGTGGCCGCCGTCGTGGCCGTCGCGGTGGTCTCGGTGGCCGAGATCGGTGAGACGGCTGACCGGGGCCGGGCGGCCGGCCGGATCGGGGCGCCGCGCATCGCCGAACGCGGCCCCCGTCCGGCCGAGCTCGTCGATGTAGGGGTTCGGGGGCGTGCCGCAGCCGCACGTGCCGCCGGGTCCGCCGGCGACCGCGGGCAGGGCGGCCCGGCTCAGCAGTCCGTCGTGACGCAACCGGGCGCCGAACCAGGCGGCGAGCACGGTGAACGCGGCGATGCCGAGGACCGGCGGCACCGCCGCGCCGGCCGGACTGACCATCAGCGCCATCGCGACGCCCATGAGCGCGTGCGAGAGGTCGGGCACGTCCGCCGCGAGGAGGCCGGTGCGCGGACCCCGTCGTGTCACCGACCAAGCGAATCGAGCGGCGGAATACACGGCCACGGCCAGGAACACGACGACCGCCACGACGCGGGCCATTTCGATGGGGGACATCGGCCTCACATCCCGCTCGAGTTCGCACGTCGGCCGTGCTCCGGCGCAGGCGGCGCCGTGACTTCACGGTAATGCACACAACGACGCCACAACAGTCTTGATCTACGTCAAGACAGCCAGTAATTTACCTGTCATCATGCGTCGATCCGCTTACCCGGGGGCCAGAAATCAAAATCTCCATTTCTCTTGAACTCGTGTAACAGCGAGTGTCATAGTGGAGTCACAACAGAACACTGGAGTCCCGCTCAGGGGCAACCGGCATCACGCTGGCCCTGAGCGGCTGTGTCACCGCTTCTCGGGGGTCATTCCCACCCACAAGGGAGGAACGATGAAGGGCAGGCACAGGCGACGGCGTCCCACCAGGTCGCGCAAGAGCTGGCCGCTCGGCTGGTTGAAGAGCGCCTCGCGCGGGCGTGGGGATGATCCGGATGCGGTGGTGGTCGCCAGGTGACGCCGCAGCGCTCCAGCGTCCTGGGGCCGCTCGTCCCGTGACGGGGGTGGACGAGGCGGCGCAGGACACGAAGGGTCCGGTTCCGGGGGAGCCGGACCCTTCGTGTGCTGTTACTCCTGCAGGACCGACAGCACGTTGCCGGCCGGGTCGGTGAACCACGCGATGGGCGGGCCGGCGTTGCGGTGGACGCCCGTCGCGTCGGGTTGCATGTCGGGATAGCGCAGGAACTCGACGCCCAGGCGGGTGAGCTCGGCGACGGCGGCGTCGATGTCGTCGACCGGGAAGTTGAGGATGGTGAACGACGCCGGGGTGTGTGCGTCGCCCTTGGGGTAGACGAGCACGCCGTTGCCGCCGGCGATGTGCAGCGTGAGCATGCCGTTGGCCTCGCTGACCTCCAGGCCGAGCGTCTCGGCGTAGAACCGCTTCGCCGCCGGGATGTCGTCGACCGAGAAGCCGCTGAAGGCCTTGGTCTTCTCGAACATGTCGGATCCCTTCTCTCGTCACGGGTGACGTTACCCATCGGCACCGACAATGGACGCCATGTCGAGAAGCGAGCGCCGGCTCCGACGTCTCGCCCGAACGGTGTCCAGCCAGGACGCCGGAGCACGAAGGGTCACACAGTGAAGTACATGCTGCTCATCTACAACAGCGCCGCCGCGTTCGAGGCGATGACCGAGGACGAGAAGTCGGCCGTCTTCGGGCAGGTCGACGTCATCATGAAGGAGCTGCAGGAGTCCGGCGAGTGGGTCGCCGGCGAAGGGCTGGCCGACGCGGCCCGGGCGAAGACGGTGCGGGTGCGCGACGGCGCGGCGGTCGTCACCGACGGGCCGTACCTGGAGGCCAAGGAGCAGTTCGCCGGCTACCTCACCGTCGACGTGGCGTCGGAGCAGCGGGCGGTCGAGATCGCCGCCCGCTGGCCCGACGCGTGCCGCTGGGGCATGGAGGTCCGGCAGGTCGTCGGCGGAGGCTGACGCTCACATCGCGGCGACGGGCTCCGCGCGCAGGTCCGCCAGCAGCCGCTCGACCTCGGCCAGCTCGGCCGGGGCGAGCGGCCCGTGCGCCAGCGCGCCGGCGTTCTCCTCGGCCTGCGCGACGGTCCGGCAGCCGGGGATCGGGATGGTCGCGCCGCTGCGCGCCCAGATCCACGCCAGCGACCCCTGCGCCAGGGTCCGTCCGCCGCTGCGCAGCACCTCGCGGACGGCGGCGACCCGGTCCAGCCACAGCGGCACCGGCCGGCCGTCGCGGAAGTACCGCAGCCAGTCCGGCGCGATGCCGCGCACGTCGTCCGGCCCGAGTGTCGACGACGCGGTGAACTTGCCGGTGAGCAGGCCCATCGCGAGCGGGCTGCGGTTCAGGCTGGCGAGGCCGTGCGCCTCGCAGGCGGCCAGCACCTCGGCGGCGTCGTGCAGGACGTTGAAGGCGTGCTGGACGGCGGTGCAGTGCGGGCCGGCCGCGCCCCAGGCGGCGGCGCGGTCGGCGTGGTCGGTGCTCCAGCCGTACCAGCGCAGCTTGCCCTCGGCGACCAGCTCCTCCAGCGTCCCCAGCAGGTCGGCGGCGACGGCGATCGGGAGGTCGTTGAGGTGCAGCTGGTAGAGGTCGACGCGGTCGGTGCCCAGTCGCGTCAGCGAGCCCTCGAGCGCGCGGCGCAGGTACGCCGGCGACGGGTCGGTGCCGGTGAGCTGCCGCGTCGCGGGGTCGATGGTGTTGCCCCACTTGGTCGCGATGACGACGTCGTCGCGCCGCCCGGCCAGCGCGCGGCCCAGGATCAGCTCGCTGTGCCCGGTGCCGTACGCGTCCGACGTGTCGAACAGGGTCACCCCCAGCTCGACCGCCCGCCGGACGGTCGCCACGGACTCGTCGTCGTCGACCTCGCCCCAGCCGCACGGCTGGTCGCCGGCCCAGAACGGCCCGCCGATGGCCCAGCAGCCCATGCCGAGGGCGCTGACCTCGATGCCGCTGCGGCCCAGTGTGCGTGTCGTCACAGTCATGCCGCCACGCTGCCAGTTCGAGCGCGCTCCAGGTCAACCCCTCGCGTACGCGCCCGGGCTGACGCCGAGGTAGCGGCGGAACTGCCGGGTCAGGTGCGCCTGGTCGTAGAACCCGGCGGCGGTGGCGACGGCGGCCGGGCGCTGCCCGGCCAGCAGCAGCCGGCGGGCCAGCTCGACCCGGCGGCCGGTGAGGTAGCGGTGCGGCGGCAGGCCGAACGCGGCCGTGAACGAACGGACCAGGTGGGTCGGGTGGGCGTGCAGCTGCGCGGCCGCGGCCCGCAACGTGACGCCGTCGGCGACGTTCGCGTCGAGCAGCTCGCGCAGCCGCCCGGCCAGCCCGGGCGCCTGGCGGCCCGGCGTCGCGCCGGGCGAGAGCTGCGCCGCGATGCGGGCGCCGATCAGCGTCAGGCGGCTCTCCGCCTCGAGCACGTCGCCGGGCCGTTCCAGCGCCCGGTGCAGCTGGTGCACGCGCAACCGCAGCTGCCGGTCGGTGAACGTGGGGTGGTCGACGGCGGCGCCGATGAGGTCGTCGCCGAGCAGGCCGGGGTCGAGGTACAGCACGCGCTTGCCGAACCCGGCCGGCGTCGCGGCCCGGCCGTCGTGCGGGACGTGCGGCGGCAGCAGCGTGACGGCGGACCCGGCGGCGCCGTGGTGGTGGCGGTCGAGGTCGAACCGGATGGCGCCGTCGTCGACGATGAGCAGCGTCCACGCGGTGTGGGTGTGCGCCGGGTAGGCGTGGTGGGTGAACCGGGCGTGGAAGACCTCGGCCAGCCCGGGCACGTCGGGGCGCCAGGCGCGGACCGTCGCGCCGGCGGGGGCGAACACGCTAACACCGTACAAGACCCGGCGGCCGCGGCCGCGTGATGCTGGAACGGTGACCGACGAGATCCGCTTCGCCACCAAGATCGCCGTCCTGCTCGCCGCCGACCTCCCCGTCTGGCAACGCCTCAACGTGACGGCGTTCCTCGTCAGCGGCCTGGCCGGGACCATCCCGGAGCTGATCGGCGAGCCGTACGAGGACGCCGACGGCACCGTCTACCTGCCGATGTTCCGTCAGCCGGTGCTGGTGTTCGCCGGCGACGCCGCCGTGCTGACGGCCGCGCACGGGCGGGCGCTGGACCGCGGGCTGCGGCCGTCGGTCTTCACCCGCGAGCTGTTCACCACGGGCAACGACCGCGACAACCGGGCCGCCGTCCGCGCGGTGAAGCGGGCCGACCTCGACCTCGCCGGCCTCGCGGTGCACGGCCCGAAGAACGCCGTCGACAAGATCGTCAAGGGCGCGCGGCTGCACCCGTGAGCACGTCGACACCGAGGCCGCCCTCGACCCGTGCCTCGGCGCCGGTGAACTCGCCGGTCAGCATCGGCATGGCGGTGGCGATGGCGGCCTTCGTCTCCGGCAGCTCGAGCGAGGCGTCGTGGTGCTGCTTCGACGCCCACAGCTCGCTGACGACGACGAGGTCCGGGTCGGTCTCGCAGACGCCGACGGCGTAGAGGTGGCAGCCGGCCGCCCGCAGCCCGGCGGTGCCACTGAGCAGGATCGCGACGACCTCGTCGCGGCGGCCGGGCCGGGTGCGCATGGTGCCCTGGTATGCGTACGTCACCGCGTCAGCGTCGCACCCCGGGGCGGGGTCGCGCTTGTAAGGATCGGACACTCAGGCGTTGGCGCCGATGTCCATCATCATGCGGCAGGGGTCGGTGACCGGATCGGCGGCGTTCAGGCCGGCGGCCAGGGTGCCGAGCAGCGACCGCAGCGTCGCGCGGTCGTCGTCGCCGAGGCTGCTCAGCACGTGGTCCTCGGCCAGCGCCATGCGGTGGTCGGCCTCGGCGAGGTACTGGCGGCCGAGGGCCGTGGCGACGACGCGGCGGTTGCGGCGGTCGCCGGGGTCGGGGTGCCGCTCGACCAGGCCGGCCTCGGTCAGCGCGTCGAGCAGGTAGGTGAGCACGGTCTTGTCGATGCCCAGCCGCAGCGCCAGCGCCGACTGGGTGCGCGGCTCTTCCCGGGCGGCGACGGCGAGCACCTGGCGCCCGCGGTGGTCG
Source organism: Jiangella alba (assembly GCF_900106035.1). Lineage (GTDB taxonomy): Bacteria > Actinomycetota > Actinomycetes > Jiangellales > Jiangellaceae > Jiangella > Jiangella alba. The sequence continues at coordinate 3,130,559 of NZ_FNUC01000004.1, forward strand.
CCGGGGATGCCGGCCGTGGCGGCGTCGGCCGCGCGCAAGTAGGCCCGGAACAGCACGCCGAGCCGCCAGCCGAGGTCGTCCTCGATGCCCTGGATCGTCACACGCCCCATGCTAATCGTCTGTGCGGCAGAAGATCTGCCTACTCGACGGCCGCCAGTCCGGCGGCGAACAGGATGGCGGAGGCGAGGCAGGCGACCGCGCGGACGTGGTTCCACGACGTCCACTCCGCGTAGTAGGTCTCCCACCGCTGCTTCGCCTCCGGCCCGTCCGGGTCGACGAGGTGCAGCGCCTTGTTGCGCGGGACGTGGTAGCCGCCGGTGAGCACGATGGAGCCGAAGATCAGCAGCAGGCCGGCGATGAGCAGGTAGATGGCCTCCTCCTCGCCCCAGCGCGCGAACGAGTAGACGATCGAGATGGCCGACAGGATCGCCGAGCCGACGAACGCGGTGAGGAACCACGCGTTCATCAGCGCCACGTCCATGTTCTGCATCGCCCGGATGGCGTCACCCGGCGGCAGCCGGCGCAGGCCGGGCATGACCATGCTCGACCAGGCGAAGTAGACGCCGGCCATCAGCCCGGCGGACACGGCCGAGGCGAGCGTCAGGGCGAAGAACACGCTGTCGGGCATGCGGAGCCTCCAGACGATGGTGAAGGCCGATCCTAGAGGCTCGCTCGGACAGATGGCCGGACCCGCGCCGGGGGCAGGGCCGATCGGCGGGAGCCTGCAGGTGACTCCCGCCGATCGGACGCCGTGCTACACGCCGCCGGCCGCCATGACGGCGCGCCGGGTGAGGACGGGCGCCAGCTGGGTGCGGTACTCCGCCGACGCGGTGCCGTCGGTCAGCGGCGACGCGCCTTCGAGGGCGCGACCGGCCGCGGCCGCCACCGCGTCCGCCGTCGCCGGGGCGCCCAGGAGGGCATCCTCGACGCCGCGGGCGCGGACCGGGGTGACGCCCATGTTGGTGAGCGCGACCCGGGCCTCGGCGATGCTGCCGTTGGACCGCCGCACCGCCGCCGCCACGCCGACGACCGACCACGACTGCGCCAGCTGGTGGAACTTCTCGTAGTGCGTGCTCCAGCCGGTCAGCTTCGGCACCCGCACCGACACCAGCACGTCGCCGGGGCCGAGCGCCGTCGTGAAGTAGTCGACGAAGAACTCGCCGGCCGGCACGTCGCGCATGCCGCCCGGGCCGGCCACCGTCATGACGGCGTCCATGGCCAGCGCGACGCCGGGGAGGTCGCCGGCGGGGTCGGCGTGCGCGAGCGACCCGCCGAACGTGCCGAGGTGCCGGATCTGGCGGTCGCCGACGGTCTCGGCGGCCTGCGCGATCAGCGGCGCGTGCTCGTGCACCAGCGGATGCCGCATGACCTCGTCGTGCGTGGTCATGGCGCCGATGCGCAGCGCGTCGCCGTCGTCGCTGACGCCGCGCAGCTCGGCCAGGCCGCCGAGGTCGACCAGCATGGCCGGCGCCGCCAGCCGCAGTCGCAGCATCGGCAGCAGGCTCTGCCCGCCGGCCAGCACCTTGCCGTCGTCGCCGGCCGCGGCCAACGCCGTGACGGCGTCGTCGACCGACGCGGCCTTGGTGTAGTCGAACGCCGCCGGGATCATCGCGCCTCGCCTCCGTCCGACGCGGCGCGGGCCGCCGCGATGGTCGACCACACCCGTTCCGGCGTGCACGGCATGCGCACGTCGTCGATGCCCATCGGCCGCAGCGCGTCGACCACGGCGTTGACGACAGCCGGGGTCGAGGCGATGGTGCCGGCCTCGCCGACGCCCTTGGCGCCGAGCGGGTGCCCGGGCGCCGGCGTCTCGGTGCGGTCGGTGACGATGTCCGGGAGGTCGGCCGCGCTCGGGATGGTGTACTCGACGAACGTCCCGGTGGTGAGGTTGCCGTCCTCGTCGTAGCGGGCCTCCTCGAACAGCGCCTGCGCGATGCCCTGCGCGACGCCGCCGTGCACCTGGCCCTCGACGATCAGCGGGTTGATCACCCGGCCGATGTCGTCGACCGCGACGTACGAGCGGACCTGCACCATGCCGGTCTCGGTGTCGACCTCGACGGCGCACAGGTGCGTGCCGTGCGGGTAGGAGAAGTTCTCCGGGTCGAAGACGGCGTCGGCGTCGAGGGTGGACTCGACGCCGTCGGGGAGGTCGTGCGACTGGAACACCGCGAACGCGCAGTCGGCCATGGTCTTCGTGGCCGCGCCCGGCGCGCCCTTCACCCGGAACTCGCCCTCGGTGAACTCGAGGTCGGCGGGGTCGGCCTCGAGCAGGTGCGCCGCGACCGGCAGCGCCTTCTCGACCACCCGCTGGCACGCGTTGACCAGCGCGATGCCGCCGACGGCCAGCGAGCGCGAGCCGTAGGTGTCCAGGCCCTTGTGCGACGTGCGGGTGTCGCCGTGCAGCACCTCGACGTCGTCGAACCCGACGCCGAGCTGGTCGGCGACGATCTGGCTCCACGCGGTCTCGTGGCCCTGGCCGTGCGGCGACGTGCCGGTGACGACCTCGACCTTGCCGGTGGGCAGCACCCGGACGGACGCCGACTCCCACCCACCCGCCGCATACCGCAGCTGGCCCAGCACCCGCGACGGCGCCAGGCCGCACATCTCCGTGTACGTGGACACGCCGATGCCCAGCTGGACCGGGTCGCCGGACGCCCGCCGCGCCGCCTGCTCCTGCCGCAGCGCGTCGTACCCGAACAGCTCCATGGCGCGGTCGGTGGCCGCCGCGTAGTCGCCGGAGTCGTAGGTGAGCCCGGCCGACGTCGTGAACGGGAACTCGGTGCTGTCGATCCAGTTGCGACGGCGCAGCTCGAGTGGGTCCATGCCCAGTTCGGCGGCGAGCTCGTCCATGATGCGTTCCAGCGCGAACGTGGCCTCGGGCCGCCCGGCGCCGCGGTAGGCGTCGGTCTTCGTCGTGTTGGTGAAGACGCCGGTGCACTCGAACCGGTAGGCCGGGAACTTGTAGATGCCGCCGAACATGAACGCGCCGAGGATGGGGATGCCCGGCGTGATGATGCCGAGGTAGCCGCCCATGTTGGCCAGCAGCTTCGCCGACATGCCGGTGACGGTGCCGTCGCGGCGGGCGGTGACGGTGATGTCCTGGATCTGGTCGCGGCCGTGGTGCGCCGAGAGCATGGCCTCGGACCGCGACTCGGTGAACTTCACCGGCTTGTTCAGCCTGCGGGCCGCCGCGAACGCGATGAACTCCTCGGGCGTGACCTCCAGCTTGCCGCCGAAGCCGCCGCCGACGTCGGGCGCGATGACCCGGATCTTGTGCTCGGGCACGCCGGTGCCGAGCGAGAGCAGGATCCGCGCGATGTGCGGCACCTGGGTCGACGACCACATGGTGATCTGGTCGCCGGTGGGGTCGACGACGGTGCTGCGCGGCTCCATGAACGCCGGGATCAGCCGCTGCTGGATGAACCGGCGGCGTACGACGACCTCCGCCTCGGCCTCGGCCTGGGCGACGTCGCCGCCGGTGCCGGCCTGGGCGGAGTCGAGGATCCACGTGTAGCACTTGTTGGTGCCGCTGGCCTCGTGCACCAGGGGCGCGCCGTCGGCCAGCGCGGCCTCCATGTCGAGCACGACCGGCAGCGGCTCGTAGTCGACCTCGATCAGCTCCAGCGCGTCGAGGGCGCTCGCGCGGTCGCGGGCGGCGACGACGGCGACCGGCTCGCCCGCGTGCCGGACCTCGTCCAGCGCCAGCGGGGGATAGGCCGGCAGGACGGTGTCCTCGGTGACCGGCCAGACGCACGGCATGCTGCCCTGGAGGTCGGCGACGTCCTGGCCGGTGAAGACGTCGACCACGCCGGCCGCGCCGCGGGCCGCCGTGACGTCGATGCCGGTGATGCGCGCGTGCGCCATGGGGCTGCGCAGGATGGCGAGGTGCAGCATGCCCGGCAGCGACAGGTTGTCGGTCCAGGAGGTGCGGCCGGTGATCAGCCGGGCGTCCTCCTTGCGGCGGCGGTCGCGTCCGACCTCGCCGGAGGGGCGCTGCTCGGTGACCGTCACGTCGTCACCCCCTCGGCCGCCTCGGCGCTCTCCGGCGTCGACGGCACGCTGGTGCGCATGGACTCGGCCGCCGCGTGGACCGCCCGGACGATGTTCTGGTAGCCCGTGCAGCGGCACAGGTTGCCCTCGAGGCCCTCGCGGATCTCGTCGTCGGTGGGGTCGGGGTTCTCGGTGAGCAGGTCGACCGAGGCCATGATCATGCCCGGCGTGCAGAACCCGCACTGCAGGCCGTGCTGCTCGTGGAAGGCCGTCTGGACGGGATGCAGCTCGCCGTCGGCGCCGGCCAGGCCCTCGATGGTGGTGACGTCCGCGCCGTCGGCCTGCACGGCCAGGACGGAGCAGCTCTTGACGCTGGTGCCGGACAGCAGGACGGTGCAGGCGCCGCAGTTGCTGGTGTCGCAACCGACCACGGTGCCGACCTTGCCGAGCCGGTCGCGCAGGTGCTGGACGAGCAGCGTGCGTGGCTCGACGTCGTCGTCGTACCGGACGCCGTCGACCGTCATGGTGATTCTGGTCATGGGACTCCCGCCTACGCCAAGGACCGGCGCAGCCTCACCGGCCCGACCGAGCGCAATCCGATGCGCGCTTGCTGGTTCCAGCAAAGTCCGCGAATGCTGACACCGCAAGTGTTTCGCCCGAACCCGTGTGACCCATGGCACAGGTGATGCCGCTCACGAGTCGTGGCGATCAACGCGGGCGGCTCGGCACGCTGAAAGCACCATGCTCTACGACTGCCCCGAATGCGCGCTGCCCGCGACCGTCACCTCGCGCGGCCGGCTGTCCGGTACCTCCGGCCCGGTCGAGCACGTCGCTGTGCACTGTGTGGGCGGGCACCGCTTCCTCGGCCCGGCCGACTCGCTGCGCGTCCTGCTGCCGCAGGGCTGAGCTCCGGGAGAATCGGGGGATGAGCGACGTCTACACCGCCGCCGAGGCGCGCGCCGTCCTGGACCGGCTGCGTCCGACCCTCGACGCCCTGATCGAGGTCCGCGCCGACCTCGCCGAGCTGGGCGCCGCCGTCCAGAGCGGCGCGCCGTCCGCGCTGGGCGGGCTGCCGGAGCTGAAGGCCGCGCAGGCCCGCCTCGACGAACTGCTGTCCGCGGTGGTCGCGTCCGGCGTCGAGGTCAAGGGCATCGCGCCCGTGCTGCTGGACTTCCCGTCCGTCCTCGACGACGAGCCGGTGCTGCTGTGCTGGCTCGAGGGCGACGCCAAGCTGGCCTGGTACCACCGCGCCGATCTCGGCTTCGCCGGGCGCCGTCCGCTCCCGCCTGCTCCTTAGCGGTCCGGACCAGCGGCTTCACAAGATCGGCCGCGGCCGCTACGGTCCGGGCGGGGCGCGCCAGGGGGGTCGTCCTCGGACGAAGGAGTCCAGCATGGCCGCATCTCGTCGTCGCTCCCGCCGTCTCACCGCCGCTGCCGTCGCCCTCGGGCTCGGCGTCTCGCTGCTGGTCACCAGCGGCGCGGGCGCCGACGACGGCGGCGAGCTCGAGGCCTACACCGCCGACGTCACCGCCGCGCAGGCGGCCGAGATCAGCGCCGACGGCCTCGACGTCACCGCCGCCGAGCCGACCGCGTCCGGCGTCCGCATGGACCTGGTGCTCACCGAGGACGAGGTGCGGGCGCTGCGCGGCCGCGGCGTCGACGCCGAGGTGAAGCGCAACGCCGACGGGCTGAGCGCCACCGAGGCGGCGGCCCGGCAGGCGGCCGCCGGGTACACCGTCTGGCGCTCGTGGGACGAGGACGGCGGGCTGCGCGACCAGCTGTACGACCTGGCGAGGGCCAACCCGCAGATCGCCAAGCTGGTCGTGCTCGGCGAGACGTACGAGGGCCGCGAGATCATCGCGCTCAAGCTGACCCAGGGCGCCCGCGGCATCGCCGACGGCACCCGCCCGGCGGTGCTGTACAGCTCGCTGCAGCACGCACGTGAGTGGATCTCCGGCGAGGTCAACCGCCGGATGCTGACCAGCCTGGTCGACGGCTGGCGGGCCAACGACCGCGACGTGCGCAGCCTGCTGCGGCGCAACGAGTACTGGTTCGTGCTGGTGGCCAACCCGGACGGCTACCAGTACACGTTCGACAACGAGCGGCTGTGGCGGAAGAACCTGCGCGACAACGACGGCGACGGCACCACCACGGCACTCGACGGCGTCGACCCGAACCGCAACTACCCCGAGCACTTCCAGTACGACGAGGAGGGCTCGTCGTCGCTGATCTCCAGCGACACGTACCGCGGGCCGGAGGCCGGCTCCGAGCCGGAGACGCAGGCGATGCTGGCGCTCTACGACCGCGTCGACTTCGCCTTCCACGTGAACTGGCACTCGGCCGGCGAGTGGCTGCTGTACCCGGAGGGCTGGCAGACCGGCACCCCGAGCGCCGACGACCCGATCTACTTCGCGCTGTCGGGCAACCTGGACACCCCGGCGATCGCCGGCTGGGAACCTGGCCTGTCGTCGGACGTCCTGTACGTGACCAACGGCGAGACCACCGACTTCGCGCACTCCCAGCGCGGCACCCTCGCGTGGACGCCGGAACTGGGCGAGGGCGTGCCCGGCAGCGGCTTCGTCTTCCCCGACGACGAGGCGCTGGTGCAGGCCGAGTTCGAGAAGGTGCGGCCGTTCGCCATGGACGTCGCGAGGTCCGCGGCCGACCCGGACGACCCGGTGTCGCACCTGGGCCTCACGACGAAGCCGTTCTACCTGCAGAGCGACGACACCTACAAGGCCGGGCTGCCGCAGGCGGACTTCACCTTCGACTACTCCTACGGCGACCCGCAGGAGGTGCGGGTGCTGGCCAAGCGCGACCTCGGCGACGTGACGGTGAGGTACCGCGTCGACGGCGGCCCGGTGCAGAGCGCGCCCACCGACGAGTGGGACGGCGGCGACCGCTACGGCGGCGGCACCGACGTCTACTACCGGGTGATGAGCGGCGTCGTCACCGGCACCGAGCCCGGCGACACCGTCGAGGTGTGGTTCGAGGGCGGCGGCGAGACCAGCGACTCGTTCACTTACACCGCGGTCTCGGAATCCGCGAACGACGTGCTGGTGCTGGCCGCCGAGGACTACACCGGCGCCTCACCGGTGCAGCCGGCCGGCGGCCCGCACCACCTGGCCGCCTACGAGGAGGCGCTGACGGCGAACGGCGTCGGCTACGACGTGTACGACGTCGACGCCCGCGGCCGGACCGCGCCGGACGCCCTGGGCGTGCTGTCGCACTACGACGCCGTCGTCTGGTACACCGGCGACGACATCGTCACCCGCGAGCCGGGCTGGGCCGGTGGCACCGCGTCGCGGCTGGCCATGGACGAGCTGCTGGAGGTCCGCGACTTCCTCAACGAGGGCGGCCAGGTGCTGTACACCGGCAAGTACGCCGGCACCCAGTACACCCAGAACCACGGGCTGCAGGCCTACGACCCGACGGCCGCGAACGCGCAGTGCGCCGCCGACCCGGCGGTGCAGGCGCGGTGCCGGGTGCTGGCAGGCTCCGGCGACCTCACCAACGACGTGCTGCAGTACTGGCTCGGCGCCTACCTGCTGGTCGACGACGCCGGCACCACCGACGACGGCCTGCTCGACGTCATCGGCGGCGACGAGGGCCCGTTCGAGGGCATGGGCTGGGGGTTCGACCCGGCCGGGAACCAGGACCACAGCAACTCGCAGGTCGTCACCAGCGGCATCCTCGACCCCGAGACGTACCCGCAGTTCGACAGCTGGGTCGCGGCGCGCTGGGACCGCGAGGGCGGCCCGTTCGAGCCGCACACCGGCGACTTCTACGTCTACTCGCAGATCGGCGACGTCTCGTTCAAGCGGCTGACGAACACGGTGTCCGTGCCCGCGGGCGGCGCGACGCTGTCGTTCTGGACGTCGTACGACACCGAGGCGGCCTGGGACCACCTGTTCGTCGAGGCCGCACCGGCCGGCACCGACGACTGGACCACGCTGCCGGACGCGAACGGGAACACGTCGCAGGAGACCGCGGGCGGCAGTTGCCCGGCGGGCTGGAACACCCTGCACCCGCGGCTGGAGCACTACCAGACCGTCGTCGACGGCACCACGTGCCTGCCGACCGGCACGACCGGCGCGTGGAACGCCGCCTCGGGCAACTCCGGCGGCTGGCAGGAATGGTCGATCGACCTCACCCCGTACGCCGGCGGCGACGTCGACCTGTCGATCAGCTACGCCAGCGACTGGGCGGTCCAGGGCCTGGGCGTCTTCGTCGACGACATCACCGTCAGCACCGGCGACGGCGACACGTCGTTCGAGACCGACCTCGGCGGCTGGGAGGTGCCCGGCCCGCCCGAAGGGAGCGCGCCGAACGCCAACGACTTCCTCCGCACGACGGCCGGCGGCTTCCCGGAGGCGGCCGTCACGGCGACGCCCGGCACGCTCTACGCCGGGTTCGGCCTGGAGGGCATCGAGGACGCGGCCGAGCGGGCCGCCGTCATGGAGCGGGCGCTCAAGCACCTGCTCGACTGACGGCGACCCACTGGCGAGGGTGTGGCCCGCCCTGCTGGGGTGCTCACCCCCGCTGGGGCGGCCCGCCCTGCTGGGGTGCTCACCCCTGGCGGGGCGGCCGGCGGAGTGGGCGTGGGCGGTCCCGCTCGGGGCGCTGACCCTGGCGGGGCGGGCCGATGGAGGCCCGCCCCGCTGGGTGGGTGTCCTCGCTTGTGGCGGCGATCCGATGCGGTAGGTATGACCCGCCCCTTGAGGGAGGGTGCCCACCCTACGGGCGGGCACCGACACGCTCCGCCGACGCCGACGCCGACGCCGGGCCTTGCCGTGGTGCTGTCGTCGGGCGGACCCGGCGACGGGGTCAGAGTGCCCGTGCGTCGGCGGCGATCAGGGCGGCCAGTTCGGCCGGCAGCTGGTGGCCGCCGACCCCGGCCTCGGCGATCGAGGCGACCCGGATCCAGTCGGACCGGTCGATGGCGCGCAGCAACTGGTCGCGCAGCGCGCGCTCGACGTCCGGTCCGGTGGCGAGGCGCACCAGCCCGGCCGCCGACGGCTGCACCGTCACCGTGGTGGTCGCGGTGGCGGTGCCGCTGACGCCGGTGGCCGTCACCTCGAGGGTGTGCTCGCCCGCGGCCAGCGTGTCGACGGCGATGGCGGAGCCCTCGGCGACCTCCGCGCCGTCCAGCGTGAGCGCGATCGACTCGGCCCGCTCCGACGTCACCGCCGGCACCAGCACGTCGCCGCGGGTCAGCGTCGCGCCGTCGGCCGGGGCCGCGAACGCCACGGTGGGCTCGTCCGGCACCGTCTGCACGTGCCGTGCGTTCCAGCCGACCAGCTCGCCCGGCTTGTTCGTGATGACGCCGTCGACGCCGAGGTCGCGCAGGATGGCCCACTGGGCCGGGTCGTCGATGGTGTACGGCATGACGGCGATCTCGGCCTCGTGCAGGTCGGCGATGACGTCGGTGCTGGTCTGCAGCGCCGTCCACGACGGGTTGTAACTGACGACGCCGAGGTCGCGCGCCATCGCGACCGGGTCGGCGTCGAGGCTGGAGCGCAGCAGGCCGAGCCGCAGCTCCGGCTCGATCGCCCGCACGTCGCGCAACACCTGCACGTCGAAGCTCTGCAGCAGGGTCTGCTCGATCAGGCCCTGCTCGCGCAGCTGGCCGACGATGACCTCCAGCTCGGCGTACGTCTCCGGGCCCTTGACCTCCAGCAGCAGCACCGGCGCGCGGCCCTTCATCAGCGCCAGCACGTCGAGCAGCGTCGGCACCGGCTGGCCGGTGAACGCCGTCGAGAACCACGACCCGGCGTCGAGGCCCTCGATGTAGTCGGACGTCACGGCCGGCAGCGCGCCGGTGCCGTCGGTGGTCCGGTCGAGGGTGTTGTCGTGCAGGATGATCGGCACGCCGTCGGCGCTGCTCGCGACGTCGACCTCGACGTAGTCGGCGCCGCTGCGCAGCGCGGACTCCACTGCGGCGAGGGTGTTCTCGGGCGCGACCGACGAGTAGCCGCGGTGCGCCACCACGGCGGGCGTCGACCCGGGGCCGACCGGTCGGATCACCGGCTCCTCCTCGAGTTCCGTGACGACGACGTCGTCGAACGATACGGTGCTGCCGTTCACGATCAGGCCCAGCACGCCTTGGTCGGAGCGCTGCAGCGCGCTGGTGCGCATGACCTCCTGGCCGTCGAAGATCCAGGTGGCCCGGCTGCCGCGCACCTCGACGGCGATGCGGACGTCGGTGCCCGTGCCGGCCGCGTGCGGCGCGGCGGCCGTGTTCGTCACGTTCCAGCCGTCGGACGTGGTGCGCTGGGCGAACTCGAGCCCGTTGGCGGCGGTGGTGCCGCTGCGCATGGTGGCGATCCACCACGGCGTGGACCCGTCGGGCGCGATGTCCATGCCGACGGCGGTCCAGCGGGCGGCGTTGGCGACCTGCTCGAACCTCGCCGTCAGCTCGACCCGGAAGTTGCGCAGGTGCGGCCCGAACGTGATGCGCGACAACTGGCTCGACGACGTGCTGACGCCGACCAGCCGCCCGTCCGATACCGACCACTGGCCGTCGACGGCGGTCCAGCCGGCGGGGATCTCACCGCCTTCGAAGTCCTCGCTGAGGACGACTGCGGGTTCGGCTGTTTCGGCTGGTTCCGCTGCCGCGGGCGCCGCGACGGTTGCCGCGCTGAGGGCGGCGGCCGGCAGGGCGGCGGCGAGGGCGACGGCCAGGGTCGCGGTCCGGAGTAGGGACGGTCTGGGTAGGCGCACGGGGTCCTCCAGGGTGGGGGGTTTCCGGGATGCTACGGATCGTCACTGAATGCCGGTTGAACACCGGGTGGCGCTCCCGGTGCCCGGCGGCGCACGCGCGTGTCGGCTGCCTTGTCCGGTGCGTTCGGCGACGTCGCGGTGGCTGGTAGGTGGACCCCTCCCGGCCCGGGTGAGGCCCACCCTACGGGCGGGCGCCGACACACTCGGCCGCGCCGACACACTCGGCCGCGCCGACACACTCGCCCGCGCTGACAAACGCGCCCGCGCTGACAAACGCGCCCGTGCGGGCAGGCTCGGCCGCGGGGGCAGGCTCGCTCGCGGGGGCAGGCTCGCCCGCGCGCGCAGACTCGGCCGCGCGCGCAGACTCGGCCGCGCCGGGAGGCTCGCCCGCGCCGACGACCTCGGCCGCGCCGGAGCATGCGCCGCTATCCCACGAGCGCGGCCACGTCCCAGGTGCGCAGCCGCCCGCACATGCCGTACCGGTAGGGCTGTTCGCGCCGCTCGCCGACGTGTACCGACGCGGCGTGAAGGTGGCTCGCGTCGCCACCGGCCAGCGCCGTCAGCACCCGGCCGGTCTCGTCGACCCCGGCGCGCACGGACTGCTGCCACGTCGACTGCCAGCCCGGCACCTTCGCCGCGACCAGCACGCCGGCCCGCTCGTACAGCGACGACAGCGCGCCCGGCCCCTCCACTTCGACGCGGCGGCGGAGGTCGGCGAAGCCGGCCAGCGCGAGGTCGCGGCGGGCCCGGGCCGAGGCGGCGACGGCGTCCTCCCCGGACTCGGGTCCGGACGGCAGCGCCGCGGCCGCCGCGTACCGCGCGGGGTCGGCCAGCACCTCGTCGGGGAAGGTGAAGACGGCGTCGCCGGCCTCGGGCAGCCCGGCGTTCTGCATGACGACGACGATCTGCAGGCCGCCGTCGTTGACCAGCCGGTGCACCGTCCCCGGCGTGAACCACAGCACGGTGCCCGCGGTCAGCGGGTGCGAGCCCACACCGTCGGCACTCAGCGTCTCCAGCCGGCCGCTGCCGCCGACCACCACGTACCCCTCGCCCGACGCCGTGTGCAGGTGCGGCGACCCGCCGGCCAGTCCGTCGTCGCCGGGCCAGTCGTAGACGGTGAGATGGCTGACCGCCGTTCCGCCGGGGAACCCCGGCCGCCCTGCACCCATACGACGAACCCTCCAAGCGACGCTGACGGAAAGCGCTCTCCCACCCTAGCCGCAGCCGCCACGACGCGGAAGGGCCCCGGCAGCCGTGCTGCCGGGGCCCCAGCGTGAACGCGCGTCAGTCGCCGATGAACGGACCACCGGTCGGGCTCTTGCGCCAGACGGTGACGACGGACGGCCGCGGCTGGTCGCCGTACGGGAACGTCGAGATCGGGGTGTCCGGCGAGGCGCCGCTGCCCTCACCCGGGTGCTGCACCGCGATGGTGGCGGTGCGGCCGTCGGGCGTGATGAACGGGCCGCAGCACTCGGCGCCGCGCGGCACCGAGGCGAACCGGCGCACGTGGCCCTTGTCGTCGCCCTCGACCGGCATGACGAACAGGCCGTCGGCGATGCTGCTGGCGCCGGGCATGCCGTCGGTGGAGATCCACAGCCGACCGGCCGGGTCGAAGGCCACGTTGTCCGGGCAGGACATGTGGCTGACCTGCGACTTGTCGTAGCCGTCGTAGTAGGTCGACGGATCGGACGGGTTGCCCGCCAGTACCAGGATGCGCCAGGTGAAGGTGAGCGCCGCGGCGTCGTTGCCGTCCTCGTCGATGCCGACGATGTGGCCCCACTTGTTGGCCAGGCGCGGGTTCGGCTCCTCGACCCCGGTGGACGCGTTGCGCGAGGTGTTGTTGGTCAACGCGATGACGACGGTGCCGGTGACGGGGTTGCGCTCGACGTCCTCGGGGCGGTCCATCTTGGTGGCGCCGACCTTGTCGCCGGCCAGCCGGGTGAACGTCAGCACCTCCTCGACGCTCATGCCGTCGACCTTGCTCTCGCCGCCGACCACGAGCGGCAGCCATTGGCCGGTGCCGTCGAACTCGCCGTCGGAGGGCAGCTTGCCGGTGCCGTCGATCTCGCCGGCCGGGCTGTCGCCGGTGAACTTGGCGACGTAGAGGTCGCCCTCCTCCAGCAGCCGCAGGTTGGAGTCGCGGTCGCGCTTGCTGGTGCCGGGGCGGTACGCGTTCTTCGAGATGAACTTGTAGACGTAGTCGAACCGCTCGTCGTCGCCCATGTAGGCGACGGCGCGGCCGTCGTCGGCGATGGAGATGGTGGCGCCCTCGTGCTTGAACCGGCCGAGCGCGGTGTGCTTGCGCGGGGTCGAGCCGGCGTCGAACGGGTCGATCTCGACGATCCAGCCGAACCGGTTCGGCTCGTTCGGCTCCTGCGCGAGGTCGAAGCGCTTGTCCGTCTTCTCCCAGCCGCGCTCGGTGCCGGCGGCGGTGCGGATGCCGTACCGGGCGTAGCGGGCCGCGACTGTCGGGTCGGCGATGGCGGCGGACGCGCCGAAGTACTGGTTGAAGTTCTCTTCGGCGGTGAGGATGGTGCCCCACGGGGTGGTGCCGCCGGCGCAGTTGTTCAGCATGCCGAGGATCTTCGTGCCGGTGCGGTCGGCGCTGGTCTTCAGCAGGTCGCTGCCGGCGACGGGGCCGGTCACGGCGAACCGGGTCTTGGTGTGGATGCGCCGGTTGTAGCGGCGCCGGCCGCCGACCGGGAGCCACTCTCCGGTCTCGGCGACCCGCTCGATCTCGACGACGGAGCCGCCGTGCGCGGCCTGCGAGACGAGCAGCTGGTCGACGGTGGCCGCGGCGGCGCCGGTCCAGCCGCGGAACATCAGCTCCTCGTTGGTGTACTCGTGGTTCACCCAGAGCAGGCCCTTGGTGAAGTTGCGGTCCAGCGGCAGGATCGCCACGAAGTCGCAGTTGTAGCCGAACTGCTGCAGCTGCGCGGCCTCGGTCTGGTGCTCGAAGTCGAACTCCGGCGCGCCCGGCAGGATCGGGTCGCCCCAGGCCACCGTCACCGACCAGTCGTAGCCGTTGGGCACGACGATGGTGTCGAGGGTGTTGTCGCCGACGGAGCGGAAGCCGACCGGGCGGCCGCGCTCGGGCACGTCCGGGAAACTCGGGTTCGGCGGCTTCGGGCCCGACGACGTCGTGCTCGCCGGGGCAGCGGCCGCGGCCAGCGCGCCGCTCCCGACACCGGACCCGACGACCAGCGCGGCCACGGCGCCGCTGCGGAGCAGACCGCGCCGCGACATCGCCTTGTTCACCATGTCGCCGAAGTACTCGTTGTCGCTCTCGTTCGGCACCGGGTGGAAGCAGGCGTCGGCGCAGCGGTACTTGCACGTCATGGCGCTGCGGCCGCCGTGCACGCCGCCCAGGACGGGCAGCAGGCGGCGGCGCTGGGCACCTTCGGGTTCGGGCATGGGAGTCCCTTCGTCACAGCTCCGGCACGTTCTCACCAGAACCTAGGAACTGGTGCGAGCGGGAACCACCACGTCAGGACGAACAGAAGGTAAAGGGCAAACGAGGGAACGGGGCCGGCGCCGCGGACGAGGGACGCCGGCCCGCGTCCTTCCCACCCCCCGAGCTCAGTCCCCGATGAACGGGCCGCCGGTCGGGCTGGTGCGCCAGACGGTGACGACGGACGGCCGCGGCTGGTCGCCGTACGGGAACGTCGACGCGGGCGCCTCGGGGGAGGCGCCGTCCTCCTCACCGGGATGCTGGACGGCGATCAGCGCGGTGCGGCCGTCGGGCGTGATGCACGGTCCGCAGCACTCGGCGCCGACCGGGACCGAGGCGAATCGGCGCAGGTGCCCGGCGTCGTCGCCGTCGAGGGGCATGACGAACATGCCGTCGTTGGCGCCGACCGACCCGGGCATGCCGTCGGTGGCCAGCCAGAGCCGCCCGGACGGGTCGAACGCGACGTTGTCGGGGCAGCTGATCATGCTGACCTGCGACTTGTCGAAGCCCGCGTAGTACGTCGACGGGTCGTCGGGATCGCCCGCGACCAGCACGAGCGACCACGTGAACGTCGTCGCCGCCGCGTCGGCGCCGTCCTCGTCCAGGGCGAGGACGTGCCCCCACCGGTTGGTGGCCCGCGGGTTGGCCTCGTCGGCCTGAGCGGGGGTGCGGCGGTCGTTGTTCGTCAGCGCCATGAAGACGGTGCCGGTGACGGGGTGCGGCTCGACGTCCTCGGGACGGTCCATCTTCGTGGCGCCGGCGCGGTCGGCGGCCAGCCGGGTGAACACCAGCACCTCCTCGACGCTCATGCCGTCGACGGCGCTCTCACCGCCGCTGACCAGCGGCAGCCATTCGCCGGCGCCGTCGAACAGCCCGTCGGACGGCAACCGCCCGGAGCCGTCGATCTCGGCGGCCGGGCTGTCGCCGGTGAACCGGGCCACGAAGAGGTCGCCGTCCTCGAGCAGGGCGAGGTTGTGCCGGCGGTCGCGGTCGCCCTGTCCGGTGCGGAAGCGGCCCGACGACACGAACTTGTAGACGTACTCGAACCGCTCGTCGTCGCCCATGTAGACCGCGACCCGGCCGTCCGCCGTCAGCGCCGTCGTCGCGCCCTCGTGCTTGAACCGGCCCAGCGCGGTGAGCTTCTGCGGGGTCGAGCGCGGGTCGTACGGGTCGATCTGGCAGACCCAGCCGAACCGGTTCGGCTCGTTCGGCTCGCCGCTGACGTCGAAGCGGGCGTCGGCGCGCTCCCAGGCGCGGCTGGTGCCGGCGGTGGTGCGGATGCCGTAGCGGGCGTACCGCGCGGCCGTCTCGGGGTCGGTGACGTCAGCGGACGCGCCGAAGTACTGGTTGACGTTCTCCTCGCCGGTCAGCACGGTGCCCCACGGCGTGGTGCCGCCGGCGCAGTTGTTCAGCATGCCGAGGACGGTCGTGCCCGCCGGGTCCGCGGCCGTGCGCAGCAGGTCGCTGCCGGCGGCCGGGCCGGTGACGCGGAACGGGGTGCCGGCGTGGATGCGGCGGTTGTAGCGCCGGCGCCCGTCGACGGGACGCCACTCGCCGGTGTCGCCGACCCGCTCGATCTCGACGATCGACCCGCCGTGGGCCGCCATCGCGATGCGCAGCTGCTCGACCGTGGCGCCGGCCGCGCCGGTCCAGCCGCGGAACATCAGCTCCTCGTTCGTGTACTCGTGGTTCACCCACAGCAGCGCGCGCTCGAAGCGGCGGTCCAGCGGGTAGACGGCCACGAAGTCGCAGTTGTATCCGAACTGCTCGCGCTGCGCGGCGGCGGTCTGGTGCTCGAAGTCGAACTCCGGCGCGCCACGGAACATCGGATCGCCCCACGCGATGGTGACCGACCAGTCGTACCCGTTCGGGACGACGACGGCGTCCAGCGTGTTGTCGCCGACCGGGCGGAAACCGACCGGCCGGCCGTACTCCGGTGCGTCCGGGTGGTCTGGCCTGGGCGGGACGGCAGCGCGTGCGGCGCCTTCGGTGTCTGCGGGGTCGCCGGCGCCGGATGCGACGGCGGCCAGCGTGCCGGACCCGCCCCCGACCACGACGGCGGCCGCGACGGCCCCGCCGCGCAGCAGGCCGCGGCGGCTGACGGCCGCCTCGACGACGTCGCCGAAGTACGCGTTGTCGCTGGTGTTGGGCGCCTCATGCGCGCAGGCGTCGGCGCAGCGGTAGCGGCAGGTCATGGCGCTGCGGCCGCCGCGGGAGCTGTCGAGCAGCGGCAGCAGCCGCCGCCGGCCGGGGACGTCGTCGAGGTCGGGCATCGGTGTGACTCCCTCTGCCGGGGGCACGAACGTGGTGTCACAGCGTAGGTAAACATTCACCCGTTGGCTACCAAAAAGTCACGAAAAGCGCGGCGACTGTTTCCGCGTGCTCCGGCCGGCGGTTCACGCCTGGTTGACGTGGCCCGCCCGTAGGGTGGGTGCCCTCCCGGCCGGGAGGGGCCCGACTCCCTCCGCCGAGCCCCGGGCCTCGCGCCGGGGTTGGCCGCCGGTTCACGCCTGGTTGGCCGGTCGCCGGTTCATGCCTGGTTAACGTGGCCCGCCCGTAGGGTGGGTGCCCTCCCGGCCGGGAGGGGCCCGAGCCCTCCGCCGACCTCGAGCCTCGCGCCGGGTTGGCCGCCGGTTCGCGCCTGGTTGGCCCGCCGGCGGTTCGCGCCTGGTTGGCCGGCCGCCGGTTCACGCCTGGTTAACGTGGCCCGCCCGTAGGGTGGGTGCCCTCCCGGCCGGGAGGGGCCTGGACCCCGGCCGACCGGCAAGGCCCCCGGCCAACCGGCAAGCGCCCCGGCCAACCGGCAAGGGCCCCGGCCAACCGGCAGGAACCCGGACCCCGGCTGACCACGATCCGCTCCAGCGGCCCCCGAGGGTGCATGCTGGGAGAACACGGGAGAGGGGGCCGGCATGGTCACGACGTCGCTGATCGAACGTATTCGCGGCGGCATCATCGGCGAGGGCGAGGTCCTGCACGGGCCGTACGGCGCCCGCCGCATGACGTACGCCGACTACACCGCGTCGGGACGGTCGCTGGACTTCATCGAGGACTTCGTCCGCGAACAGGTGCTGCCGCTCTACGCCAACACGCACACCGAGAGCTCCGGCACCGGCCTGCAGACCACGCTGCTGCGCGAGGACGCCCGGCGCACCATCCGGCAGTCCGTCGGCGGCACCGACGACCACCTGGTGGTGTTCACCGGGTCGGGCGCCACGTCCGCCGTCAACAAGCTGGTCGCGATCCTCGAGCTGCGGTTGCCGGCCGGCGCGCCGAAGCGGCACGGCGTCCTGTACGACGTCCCGCAGAACCGGCCGGTGGTGTTCGTGGGGCCGTACGAGCACCACTCGAACGAGTTGCCGTGGCGCGAGACCATCGCCGACGTCGTCGCGGTCGACACCGACGCCGACGGCCACATCGACCTGCGCCAGCTCGACGACCTGCTGCGCGCGTACGCCGACCGGCCGCTGCGCATCGGCAGCTTCTCCGCCGCGTCCAACGTCACCGGCGTGCTGACGAACACCGCACGCATCGCGGCGCTGCTGCACGAGCACGGCGCGCTGTCGTTCTGGGACTACGCCGCCGCCGGGCCGTACGTCCCCATCCGCATGGCCGAGAGCACGCCTGGCGCCGGCGATCACAAGGACGCCATCTTCCTGTCGCCGCACAAGTTCGTCGGCGGCCCGCAGACCCCCGGCGTGCTGGTGGTCGACCGCGCGCTGGTGCGCAACGAGGTCCCGTCCGTCCCCGGCGGCGGCACCGTCGAGTTCGTCAGCCCCGACGAGCACCGCTACCTCGACGATCCCGTCGCCCGCGAGGAGGGCGGCACGCCGGCCATCGTCGAGTCGATCCGGGCCGGGCTGGTGTTCGGGCTCAAGGACGCTGTCGGCACCGACCTCATCCAGGAGCGCGAGGAGGCGCTCTGGCGCCACGCGCTGCACCGCTGGCAGGACGTTCCGCAGATCGACGTGCTCGGCAACCCCGACGTCCCGCGGCTGTCGATCGTGTCGTTCCGCATCCGCCACGGCGCCCGCTTCCTGCACCACAACTTCGTCGTCGCGCTGCTCAACGACCTGTTCGGCATCCAGGCCCGCGGCGGCTGTTCCTGTGCGGGGCCGTACGGTCACCGGCTGCTGTCCGTCGGGCCGGACGAGTCGCGCGGCTTCCGCGACGTCGTCGGCGTCGGCTGCGAGGGCATCAAGCCCGGCTGGACCCGGCTGAATTTCAACTACTTCATCTCCGACGCCGTCCGCGACTACCTGGTTGACGCGGTCGCGCTGATCGCCCGCGACGGGCACCGGCTGCTGCCCGACTACGGCTTCGACCCGCACACCGGGCTGTGGCGGCACCGCGAGGGCACGTCGCGCCCGCCGGTCCGGCTGACGGGGCTGCGCTACGACGAGCAGGGGCTGCTGGTCGGCGCCGAGCGGCACGAGCGGGTCGGTGAGGACGCGCTCGCCGAGCACCTGGCCGACGCGCGCGACGTGCTGGCCGGCCGGCCCGACGCCGTCGAGGAGGGCCCGACCGGGCTGTCGGACGAGTTCGAGGCGCTGCGCTGGTTCACGCTGCCGCCGTCGTGCGTGCTGGCGGGCGACACCGCGGTCGAGGTGCTGGTCGACGACCGCTGCGCCCACCCCTGACCGCGGCCGGCCGCGGTCAGGAGAGCGCCCACGCCAGCAGCACCAGCAGCTGGCCGGCGGCCTGCGCGACGGCGAAGCGCCGCAGGGTGGGCAGCAACGCCGCCCATTCCACCGTCGATCGCGGCGGCACGACGGCGGCCAGCGCGGCCGTCACGTGGGTGGCGTGCGCGCCGAGCACCGCGAGACTCAGCCAGCCGGTGATCGCGCCGTCGGCGGCCAGCCCGCACAGCGCGCACACCGCCAGGAACGCCGTCGTCGCGTGCGAGGCCGGCAGCGCCGTCGCCGAGCCGCCGGCCAGCACCGCCACCGCCAGCACGACCGGCGACACCGGCGTCCAGCCGGCCACCGCGAGCACCGTCACCACGACGGACGCCGCCAGCGCCGGGCGCAGCGCCCAGCCGGGCAGCGCCGGCCCGAGCGCGCCGGGTGCGCCGGGTGCGCCCGGCGTGCCGGGCGCGGCCGCCGCCGTCACCGTCGCACCCCGCGGGCGAGCAGCCGCAGCCGGGCGAGGCCGAGTCCCAGCGCCGCCGGGTCGGCCGCGCTGACGGGCACGCCGGCCGCCTCCAGCGCCCGGATCCGTTCCTGCCGCTCGGCCAGTACCAGCCGGGCCGCCAGCGTCGTCGCGGCGTCGGCGGCGTCGAGGACCAGTGGCGACGGCAGCACGTCGACCGCGACCACCGGGTGCCCGCGCCGCCGCCACGTCACCGCGAGCGTCCCCGGCGCGTCGTCCAGGAAGACCGAGGTGACGACGACGATCGCGCCCGGCGGCAGCCGCGGGGCGTGCCGGGGCGCGGGGAGCGCGTCGCCCGATCCGGGCCGCCGCGTGTGCCGGGCGAGGTGCGTGCGCAGCCGGAGCAGGTGCCGGCGGCCGCTGCCCAGGTGGACGGGGTCGAGCGGGCGGGCGAGGTCGAGGATGCCGACGCGGTCGCCGTGGTCGATGTAGGCGGCCGCGACCGACGCGACGGTGTCGACGGCGACGTCGATGCTGGTGCGGCCCGGCCGTTCGGCGTGTTCGCCGAGGTCCAGCCAGGCGGCGACGTCGGCGGGGAGGTCGTAGCGGTTGTCCAGGCAGCAGACGACGTCCGCGTCGGCGTCGACCAGCGTGTGCCGCGTGTAGAGCGTCTCGCGCGGGCCGGCCTGGCGCGCCGTCACCCGCCAGTCGATGCGCCGCATGCGGTCGCCGGGCTGGAACGGCGACACGTCGTGCAGTTCGGTGCCCTCGCCGGGGCGGCGGGTGCGGTGTGCGCCGACCATGCCGGCGGGACGGGGCGGCAGCGGCCCGGGCGGCAGCGCGGGCGCGACGGCGGGCAGCACCTGCGCGGTGTACGGCGGGCCGGCGACCGGCCCGGCGACCAGCAGGCCGTCGGCGGCGGCCGCGAGGTGGTCCGGCCGGGCCAGCTGCTGCGCGCCCCAGCGCGGCGCCGTCACCTCGACCACCAGCTGCCGCTCGCCGTCCGCGGGTGCGGCCACCGCGACGGAGTCGGCGTCGCCACCCGCCTCGGCCGGCGGCAGTACCGTCGCGACCAGCTGCGCGTCGGACGGCCCGAGCCGCACCGCGACCGGGACGGACCGGCCGGCGTCGAGGATCCGCGGCCCGATGGCGCGCACCTCGGGCGGTGGCCGCCGCGCACGCCGTTCGGCCGCCGTCCCCAGCGCCAGCGCGGTGCCCACGGCCAGCGGGACGCCGAGCAGGACGAGGTCCGCGCGGCCGAGCGCCAGCCCCGTCACGGCCAGCAACGCGGGCAGCAGCAGCGACCGGGCCAGCGCCGGGGTGGCCCGCCAGACGTAGTCGCGGGTCATCGGCCCGAGGCCGGGCCCGGGACCTGTCCGAGCACCTCGGTGACGATGTCCGCGGTGCGCAACCGGGTCGTCCAGGCCTCCGGCGTCAGCGTCAGCCGGTGCGCCAGCGCCGACACCGCGACCTCCTTCACGTCCTCCGGCAGCACGTAGTCGCGGCCGTCGAGCACGGCCAGCGCCCGGGCGGCCAGCAGCAGCGCCAGCGACCCGCGCGGCGACGCGCCCACCTCGACCGCCCGGTGCCGCCGGGTCGCGGCGGCGAGGTCGACGCAGTACGCGACGATCGACGGGTCCGCGTCGACGCTCTCGACGCCGGCCTGCAGTCCGCGCACCGTCTCGGCGTCGACGACCGGCTCGACCTCGGCCGCCTCCTGCCGGCGGGCGATGCGCCGGGCCAGCACCTGCGCCTCGTCCGGCGGCTCCAGGTAGCCGGCCGACAGCCGGAGCATGAAGCGGTCCAGCTGCGCCTCCGGAAGCGGGTAGGTGCCCTCGTACTCGACCGGGTTCGACGTGGCCAGGACGTGGAACGGCTGTGGCAACGCGAACGTGCGGCCCTCCACCGTCACCTGCCGCTCCGCCATCGCCTCCAGCAGCGCCGACTGCGTCTTCGGCGGCGTCCGGTTGATCTCGTCGGCGAGCAGCAGCCCCGCGAACACCGGTCCCGGCCGGAACCCGAACTCGCGCGTCCCGGGATCCCACACGAACGACCCGGTGACGTCGCCCGGGAGGAGGTCGGGCGTGCACTGCAGGCGGCGGAACTCCAGCCCGAGCGCCGCGGCCAGGCTGCGCGCGGCCAGCGTCTTGCCCAGCCCCGGTACGTCCTCGAACAGGACGTGCCCGCCGGCCAGGATCGCGGCCAGCGCCAGCCGCAGCGTCCGCCGCATCCCGACGACCGCCGTCCCGACGCCGTCGAGGACCTCGGACCCGACGCGGGCCACCTCGGCGACCGGGAGGGCCGTGCTGCTGTGGGTCGTCATGGACCGGCTCCTTCTCTCAGGGTGTGTCGAGTCGTTCGATCGCGCTCACCACCGCGTCGACGTCGCGCAGGCTGGGCCGCATCGTCTCGGCGGACAGCGTCGCGTGCACGTCCGGGCCGAGCGCCTCGGCCGCCCGCGGATCGTCCCACTCCAGCCCCAGACGCCGTAGCCGGGCGGCGGCGAGCGAGCGCAGCCGCTGGTGCAACGCGGGGTCGTAGTCGTGCTCGTAGCGGCGCAGCCGGTTGGCCAGCCGCCACACCTGCCCGGACCCGCCGCCGGACGACGGCTTCGGGCGGGCCGGCCAGCGGCCGTACCAGCCCGGCGGGATGCCCAGCACGGCCAGCGCCCCGGCCGTCACGCAGACGCCGATCAGGATCGGCCGCCAGCCCTGGACGCCGAACGCCCAGGCCACGGCGCCGGCGGCCGCGCCCAGCAGGACGGCCCGGACGATCGCCCGTCGGCTCATCGGGCCCCCACCCCGTGCGCGGCGGTCCGCGCCCATCGCGCGACGGTCCGCGCCCCGCGCTCGCCTGCCGGTCGCCCCTGCGCGCCTGCCGGTCGCCCCTGCGCGGCGGCCGGGCGCCCCTGCGCGGCGGCCGCGCGCCGGGCCACCGCGTGCTCGCCTGCCGGTCGTCTCATCGGGCCGCCGCCGTTCCGATCGTCTCGACCACCAGGTCCAGCGCCCGCCGCGCCGCCGCGACGTCGTCCGGCCCGAGGTCCGGCCGGGCCGCGAACCGGGCCCGGTGGTACAGCCCGAGCAGCGTCGCCACAGCTTCCTCGTCGGCGTGGTGACGGCGCAGCAGCGCGGCCGTGAACTCGGTCGGCGTCTGGGCCGGGTCGCGAGCCGCTCCGCTGCCGGCCGCCGCCGACTCCAGCGCCAGCCACGCCGCCACCACCGCCGCCGCGGCGTCGGGCGCCGGCCCGGCCAGCGCGGTCGCGGCCGAACGGGCGCCGTCGCGCAGCTCGTCGGCGGCGCCGGGGTCGTCCAGCGCCTCGACCTGCCCGCCGAGCACCGTCCGCCGGCGGGCCGCCCGTCCCCGCAGCTCCGGCAGCAGCCGTCGCAGCAGGTAGTAGGCGAGATACGCGGCGGCGAGCGCCGCGATCGTCAGCACGACCGGCCACGGCACGGAGAACCCGCCGCTGTCGCTGTCGGAGGAGAACGGCGCCCCCGTCTCCCCGAGGTCGAACGTGGGCGGCGGCTCGACCGGCTCGACCCGCGCGGGATCGGCCGTGCCGCTCAGCCAGCCCGGCTCGCGCACCTCGGCCGGCCCCACGGCCAGCGCCAGCACGGCGACCAGCGCCGCCACCGCGACCACGGCGGCCGCCAGCGGCCCGCCGGTGGAACGTCGCCCTGACCAGTGCATTGCTGCAATCCTCGCATATGGTCAAAGGACCATCGGCCCCTGCGGCACCAAACGCGGGTAGCGTACGTTGAGGAGCCGTCGGATCCCTACGAACAACCCCGGGTGAGTCATGGCCGTGCAGGAGAAAGAACACCTCGAGGACGCCGAGTTCGAGCTCCCCGAGACGCGCGCCTCGATCAAGGTCCTCGGCTGGCTGCTGGCCATCGGCGGCTCGGTCGGCCTGTTCGCCTCGGCGATGCTGGTCATCGAGCGTATCCGTCTGCTCGAGGACCCCGCCTACACGCCCTCCTGCAGCTTCAACCCCATCGTCACCTGCGGCACCGTCATGGAGAGCTGGCAGGGGTCGTTGTTCGGCTTCCCCAACCCGATCATCGGGGTGGCCGCCTTCCCCGTCGTCGTCACGGCCGGTGTCGTCGCGCTGACGGGAGCGAAGCTGCCGCGCTGGTTCTGGCTCGGCCTCAACGCCGGCGCGCTGGGCGGCGCGGTGTTCGTCACCTGGCTGTTCACCCAGACCACGTACTTCATCGGCGCGCTGTGCCCGTACTGCATGGTGGTGTGGGTCGCCACCATCCCGATCTTCGTCTACACGACGGGCTACAACCTCTCCGAGGGGCACCTCAAGGCGCCCGCGTGGCTGCGCAAGGCCGTCGTCGAGAGCCGCGGGCTCATCGTCACGGTGTGGTTCCTCATCATCGCCATCCTCATCACCATCGAGTTCTGGGACCGCTGGTACCTCGTGTTCTGAGGCCCGCCGTCAGTGGTGCGGGCCGGTCGGCGCCTCGCCCCGCGACACCGCCGCGTCGTGGCTGGCCTTGGCCCGGTCGGCCAGCTCCAGCAGGCCGTCGGCGTCGCGGGCCATCTGCCGGTACCGCGGGCCGAGCGCGATGATCTGTTGCTTCTCGTCGACGAGGCACTGGAAGATCCGCTCCCGCTCGGCCGGGTCGGCGGTGTACTCGGAGTCGAGGTAGGCGGTGGCGTGCCGGCGGGCGTTGGCGATGGCCGTCTGGGCCCGCCCGGTCCGGCTGACCAGCGACGCGACGATCGTCACCACCAGCACGACGACGATGACGCCGAGCGACAGGCCGGTGCTGAGCTCCACCACCTCGACCGGCTCGCCGTTGTTGACGAACGGCAGGTTGTTCTCGTGCAGCGCGTGCAGGATCAGCCGCACACCGATGAACCCCAGGATCACCGCCAGCCCGAACGCCAGGTAGATGAGCCGGTCCAGCAGCCCGTCGATGAGGAAGTACAACTGGCGCAGCCCGAGCAGCGAGAACGCGACGGCCGTGAACACCAGGTACACGTTCTGCGTCAGCCCGAAGATCGCCGGGATGGAGTCCAGCGCGAACAGCACGTCCGTGCCGGCCAGCGCCACCATCACCAGGACCAGCGGCGTCATCGCGCGGCGCCCGTCGCGGACGGTGAACAGCCGGCCGTCCTCGTAGTCGTCGGTGGTGTGGAACAGCCGCCGGGCGAGGCGGACGGCGACGTTCTCGCCCTCGTCCGGCTCGCCGCCGCGCGGCTTGAGCATGTTGCCCGCCGTCACCAGCAGCACCAGCCCGAACACGTAGAACACCCAGGCGAACGTGTTGATCAGCGCCGACCCGACGAAGATCAGCGCGGAGCGGGCGATCAGCGAGAACGTGATGCCGAACAGCAGCGCCTTCTGCTGGTACTCCCGCGGCACCCGGAAGCTGTGCAGGATGACGAGGAAGACGAACAGGTTGTCGACCGACAGCGCCTTCTCGGTCAGGTAGCCGGCGAAGTACTCGGTGCCCATGGCCGTGCCGCCGACCACCAGGACGCCCAGGCCGAACGCGATCGCGATGCCGACGTACAGCGCCGACCACACGGCCGCCTCGCGCAGCGTCGGGACGTGCGCCTTCCTGACATGGACGACGTAGTCGAAGGTCAGCAGCCCGGCGATGCCGGCCACCGTCAGCGTCCACACCCAGCCGGGGACGTCCATGAGCGCAACCCTAGAGCCGGGGGACCGGCGAGTGCGCTATTCTGACAATGTGCGAGGTCTGCTGCTCCTTATCGGGCCGCGCTGACTTGAAACGGACGCCCTCCAGCGGCGTCACGTCGGCGCGGCTGACCCCTCCTGCGTGAGGGGTCTTTCTTTGTTCCGGGCCCCGACCACAGACTTGAGGGACGAAATCCGATGAGCCAGACCACGCCCGTCGACGACGCACCGTACCGCTATACCGCCGAGGTGGCCGGCCAGATCGAGCAGAGCTGGCAGGACCGCTGGGAGCACGAGGGCACGTTCAACGCGCCCAACCCCACCGGCCCGCTGGCCGAGCCGGGCACCGAGCTGCCCGAGCACAAGTTCTTCGTCATGGACATGTTCCCGTACCCGTCCGGCAAGGGCCTGCACGTCGGGCACCCGCTGGGGTACATCGCCACCGACGTGCTGGGCCGCTACCGGCGCATGCGCGGCGACAACGTCCTGCACGCGCTGGCCTACGACGCGTTCGGGCTGCCGGCCGAGCAGTACGCCGTCCAGACCGGCCAGCACCCGCGCAAGACCACCGAAGAGAACATCGCGACCATGCGACGCCAGCTGCGCCGGCTGGGGCTGGCGCACGACAACCGGCGCACGTTCGCGACCATCGACCCCGGCTACGTCCGCTGGACGCAGTGGATCTTCCTGCAGATCTTCGAGTCCTGGTACGACGACGAGGCGGGGCGGGCGCGTCCCATCGCCGAGCTGGTCGCCGCGTTCGAGGACGGTTCGCGGCCGGTGCCGGGTCGCGCGTCGTGGGCGTCGCTGAGCCCCGTCGAGCAGCGCAGTGTCATCGACGACCACCGGCTGGCGTACGTGTCCGAGTCGCCGGTCAACTGGTGCCCCGGGCTGGGGACGGTGCTGTCGAACGAAGAGGTCACCTCCGACGGCCGCAGCGAGCGCGGCAACTTCCCGGTGTTCAAGCGCAACCTGCGCCAGTGGATGATGCGCATCACCGCCTACGCCGACCGCCTGATCGACGACCTGGACCGCATCGACTGGCCCGACAAGGTCAAGACCATGCAGCGCAACTGGATCGGCCGGTCCACCGGCGCGAACGTGCGCTTCGCCACCGACGCCGGCGCGCTGGAGGTCTTCACGACGCGTCCGGACACCCTGTTCGGCGCCACGTTCATGGTGGTCGCGCCCGAGCACCCGCTGGTCGACGCGCTGACGCCGTCCGCCTGGCCGGCGCAGACGCGGGCCGCGTGGACCGGCGGGCACGCCACGCCCGCCGACGCCGTCAGCGCCTACCGCGCCGAGGCCGCCGCGAAGACCGAGGTCGAGCGGCAGACCGAGGGCCGCGACAAGACCGGCGTGTTCACCGGGTCGTTCGCCGTCAACCCCGTCACCGGCACCAGCATCCCCGTCTTCGTCGCCGACTACGTGCTGATGGGCTACGGCACCGGCGCCATCATGGCGGTGCCCGGCCAGGACGAGCGCGACTGGGAGTTCGCCACGCGGTTCGAGCTGCCGATCATCCGCACCGTGCAGCCGCCCGACGGCTTCGACGGCGAGGCGTTCACCGGCGACGGGCCGGCCGTCAACTCCGCCAACGACGAGATCTCGCTGGACGGCATGGGCGTCGCCGAGGCGAAGGCCGCGATCATCGCGTGGCTGGAGGCGAAGGGCACCGGCGAGGGCACCGTCACCTACCGCCTGCGCGACTGGCTGTTCAGCCGGCAGCGCTACTGGGGCGAGCCGTTCCCCGTCGTGTACGACGAGAACGACCAGCCCATCGCGGTGCCCGACTCGCTGCTGCCGGTCGAGCTGCCCGAGGTGCCCGACTACTCGCCGCGCACCTACCCGCCGGACGCTGCCGACACCGAGCCCGAGCCGCCGCTGGCCCGCGTCCCCGAATGGGTGAACGTCGAGCTGGACCTGGGCGACGGCCCCAAGACGTACCGCCGCGACACCAACACCATGCCCAACTGGGCCGGTTCGTGCTGGTACGAGCTGCGCTACCTGGACCCCGCCAACACCGAGCGACTGGTCGACCCCGAGGTCGAGCAGTACTGGATGGGCCCGCGCGCCAACGGCGACGCCGGCGGCGTCGACCTGTACATCGGCGGCGTCGAGCATGCCGTGCTGCACCTGCTGTACTCGCGGTTCTGGCACAAGGTGCTGTTCGACCTGGGCCACGTGTCCAGCGAAGAGCCGTTCCACAAGCTGTTCAACCAGGGCTACATCCAGGCCTACGCCTACGTCGACTCCCGCGGCCAGTACGTGCCGGCCGACCAGGTCGTCGAGTCCGACGACGGCTACACGTTCGGGGGCAAGCCGGTCACCCGCGAGTACGGGAAGATGGGCAAGAGCCTGAAGAACATGGTCACGCCCGACGACATGTACGCCGAGTACGGCGCCGACACCTTCCGCGTCTACGAGATGTCCATGGGCCCGCTGGACCTGTCCCGCCCCTGGGAGACCCGCGCCGTCGTCGGGTCGCTGCGGTTCCTGCAGCGGGTCTGGCGCAACATCGTCTCCGAGCAGACAGGTGCCGTCGTCGTCGGCTCCGATCCGGCCGACGACGAGACGCGGCGGGTGCTGCACCGCACCATCGACGCCGTCCGCACCGACATGGAGGCCATGCGGTTCAACACCGCCATCGCCCGCATGATCGAGCTGAACAACCACCTGACCAAGCTGGACGTCGTTCCCCGCGAGGCGGCCGAGGCGCTGGTGCTGATGCTGGCGCCGGTCGCGCCGCACATCGCCGAGGAGCTGTGGTCGCGGCTGGGCCACCCCGGCTCGCTGGCGCGCCAGCCGTTCCCCTCGGCCGACCCTCGGTACCTGGTCGAAGAGACGGTCACGTGCGTCGTGCAGGTCGCCGGCAAGGTCCGCGACCGCCTGGACGTCCCGCCGTCGATCACCGAGGACGACCTGCGGGCGCTGGCGCTGGCGTCCGAGGCGGTGCAGCGGTCGCTGGACGGCCGGCCCGTCCGCACAGTGGTCGTGCGGGCGCCCAAGCTGGTCAACGTCGTTCCGGGCTGACGTCCGTGACCGGGCGGGTCGCGGTCGTCACCGACTCGACGGCGCACCTCGCCGCCGCCGACGTCGACGAGCACGGCATCCGGGTGGTGCCGCTCCAGGTGGTCGTCGACGGTGTCGCGGTGGACGAGTGGACGCCGGGCGCCGGTCCTGGGCCTGGTCCTGGGCCTGGTCTTGGACGTGAGTCTGGGTTCGGCGCCGGCGGCCTGGGCGCGCCTGGCGTTGGCCTGGGGGAGCGCGGTGGCTCGGGGGAGCGCGGTGGCTCGGGGGAGCGCGGCGGCCGCGCGGGCGGCGTCGGCGGCGTCGGCGTCCAGACCCGGTTCGGCCCGCGGGAGGTGGCCGACGCGCTGCGGGCGCACGTGCCCGTGACGACGTCGCGGCCGAGCCCGCGCGTGTTCCTCGATACCTACGAGTCGGCCGCCGCCGAGGGGTTCGGCGCCGTCGTGTCCGTGCACATCTCCGGCAGCCTGTCCGGCACGGCCGACGCGGCCCGGCTGGCGGCCCGCGACGCGCCCATCCCCGTCCACGTCGTCGATTCGCGGTCGCTGGGCATGGGACTCGGCTTCGCGGTGCTGGTGGCGGCGTCAGCGGCGGAGCGTGGGCTGACGGCGGACGAGGTGGCTGCGCTCGCCCTGGACCGTGCCGTCCGGTCGTCCGCGTTCTTCTACGTCGACACGCTCGAGTACCTGCGTCGCGGTGGGCGGGTGGGCGCGGCGTCGGCCGTGGTGGGGACGGCGTTGGCGATCAAGCCGCTGCTCCACCTCCGCGACGGCTGGGTCGACCTCCTCGAGAAGGTGCGCACGTCGGCGCGGGCCCGCGCCCGCCTCGAAGACCTCGCCGTCGAGCGTGCCCTGGCCGCCGGTGGCCGTGTCGACCTCGCCGTCCACCACCTCGACAACGCCGCCCGCGCCGACGAACTCGCCGCCCGCCTCACCGATCGCCTCCCCACCCTCGGCTCCGTCGTCGTCACCGAGGTCGGCGCGGTCATCGGCGCCCACGTCGGGCCTGGCCTGCTGGCCGCCGTGATCAGCCCGCACTGACCCGCCCGCACCGCCTCGGTCCCGTCCCCGCACCCCCGGCCCGGCAACCCCGGCCCGGCAACCCCGGCCCGGCGACCCCGTCGCCGCTGCCCGGCCGCCGACCCGCCCACATCGCCACCACCTGCCGCCGGCGCCGCCGCCCCCGGTGGCCGACCCGCTGGCACTGCCACTGCCCGGTCGCCGACCCGCTGCGCCGCTACCGCCCGGTAGCCGTCCGACCGGCTCAGCCTGGCCCGGAAGCCGTCGGTCCGGAGGTTGTCGGTGGCGGCTGGCAGGATGCGCAGATGCCGATCGCCTCCGAGATCTTCAACCTCACCTTCGACGCCGCCGATCCGCGCCGGCTGGCCGAGTTCTGGGCGCTGGCGCTCGGCTACCAGCTCGAGCCGCCGCCCGAGGGCTTCGCGACCTGGGAAGAAGCGCTCGCCGCCTGGAACGTCCCGGAAGATCAGTGGCAGTCCGCCAGCGCCATCATCGACCCCGGCGGCGTCCTGCCGCGCATCTTCTTCCAGCAGGTCCCCGAGCCCAAGACCTCGAAGAACCGCGTCCACCTCGACGTCCGCGCGTGGCGCTACACCGACGCCTCCGGAGGCCGGCCGCCGGAGGCCGAGGTCCAGGCCGCCATCGCCGCCAAGGTCGCCGAACTCGTCGCCGCGGGCGCGACGGTCAGCGGCACGGTCGAGCAGTACGGCAACGCCTGGACCGTCCTCCACGACCCCGAAGGCAACGAGTTCTGCGTCGTCTGACCCGGCCGTGCACCGGTCACCCCCTCCCGTTCCGGTCAGCCCGGCCAGTGCCGGTGACTTCGGCGCTCGCGCGCCGGCGGCGTGACCTGCGGCGACCAGCCCGCGCCGCCACCCGGCTCCGACGTCCCGGCGACGCTCCGTCCACAGCCCTGACCAGTTCCGCCGGTTGTCCACAGAAGCCCGTTTCGGCACCCGACCCGGTCGGTGCGGCGGCCTAGCGTCGCAGGCATGCGATCGTTCCGTTCCCGCTCCGTCGACGACCACACGGCGGCGCTCGCCCGAGCCCGGGTGGCGCACGTCGCTGGTCGACCCTGGGCGCACGGAACCGCATTCGCCGACGGCGCCGAACCGCCTCCTGCCCTGGCGGACGACGCGCCAGGGCCGCCGCTCTGGGCAGAGCCGGACATCCCGCATCCACCCGGCGCACCTCCGGCCGACGGACGGCATGCGGCGCCGCACCCCCGCTCAGCCGCCCCGTCTCGGCAGGTGCGGCCACCCACCGAATCGGCACCGGCGGCGACCATGGCGGCCATGGCGCCCGACGCGGTGCCGCCGTGGGCCCGGCTGGCCAGCGCGTCCGGGCGAGCGACTGCGCCCAGCGACGCAGACACTCAGCCCGGCCACGCAGACGACCCACCGCCGCCCGCCGGGTCCACGTCACCGGTCCGGTTCTGGCGGCTGGGGCTGGAACGCGTCCAGCTCGCCGTCATCGTCCTCGTCGTGCTCATCGGGGCCATCGGCGCCGCCGTGCTGTTCCTGCTGACGCGGCCCGAGGTCGTGCCGATCGAGCCCGAACTGGTCGCCACCGGCACCGCCGTCGCCACCGACCCACCCACCAGCGCGCCCACCGACGGCGACGCACCCACTGGGAGACCCGACGATCCGCCGGCCACCGGCGGGCCGATTGTCATTCACGTCGCCGGCCTCGTCGCCCGCCCGGGCGTCGTCGAGCTGCCGTCCGGTTCCCGGGTCGTCGACGCCATCGAGGCGGCCGGTGGAGCCACTCCCGATGCCGACCTGACGCCGATCAACCTCGCCCGCGTCCTCACCGACGGCGAGCAGGTCCTCGTCACCGCCGATCCGCCGCCGGCCGCGCCGCCTGCCCCACCCACCGGCAGCGCGTCCACGCCGACGACGCAAGCGCCGGTCAACCTCAACACCGCGACGGCCGCCGAGCTCGAAGCCCTGCCCGGCATCGGCCCGGCGCTGGCCGGCCGCATCCTCGACTGGCGCGAGCAGAACGGCCGGTTCACCAGCATCGATGAGCTGCGCGAGGTTTCCGGCATCGGCGAGCAGCGCTTCGCCCAACTCGAACCGCTGGTGACGCTATGAGACGCGCACCGATCCCGCGCCCGGCCGAGCCCGTCCCAGAGCAGGCCGCTGCGCACCCCGTCACACCTGGCCAAGACCCGACGCCCACCGATCCCGGGCTGACGCCCGACGCGACGCCCGGCCTGACATCCGACCCGACGCCCGGCCTGACGCTCGACACGGCCGCTGCCGACGCGCTGGACCTGCGTCTCGTGCCCGCCGCGCTGGGCCTCTGGCTCGGCTCGCTGGCCGGCGTCCTGGTGCCGTGGCGCACCGGCCTCGCGGGCTGCGTCTTCGCCGTCGTCATGGTCACGGTCGTCCTGCTCGGCGCCCGCCCGCGAACCGCCAACGCGTCGCCAAATGGCCCACCTCCCGTCGGTCGGCTGACACCCGCCGCCCGCCGCGCTCTCATCGCCGCGACGCTGTGCCTGGTGGCCGGGTTCGTCGTCGGCGCGGCCCGGGCGGCGCCGGTATGGGCTGGGCCGGTCACGACGCTCGCGGCGGCGGGCGCGCACGTCGAGCTCGAGGGCGTCGTCGCGCGCGATCCGGTCGTGCGGCGCGGCGGCCCGGCCGGCGAGGAGGCCGCCGCCACCGAGTACATCGTCGGCCGCCTGCGCGTCGACCACGTCGTCGGCCGTGGCCGCGCCTACGACGTCTCCGTGCCGGTGCTGCTGGTCAGCGGCGACGTCGCCTGGGCTGACCTGCTGCCGGGCCAGCGCGTCAGCGTCTCCGGACGGCTCGAGCCCACCGACCGTCCCCGCGACGACGTCGCCGCCGTGTTCCGCCCGTACGCCGGGCCCGACGAGCGCGCGACCGGCCCGCCGAGCGTCGCCAGCCGCGCCACCGAGCCGTTCCGCGCCGGCCTGCGCCAGGCCGTCAGCGGTGTGCCGCCCGATCCGCGCGGCCTGGTGCCGGGCCTGGTCATCGGCGACGAGTCGCTGCTCTCCGACGATCTGCGCGAGGCCATGACGATCGCCGGGCTGACGCACCTGACCGCGGTGTCCGGGACGAACGTCGCGATCGTGCTGGTGGTCGCGCTCGGGCTGGCGCGCTGGGTGCGCGTACGCGGCTATGCGCTGCCGGTCGTCGGCGTGGTGTGCGTCGTCGGGTTCATGTTGCTCGCGCGGCCCGAGCCGAGCGTCCTGCGGGCCGCGGCGATGGGTCTGGTCGCCGTGGTCGGGTTGACGGTGGCCGGGCGGCGACGCGGCCTGCCGACGCTGGCCGCCGCGGTCATCGTGCTGGTGCTGCTCGATCCGTGGCTGGCCCGTAGCGCCGGGTTCGCGTTGTCCGTGCTGGCCACGGCCGGGATCCTGCTGCTGGTGCCCGCGTGGACACGGTCGCTGGCGTGGCTGCCGCGGCCACTGGCGGTCGCCGTCGCGGTGCCGCTGGCCGCGCAGGTCGCCTGCACGCCGATCGTACTCGGGCTGTCGGGGCAGCTCAGCCTGGCGGCGGTGCCGGCCAACCTGCTCGCCGCGCCCGCCGTGGCGCCGGCGACGGTGCTCGGCGCGGCCGCCGCGGTGGTGAGCCCGATCCTGCCGCCGGTCGCGACGGCGTGCGCGTGGCTGGCCGCCCTCCCGGCCTGGTGGATCGCCGCCGTCGCGAGGTGGTTCGCCGACCAGCCCGGCGCCGTCGTCCCCTGGCCGCCGGGCACGGGCGGCGTGGTCGCGGGCGTCGTGCTGGCGGTGATCGGCCTGATCGCGCTGCCAATGTTGCTGCGCCGTCCGCTGGTCACCGCGGTGGCCGCGGCGGTGCTGGCGATCGGCCTGTTGAAGGCGGTCCCGACGCCGGGCTGGCCGCCTCCAGGATGGCTGGTGGTCGCCTGCGACGTGGGCCAGGGCGACGCGCTCGTGCTGCGGGCCGGCGACCGGTCCGCGGTCGTCGTCGACACCGGGCCCGAGCCGCGGCTGGTACGGCGCTGCCTCGACGGCCTCGGCGTGCGGCAGGTGCCGGTGCTCGTCCTGACCCACTTCCACGCCGATCACGTCGGCGGGCTCGACGGCGTTCTGACCGGCCGTGACGTGGGCCAGGTGCTCGTATCGCCGCTCGGCGACCCGCCCGAGTCGGCCGACGGCGTGCGGCGACGGCTCGCTGCCGCGGGCGTGCCGGCGTCGGTGCCGAGGACCGGCGATCTGATCCAGGTGGGGGAGCGGCTCCGGCTGGACGTGCTCGGGCCGGGCCGGCTGGTCGAGTCGTCGGAGTCCGAGTCCAACAACGCCAGCCTCGTCGTCGAGGCCGACATCGATGGCGTCAGCGTGCTGCTGACCGGCGACATCGAGCCGTCGGCGCAACGATCCCTGCTGCGGTCCGCGCCGGGACTCGACGCCGACGTGCTCAAGGTTGCCCACCACGGTTCGCCGCACCAGGACGCCGGCCTGCTCACGGGCGTCGATGCGCGGGTCGCGCTGATCAGCGTGGGCGAGAACACCTACGGCCACCCGTCGCCGCGGGTGCTCGACGCGCTGCGGGAGAGCGGCGTCCGGGTCTATCGCACGGACGAGCACGGCAGCGTGGCCGTCGTCCGCACCGGCGACGGCGGGCTCGGCGTGGTCACCGGTGGACCGCGAGCCGGGCCGGCGCCGCGGGCCGGACCCACGGCGCGGCGTTCGCTCCGCAGGCGCGGGCCGCCATCCGGCCGACTGCGACGCATGGCCGACGCACCGGGTCGTCCGGTGCGGGGCGCAGGCCGTGTGGTGCGCGCACCGGACGACCCCGTGCGGGCGCCGGGACGTTGTCGGCGGGACGTGACATGCTGTGTGGCGACATGGCTGCGCTATCGACCGATCCCCTCGTCCCGGTCACTCTCGTCTTCGGTCCGGAGGCGTTGCTGGCCGAACGCGCCGCGGGCGCCGTCGTGCGGGCAGCGCGCGCCGCCGATGCCGACGCCGATGTGTCTCAGGTGTCCGGCTCCGAGCTGACCGCCGGGGGCCTCGCCGAGCACGTCAGCCCGTCGCTGTTCGCCACGAGCCGCGTGCTGCTGGTCAACGACGTCCAGGACGTCAGCGAACCGGTCGGCGACCTGCTGGTGGGTTACGTGACCTCGCCCATCGAGGGCATCTACGTGGTGCTGCTGCATCCCGGTGGGGTCAAGGGCAAGAAGCTGCTCACGGCGTTGCGCAAGGCCGGCATCCACGAGGTCCCGGCCGAGCGGCTGACCCGGCCCGACGACCAGGTCTCGTTCGTGCGCGCCGAGGTGCGCCGGCAGGGCGGCCGCATCGACGAGGCGGCCGCGCGGCAGCTGGTCGAGTCCGTCGGCGCCGACCTGCGCGGGCTGGCCTCGGCGGCCGGCCAACTGGCGGTCGACGCGCCGGACGGGCAGGTCACGGGCCAGGTGGTCGCGATGTACTTCGAGGGTCGCGCCGAGGTGAAGGGCTGGGTCGTCGCCGACCGCGCCGTCGAGGGCAAGACCGGCGAGGCGGTCGAGCAGTTGCGCTGGGCGCTCGAGACCGGAACCGACCCGGTGCTGGTCACGGGCGCGCTGGCGACCTCGCTGCGGTCCCTGGCCCGGCTGGCCGGCGCGCCGCGCGGCATGCGCGACGCCGACGTCGCTCGTGACCTGGGCATTCCGCCGTGGAAGATCCGGGTGCTTCGTGGCCAACTGCGCGGCTGGACGCCGACCGGCCTGGCCCGCGCCGTCCGCGCCGTCGCCGACGCCGACCTCGCGGTCAAGGGCGGCGGCAACGATGCGACGCTCGCGCTCACGACGGCACTGGTCGCCATCGGGACTGCTCGCGCCGCCTGAGCTCGGCACCCTGGCGCGGCACTGCTGAACGTCGGCCGAACGCTGGCGCTCACGACGGCGCTGGTCGCCATCGGGACCGCTCGCGCCGCCTGAGCTCGGCACCCTGGCGCGGCACTGCAGAACGTCGGGCGAACGACTGCGGCCGACGGTGTCCATGGAGCGTCAGCGGCGCCTTGCGGGGCGGTGCCCTGTGTTCGCGGTGAGGGTGCCGGATGTGTCCGCTGTGGCGCTGCCGCGTGGTGCGGAGCGTCGTTAGCGGGGCGCAGGCGACGGGCGCGTGGGCACGACAACGGCGCCGTTCTCCGCCTGGGAGAACGACGCCGTCATGCGAATCGAAGCTGGTCCTACGGCGGTCCGAACGCGCTGGGCCGCCGCGGGCGCGAGCCTCAGAGCGAGGCGGCCCGCTTCGAGATCGAGGACTTGCGGTTGGCCGCCTGGTTCTTGTGGATGACGCCCTTGGAGGCGGCCTTGTCGAGCTGCCGGTTGGCGGCGCGAGCGGCCTCGGTGGCCTTCTCGGTCTCGCCGGCGTCGGCGGCCTCGTGGAACCTGCGGATGGCCGTCTTCAGCGACGACTTCACGGCCTTGTTGCGCAGCCGCGCCTTCTCGTTGGTGAGAATCCGCTTCTTCTGGGACTTGATGTTCGCCACGAACTGATGCCTTTGGTCGGTTCGGATAGGTCGTGAGGGCGTCGGCCTCGTCCGGGACCCGCGCCGGTGGGGAACCGTCGCGGCGGCAAGGAGTTGGCCGGGCGCGTCAACGACCTGGGCCGACGCGCAGCCGCCAACAATACCAGCGCGGCGGCTCACCAGCCAATTCGGCCCACCCCGGTCGCCGGCGCCGAACGGAGGGCAGGGGAGCGGCTCAGCTCCACCCGTAGCGGTCGCGCAGTGCGCCGATCACCGCGTCGAACTGGTCGCGGCCGAGCGCCGCCGCCTCGCGCCGCATGCCGTCGGGGTGAACGCGCAGGACCCGGCTGATGTCGACCCAGGACGGACGGTGCTCGCCGTCCCAACTGCCGGAGCCGACGCCGACCCAGTCGTGTTCGCCGTCGTGGTTCTTGCTGGTCAACTGGACGGTGAGCACGGTGCCGCCGGGCTCGCGCGCGACGACGAGGACGGGACGGTCCTTGCCGCGGCCGTCGTTCTCCTCGTACGGGACCCAGGTCCAGACGATCTCGCCGGGATCGGGGTCGCCGTCGGTGCTCGGGTTGTACGACGTGTGGACCTCGCCGACGGAGTGTGCCTCCGTGGTCGCGTTCCGGCCGAACTGGCCGGGCGACTCCTCGCCCTGATCGCCGCCGTCTCGGCGGTCGGCGCGCGGTGCCTGACGATCGGCGGGACGAGCCGATGGCCGAGCCTGGCGGTCGTCGTTGCGGTCGGACCGTCGCTTCGGCGGGGTCAGCAGGGTGCGCACGAGGTCGCGGAGGAGTCGGGCCACGTCGGCACTGTAGCGCCGCGGCCCGCTGCGGGCCCGCCGTTCGCCGACGATCGAGCCGCTCAGACGTCGCCGCCGGTGTGGCCCGGCCCACCGGACCGGCGCGGCTCGGCGGACGGGCGCGGTCCACTGGACGGGGCCGGCGCGGCGGACGGGGGCGGCTCGGCGGACGGGCCCGGGCCGCCGGACGAGGGCAGTTCCTCGCCCGGTGGGGACGGCGGGCGGCCGCGGCGGGGGAGCGGACCGGCGTCCTTCGGCTCCCGCCCGGCCTCCCGCAGCGCGTTGCGCAGCACCAGCTCGACCTGCGCGTTGACGCTGCGGAACTCGTCCTGCGCCCAGCGGGTCAGCGCCTCGTGGACGGCCGGGTCGAGGCGCAGCAGGACGGCGTGCCGCTCACGCCGCCGCGCCGGGCGGGCGCCGTCGGGCTCGGGGTCGGCCACCGCGATCAGGTGTAGAGGCTGCCGGTGTTGACGACCGGGGTGGCGCGCTGGTCGCCGCAGAGGACGACGAGGAGGTTCGACACCATCGCGGCCTTGCGTTCCTCGTCGAGCGCGACGACGTTCTCGCGCTCCAGCCGGGCCAGCGCCAGCTCGACCATGGAGACGGCGCCCTCGACGATGCGTTCGCGGGCGGCGACGATGGCGCTGGCCTGCTGGCGCTGCAGCATCGCCTGGGCGATCTCCTGCGCGTACGCGAGGTGGCTGATGCGCACCTCCAGGATCTCGACCCCGGCGACGGCGACCCGCGCGGCGACCTCGTGCGCCAGTTCGTCGGACACGACGTCGGTCGAGCCGCGCAGCGACGTGCCCTGGTCGCTCTGGTCGTCATACGGGTGGGTGGTGGCGACGTGGCGCAGCGCGGCCTCGGACTGGACCTCGACGAAGTCGCGGTAGTCCTCGACGGCGAACGAGGCGCGCGCGGTGTCGGCGACCTGCCAGACGACGATGGCGGCGATGTTGACGGGGTTGCCGTCGGCGTCGTTGACCTTCAGCTCGGTGGTCTCGAAGTTGTTCACGCGCACCGACACCTGACGCCGGGTGCTGAACGGGACGACCCAGACCAGCCCGGTGCGGCGGACCGTGCCGATGTAGCGGCCGAAGAACAGGATCACCCGCGTCTGTCCCGGCTGGACGACCACCAGCGGCGACGCGAGCAGCGCGGCCACCAGCAGCGCGGCGACGGCCAGTCCGGCGCGACCGGCCGAGACCCCGGCCCAGTCCTCGGTCTCGAAGGCGTCGCGCACCGACGGCGCCAGCTGGACGGCCTGCCAGACGGCGTACGCGGCGGCGGCGAGCGCGAGGAACAACGCGACGAAGCCGCTCATGGCCCACGCGCGGTGTTCGGTGACGTCGACGCGGTGGCCGGACGTGCCCACCGGCGCCGGCCCGGCCAGACGACCGCCACGCTCGGCACCGTCGCCGTCGCGGGCGCCGCCCCGGACCGCATCGGCGGGCGGGGCCGTGGGGGTCTCGGTCATGGGTCCTCCAGGTGTCTCGGCCGAGTCCGGCCAACCAGATAGCTAAGTGATATCACTTTTCTGGCACGCCCGCATCGCCGACCATGGGATGATGTCTGGTGCGGGCGGGAAACCCCGTCCAGGCCGAGAACGTCCCGAACGACCACCCCGAAGCCCCGAGGAAACTGCGTGCCAGTCAGCGAGAACGCGCCGGTGCCGTCGGCGACCCCGCCGGAGCTGATCCGGAACTTCTGCATCATCGCCCACATCGACCACGGCAAGTCGACGCTGGCGGACCGGATGCTGCAGTTGACGGGCGTCGTCGACGAGCGGTCCATGCGCGCGCAGTACCTCGACCGCATGGACATCGAGCGCGAGCGTGGCATCACCATCAAGAGCCAGGCGGTCCGGCTGCCGTTCACGTCGCAGAACAGCGGGACGACGTACGCGCTCAACCTCATCGATACCCCCGGGCACGTCGACTTCTCCTACGAGGTCAGCCGCAGCCTGGCCGCGTGCGAGGGCGCGGTGCTGCTGGTCGACGCCGCGCAGGGCATCGAGGCGCAGACGCTGGCGAACCTGTACATGGCGCTGGAGAACGACCTCACGATCATCCCGGTGCTGAACAAGATCGACCTGCCGGCGGCGCAGCCGGAGAAGTACGCCGCGGAGCTCGCCCACCTCATCGGCGGCGACCCCGACGACGTCCTGCGGGTGAGCGGCAAGACCGGCGAGGGCGTGCTCGAACTGCTCGAGCGGGTCGTGGCCGAAGTGCCGGCGCCCGAGGGCGACCCCGACGCGCCCGCCCGCGCGATGATCTTCGACAGCGTCTACGACACCTACCGCGGCGTCGTCACGTACGTCCGCGTCATCGACGGGAAGCTGACGCCGCGCGAGCGCATCCTCATGCTGTCGACGAAGGCCACGCACGAGCTGCTCGAGATCGGCGTCATCTCGCCAGAGATGACGCCCGGCGGCGGGCTCGGCGTCGGCGAGGTCGGCTACCTGATCACCGGCGTGAAGGACGTCCGCCAGTCGAAGGTCGGCGACACCGTCACCGTCGCCGGGAAGCCGGCCAGCACCCCGCTGGCCGGCTACCGCGATCCCAAGCCGATGGTGTTCTCCGGCCTCTACCCGGTGGACGGGTCGGACTACCCCGACCTGCGCGAGGCGCTCGACAAGCTCAAGCTCAACGACGCCGCGCTGGTGTACGAGCCGGAGACGTCGGCGGCGCTGGGCTTCGGCTTCCGCTGCGGCTTCCTCGGCCTGCTGCACCTCGAGATCGTCCGCGAACGGCTCGAGCGCGAGTTCGGCCTCGACCTCATCTCGACCGCGCCGAACGTCGTCTACCAGGTCACCATGGAGGACGGCGCCGAGCACATCGTCACGAACCCGAGCGAGTTCCCGTCCGGCAAGATCGCGTCGGTGCGCGAGCCGGTCGTGCGGGCCACGCTGCTGGCGCCGAGCGAGTTCGTCGGCACCATCATGGAGCTGTGCCAGGCCCGCCGCGGCACGCTGCTCGGCATGGACTACCTGTCCGAGGACCGCGTCGAGCTGCGCTACACCATCCCGCTGGCCGAGATCGTGTTCGACTTCTTCGACGCGCTCAAGTCGCGCACCCGCGGCTACGCCAGCCTCGACTACGAGCCCACCGGCGACCAGGAGGCCGACCTCGTCAAGGTCGACATCCTGCTGCACGGCGACCCCGTCGACGCGTTCAGCGCCATCGTCCACAAGGACAAGGCCTACGCGTACGGCGTCGCCATGGCGGGCAAGCTCAAGGAGCTCATCCCGCGGCAGCAGTTCGAGGTGCCCATCCAGGCCGCCATCGGCGCGCGCGTCATCGCCCGCGAGAACATCCGCGCCATCCGCAAGGACGTCCTGGCCAAGTGCTACGGCGGCGACATCACGCGGAAGCGGAAACTGCTGGAGAAGCAGAAGGAAGGCAAGAAGCGGATGAAGATGGTCGGCCGGGTCGAGGTGCCGCAGGAGGCGTTCATCGCGGCACTCTCGTCCGACGGCGGCGGCTCTTCGAGCTAGACGACCGGCGGCGCGGGCGGGAAGCCGAGGTGCGCGAGCGCCTGGCGCAGCACGATGCCGTGCCCGCCGAGCATCTCCTTCTGGACGGCGTCGTCGGCGGCGTCCTGCGGTGACAGCCAGATGAGGTCGAGCGCGTCCTGACGGGGCGCGCAGTCGCCGGTGACGGGGATGACGAACGCCAGCGCGACGGCGTGCTGGCGGGGGTCGTGGTACGGCGTGACGCCCGGCGTGGGCAGGTACTCGGCGACGGTGAACGGCGTCGGCGACACCGGGATGCGCGGCAGTGCCAGCGGGCCGAGGTCCTTCTCGATGTGCCGCACCAGCGCGTCGCGGATGCGTTCGTGGAACAGCACCCGCCCGGCCACGACCTCGCGCCGGATCTCGCCCTCCGGCGTCGACCGCAGCAGCAGGCCGACCGCCGTCGCGACACCGGAGTCGTCGACGCGTACGGGGACCGCGTTGACGTAGAGGATCGGGAGCCGACGACGCGCGGTGGCGAGCTCGTCGGGGGTGAGCCAGTTCTCGTGGGAGTCGACGGCGGTCTGGTTCATGGGACTGTTCTACACAGTCTTGGTGACGACGCGCCGACGACCACGCGAGATGTGACCGACGACCGGTCCGGCAACCCTCTTGACACGTGTCCGCAACGTCCCTAAATTCTTCGGTCATACGTAGGAGCGCATCGGCGCATTTTTTTCGGACGCTCGCTCATACGTATGCGCAGTCATCGTTGGAACCCAGCTGGGAGTCCTGACATGCGAACCACGAGACGTGAACTCCGGGTAGGCGGCGCCATGCGAGCGGCCGCCGTGCTCCGGGCAGTTGTGACCGGCCGGCCGGGTGCTGATGGGCCGACCGGGGCGGACGCGGCGGCGGGTGCCGGTCGGCGGCGGACGATGCGCCGGGCGAAGGCTGCCGCCGCGGGGAGGAGCCGGGACGGCAGCGGCGCGGCGGGCAGTACCCGCGGCACGCGCAGGGCAG
This sequence comes from Jiangella alba, assembly GCF_900106035.1. Classification (GTDB taxonomy): domain Bacteria; phylum Actinomycetota; class Actinomycetes; order Jiangellales; family Jiangellaceae; genus Jiangella; species Jiangella alba. The sequence goes on from NZ_FNUC01000004.1 coordinate 3,171,238, forward strand.
GCAGTACCCGCGGCGCGGCCCGCGGCACGTGGCGGACGGCGGCGGCCGCGGTGCTGGTGCTCGGTCTCGCGGCCGCGTGCACCGCCGGCACCACGAACCAGAGCGGCGGCAGCAACGAGAACGGCGGCGGCACGGTCATCTACGGCAAGACCGACGGCGGCACGACGTTCGTGCGGAACTACAACGTGATGGGGCCGGCCACCGACAAGGCGCCGCATCCGGAGATGATCTACGAACCGCTCATGCGCATCGACTACGGCAACGGCGCGGTGATCGAGCCGTGGCTGGCCGAGAGCTGGGAGTTCAACGACGATGGCACGCAGCTGACGATGACGCTGCGCGACGACGTGACGTTCTCGGACGGCGAGGAGTTCACCGCCGACGACGTCGTGTACAGCCTGAGCCTGCCGCTGGAGAAGCCGGAGTTCAGCATCGCGGGCGTCACCTACACCGCGGTGGAGAAGGTCGACGACACGACGGTGAGCGTGACGTTCGCGGAGCCGTCGTTCGCCACGCTCAAGCAGTTCGCCAGCGTCCTGCTGCCGATGGTCCCGGAACACATCTGGACCGCCGAGGACCTGAACACCTGGACCAACCCGGACCCGGTCGGGACGGGGCCGTTCACGCTCGGCGACTTCAAGCCGCAGCAGGTGACGCTGCAGGCGCGGGACGACTACTGGGGCGGCGACCTGCCGATGGACTCGTTCAAGATCATCCCGACCGGCGAGGCGCTGAAGGCGCAGCTGCTGCGCGGCGAGGTCGACCTCGGGACGGCGTCGTGGGCGAACGGGGAGGAGGAGTACGTCGGGCAGGACCCGGAGCGGCACCTGTACCAGCTGTACTCCAACGGCGGCGCGATGTCGCTGCTGTTCAACACCGCGAAGCCGCCGTTCGACGACGTGCACGTGCGGCGGGCGCTGTCGATGACGATCGACCGGACGGCGGTCGTGACGACGCTGCAGCGGCCGGGCACCGAGGCCGGCCCGACCGGGCTGTCCGAGCAGCTCTACGGCGACTGGATGCGCCCGGAGTACCTGGAGGTGCAGCCGGTGTCGGCCGACGACGCGCTGGCGGAGCTGGCGGCGGGCGGCTGGACGATCGAGGACGGCGCGCTGGTGAAGGACGGCCAGAGCTACCCGCTGACGATCCTGTTCAACGCCGACTGGGGCTGGGGCAGCTACGCCGACATCCTCATCAACACCTGGCGCGACACGCTCGGCCTGGAGGTCCAGCCGGCCGGCCAGCCGAGCGCCGGCTACTACGACCAGCAGAACCTCGGCACCTTCGACATGGTCGCGGCGACGACGGGCGGCGCGGGCATCTACGGCGTCTACAACTTCCTCAGCAGCTCGTTCCTGATGCCGATCGGCGAGTCGGCGTCGCTGAACGCGGGCCGCTGGAACGACCCGGAGACCGACGAGATCATCACGGCGATGGAGCGCACCGAGGACGTCGACGAGCTCAAGGAGCTGGGGCAGCAGCTGCAGGACATCGTCGTCGAGGAGGTGCCGTTCAGCCCGATCTACAACAACTACTGGTTCGTCGACATCAACGCGACGCGGTGGACGAACTGGCCGACGCCGGAGTCGTTCGACCACATCCCGTTCATCGGGATGGGCCCGGACATGACGCTGACCCTGCTCGACCTCGAACCGACGGGCGAGAGCTGAGCCCCGCGGGGCGCGTCCAGCGGCCCCGGACGCGCCCCGCGGCCAGGGGGTGGCGGACGGATCTTCCGTCAGACACCCCCTAGCGAACGAGAGGAGGGACACGATGGCCACCACCCTGACCGCCACCGCGGCGCCGGCCAAGGCGCCGAGAACGCGCCGCCGCTGGGGCTTCCTGGCCCGCCGGCTCGGCTTCTACGCCGTCGCCGCCGCGGCCGCGATCGTGCTGAACTTCCTGCTCCCGCGGCTGATGCCGGGCGACCCGTCGTCGGCGATCGTGGAGGAGCTGGAGCGGGTCAGCGGGCAGCAGGTGCCGCCGGAGACGCTGGCGTCGATCCGGGCGATCTTCGGCGACCCGAGCCAGAACCTGGGCGAACAGTTCGTCAGCTACCTCGGCCAGCTCGCGCACCTGGACCTCGGCGTGTCGATCGTCAACTTCCCGGTCCCGGTCGGCGACCTCGTGTGGCAGGCGCTGCCGTGGACGCTGCTGCTGGTGGGTGTGACGACGGTGCTGGCGTTCGTCGTCGGCACCGGGCTGGGCGTGCTGGCCGGCTGGAAGGCGGGCAGCCGCTTCGACGCCGTCGTGACGCCGCTGACGACGTTCCTGTCGTCGGTGCCGTACTTCTGGGTGGCGCTGCTGGCGCTGTGGGTGTTCGGGTTCCTGCTCGGCTGGTTCCCGCTCTCCGGCGGCTACGACCCGAACCTGACGGAGGGCCTGAACCTCCCGTTCCTGGCCAGCGTGCTGCACTACGGCGCGCTGCCGGCGACGACGATCGTGTTCTCCGCGTTCGGCGGCTGGCTGCTGGGCATGCGCAACATGATGGTGACGACGGTGCGCGAGGACTACGTGCTGCTGGCGCAGGCCAAGGGGCTGGCGCCGGGCCGGGTGATGCTGCGCTACGCCGCCCGCAACGCGATGCTGCCGAGCTTCACCGGGTTCGCGATGGCGCTGGGCGGGGTCGTCGGCGGGGCGCTGCTGACCGAGATCGTGTTCAGCTACCCGGGCATCGGCTACCTCATGTACGAGGCGCTGCAGAAGCGCGACTACCCGATGATGCAGGGCGTCTTCCTGCTGATCACGCTGGCGGTGCTGGTGGCGAACCTGGTGGCCGACTCGGTGTACGTGCTGCTCGACCCGCGCATCCGGGAACAGGGGTGACGGGCCGTGCGTGCTGACCTGCTGCGGGGCTGGAAGGTCCGGTTCGGCCTGGCCGTTCTCGGGTTCTTCGTGCTGCTGGCGATCTTCGGACCGTGGATCAACGAGTACGTGCTCGGCATCGACCCGCGGGCGAACGACCTCGAGGCGATCTCGGCGCCGCCGAGCGCGGACCACCTGCTGGGGACGACGCAGTTCGGCCAGGACGTGCTGGCGCAGACCATCGCCGGCGCTCGCGGGTCGATGTTCGTCGGGTTCCTCGCGGCGACCATCGGGACGCTGATCGCGGTGCTGGTGGGGGTACCGGCCGGGTACTTCCGCGGCGGCGTCGACAACGGACTGAACTTCCTCACCAACCTGTTCCTGGTCATGCCGGTGCTGCCGCTGATTCTCATCGTGGCCGGCTACATGCAGGGCACCGGACTGTGGATGATCGCGCTGATCGTCGGCCTGTTCGGCTGGTCCGGCGGGGCGCGGACGCTGCGCGCGCAGGCGCTGAGCGTCAGCAGCCGCGACTTCGTGCTGGCGATGCGGATGCTCGGCGAGCCGCACCGGCGGCTGATCTTCTTCGAGGTGCTGCCGCACCTCACCGGCTGGATCGCGGCGATGTTCCTGCACGGCATCATCGGCGGCGTCATGGCCGAGGCCGGGCTGGCCTTCCTCGGCATCTCCGACTCCGGCGCGATCAGCTGGGGCACCATGATCCAGGCGGCGCAGCAGCAGAGCGCGGTCCTGCGCGGCTTCTGGTGGTGGTTCGTGCCGCCGGGGCTGTGCATCGCCCTCATCGGCACCGCCGCGACGCTGGTGAACTTCGGCGTCGACGAGCTGTCCAACCCGAAGCTGCGGCAGGCCCGGCGCTCGGTGGTCAAGCGGACGAAGACGCTGCGCGCGGCGGGGAGTGAGGCGTGATGACGGAGTCGGCGACCCTGGGCACGACGGCGACACCGGCGGCCGCGCCGTCCGGCGTCGTGCTGGAGGTCCGCGGCCTGGACGTCGAGTACGCCACCGGCGACGACCCGGTCCGGGCCTGCGTCGACGTGTCGTTCACGCTGCACCGCGGCGAGATCCTCGGCGTGGCCGGCGAGTCCGGCTCGGGCAAGTCGACGCTGATCACGGCGTTGACGCGGCTGCAGCGACCGCCGGCGGTGACGTCGGCCGGGCAACTGCTCTACCACCCGCGCGACGGCGGGCCGCCGGTCGATCTGGTGACGCTGTCCGGCCGCGAGCTGCGCCGGTTGCGCTGGACCACCCTGTCGATCGTGCTGCAGAGCGCCATGGACGCGCTCAACCCGGTCATGCGGGTGGGCGCGCAGTTCGTCGACGCGCTGCGGACGCACGACCGGCGGCTGGACAAGCGGGCCGCGTGGGAACGGGCGGCCGAGCTGCTCGGCATGGTCGGTGTGTCGGCCGACCGCGCCCGTGCCTACCCGCACGAGCTGTCCGGCGGCATGCGCCAGCGCGCCAGCATCGCGCTCGCGCTGGCCTGCCGGCCCGACCTCGTGGTCATGGACGAACCGACGACGGCCGTCGACGTCGTCATGCAGCGCCAGACCCTGGCGCAGGTGCTGCGGCTGCGGCGCGAGCTCGGCTTCGCCGTCGTGTTCGTGACGCACGACCTGTCGCTGCTGCTGGAGCTGGCCGACCGCGTCGCGATCATGTACGCCGGGCGCATCGTCGAGCTGGGCACGTCGGCGTCGCTGTACGAGGAACCGCGGCACCCGTACACCCGGGGGCTGCGCGACTCGTTCCCGCCGCTGCGGGCGCCGCTGCGCCGGCTCACCGGCATCAGCGGCAGCCCGCCGGACCTGCGCCGCCCGCCGTCGGGCTGCCCGTTCCACCCGCGCTGCGGGCAGCGGTTCGACGGCTGCGACGAGCGGCTGCCGGTCCTGCGCGACGTCGGCGGCAACGACGTCGCCTGCCACCTCTACCCGGAAGGGAGCTGACCGCCATGGCACCGGTGCTGGAGGCGCGGGACGTGTCCAAGCACTTCACCGTGCGCAGCGCGCTCGGCAGCTCGGCCGTCGTCCGGGCGGTCGAGGACGCGACGGTCGCGCTGGAGCCGGGCGAGATCGTCGCGCTGGTCGGCGAGAGCGGCAGCGGCAAGACGACGCTGGCGCGGCTGCTGGCCCGGTTCTACGAGCCGACGAGCGGCGAGATCCGGCTGAACGGGACGGCGGTCGACGGCGCCGGGCGGCGGGCCGGGCGCGAGTACCACCGCGACGTCCAGCTGATCTTCCAGGACCCGTTCGGCTCGCTGAACCCGCTGCACCGCGTCCGCTACAACCTGGAGCGGGCGCTGCGGCTGCACCACGGCGTCCGCGACAAGGCCGAGCGCGGCCGCCGCGTCGTGGAGCTGCTGGAACGGGTCAGCCTGACCCCGGTCGAGCAGTTCATCGACAAGTTCCCGCACGAGCTGTCCGGCGGGCAGCGGCAGCGCGTCGTCATCGCCCGCGCGCTCGCGGTCGAGCCGAAGGTGCTGCTCGGCGACGAGCCGATCTCGATGCTGGACGTGTCGATCCGGCTGGAGATGCTCAACCTGCTGGACCGGCTGCGCACCGAGGACGGGCTGGCGCTGCTCTACATCACCCACGACATCGCCAGCGCGCGCTACCTGTGCGACCGGATCGTGGTGATGTACGCGGGCCGCATGGTCGAGGGCGGCCCGAAGGAGGACGTCATCGCGAACCCGCGGCACCCGTACACGCGGCTGCTGATCGACTCGTCGCCGGACCCGGCGCGGGCGGCCGGCGACCGGGCGGAACTGTTCGGCGCCGACGCCGGCGAGCTGGGCGAGCCGCCCAGCCTCATCGACCCGCCGGCCGGCTGCCGGTTCCATCCGCGCTGCCCGTTCGCGATGGACCGCTGCCGCACCGAGGCGCCGCCCCGGACGGAGCTGAGCAACGGCCAGTGGACGCACTGCTGGCTGGAAGAGGGGGAGAAGTGACGACGCAACGACGAGAGCGGGCGCCGCGCCAGGCCGATGTCGCGCGGCTGGCGGGGGTGTCGCAGTCCGCGGTGTCGCGGGTCATCGGCGGCGACCCGGAGGCGGCCGCGCGCATCCCGGAGGACACCCGCCGGCGCATCCTGGACGCGGTCAAGGAGCTCGGCTACGTGCCGAACCTGTCCGCCCGCAAGCTGCGCAACAAGACCAACCGGCTGCTCGGCGTGCACACCTTCGAGCCGGTGTTCCCGCACGCGCGCGAGAACTTCTACTTCGAGTTCCTGCTCGGCATCGAGGAGCGCGCCGAGGAGATCGGCTACGACCTCGTGCTGTTCACGTCGACGGGGGCCAGCGACGGCCGCCGCCGGGTGTACCGCGACGGGACCAACCGGCTCAACGTCGCCGACGGCACCGTCCTGCTCGGCGTCGCGACGGACAAGGCCGACCTCGCCCGGCTGTGGCAGGAGGGCTACCCGTTCATCCACATCGGCCGCCGCGACGTGCCCGGCGCGGACATCCCGTGCGTCATCCCGGACTACTTCGGCATCACCGGCGACATCGCCGGGCGGCTCGCGGCGCTCGGCCACCGCCACGTTGCCTACCTGCGTGAACACCTGGAGATGGAGCCGTACGAGGACCGCCGCCGCGGCTACGCCGACGCCGTCGAGCGACTCGGCCTGATCGACCGGTCGCCGGGCTTCCGTGGCGAGATCGGGCTGGACGACGCCTGGCTCGACGAGCTGGCCCGCGGCCCCGAGACCGCCGTCGTGGCCGAGAGCGAGCGGCTGGCCGAGGCGCTGCGGCACGGGCTGCGCGAGCGCGGCCGCGAGGTACCGGCCGACCTGTCGGTGGTGGTCCTCGAGGGCATCGGGCCGGACGCGTCGCTGCGCTGGGAACACCTGGACATCCCCCGCAAGGAGATCGGCCGCACCGCCATCGACGCCCTGGTCGCCATCGTCGACGACCCGGCCGCGCGCAGCGAGAGCGTCGTCGTCCCCTGCTCGATCGTCGACGGCGACTCGACCGCGCCCCCCGCCCCGAAGGAGCCCGCACCGCATGCGTGAACTGCAGACCGACGTCCTCGTGGTCGGGGGCGGGCTGGGCGGCGTCGCCGCCGCGCTCGCCGCCGCCCGGCTGGGTCACCGGGTGGTGCTGACGGAGGTGACCGACTGGCTCGGCGGCCAGCTCACCGCGCAGGCCGTGCCGCCGGACGAGCACCCGTGGATCGAGACCGCGAACACCGCCGCCGGCTACGCCGACCTGCGCCGCCGGGTCCGCGACTACTACCGGCGCAACTACCCGCTGACGGCGGCGGCCGCGGCCGACCCGCTGCTCGACCCCGGGCTGGGCATCGTGAGCCGGTTCTGCCACGAGCCGCGGGTCGCGGTCGCCGTGCTGGACGAGCTGCTGGCGCCGCTGCGGGCGGCCGGCCGGCTCACCGTCCTGCTGGAGCACGAGCCCGTCGCGGCGCACACCAGCGGCGACGAGGTCGATGCCGTGACGCTGCGCGACGGGCGCACCGGCGGCGAGGTCACCGTCGCCGCGAGCTACGTCCTCGACGCCACCGAGCTGGGCGACCTGCTGGAGCTGGCCGGCGTCGAGCACGTCATCGGCGCCGAGGGCCGCGACGAGACCGGCGAGCCGCACGCTCCCGCCGTCGCCGACCCGCTGGACCAGCAGGCGGTCTCGTGGTGTTTCGCGCTGGACCACCGCCCGGGCGAGGACCACACCGTCGACCGGCCGGCCGGCTACGACCACTGGCGCGACACGGCCGCTCCGTTCTGGCCCGGCCCGCAGCTGTCCTGGCACGACGTCGTCCCGATCACGCTGCGGCACCGGGAGTGGCGGCTGTTCGAGGCCAACCCGGGCGCGGCGGCCCCGTTCTCGCTGTGGCGGTTCCGCCGGGTGCTGGCCCGCGAGCAGCTGGACGGCGTCGACTCCGACGTCACGGTCGTGAACTGGCCGCAGATCGACTACTGGGAGCGCCCGCTGCTGGGCGTCGGCGCGGACGAGCGGGACGCCGCGCTGGCCGCCAGCCGGGAGCTGTCGCTGTCGTTCCTGCACTGGATGCAGACCGAGGCGCCGCGCCCGGACGGCGGCGCCGGCTACCCGGGGCTGCGGCCGCGGCCGGACGTCACGGGCACGGCGGACGGCCTGGCGAAGTCGGCGTACATCCGCGAGTCGCGGCGCATCCGGGCCGAGTTCACCGTCCTCGAGCAGCACGTCGGCGTCGACGCCCGGCCGGACGGCGCCGGCAGCGAGGTGTTCGCCGACAGCGTCGGGCTCGGCCGCTACCGCATCGACCTGCACCCGAGCACCGCCGGGCGGACCTACGTCGACATCGAGGCGTACCCGTTCCAGATCCCGCTCGGCGCGCTGATCCCGCAGCGGGTCGACAACCTGCTGCCGGCGAACAAGAACATCGGCACCACCCACATCACCAACGGCTGCTACCGGCTGCACCCGGTCGAGTGGAGCATCGGCGAGGCGGCCGGCGCGCTGGCCGCGTTCTGCCTCAGTCACGGCCTGCCGCCGCGCAAGGTGCGCTCCGACCAGACCCACCTGGCGGACTTCCAGCGGCTGCTGACCGGCACGCTCGGCGTGACCCTGGCCTGGCCGGACGAGATCCGCACCCACCGCGACTGAAGGGCTCGACCGTGATCGAGAAACTGACGCTGGAGCAGAAGGTCCGGCTGCTGACCGGCGCCGACACCTGGGGCCTGTACGACGAGCCGGCCGTCGGCCTGCGCCGCATGGTGCTGTCCGACGGGCCGTCCGGTATCCGCGGCGAGAGCTGGGACGACCGCGAGCGCGCGCTGAACCTGCCGTCGGCGACGGCCCTCGGCGCCACCTGGGACGTCGCGCTGGCCGAGCGGTACGGCGCCGTCCTCGCGGCCGAGGCACGCCGCCGCGGCGTCGACGTGGTGCTCGGGCCGACCATCAACCTGCATCGCAGCCCGCTCGGCGGCCGGCACTTCGAGGCGTACTCGGAGGATCCGCTGCTGACGTCGCGGCTGGCCGCGGCGTATGTGCGTGGTGTGCAGGACGGCGGGGTGGGCGCGTGCCCGAAGCACTACGTGGCCAACGACTTCGAGACCGAGCGGTTCACCGCCGACGTGGTCGTGTCCGAGCGGGCGCTGCGCGAGCTGTACCTGGCGGCGTTCGAGGACACCGTTGTCGAGGAACGGCCGTGGATGGTGATGGCCGCGTACAACTCGGTGAACGGGACGACGATGACGGAGAACGCCCTGCTGGCGTCGCCGCTGTGCGACGAATGGGGCTTCGACGGCGTCGTCGTGTCCGACTGGTGGGCGGCGCGGACGACGGCCGAGGCGGGACACGCGCGGCTGGACCTCGTCATGCCCGGCCCGGACGGCCCTTGGGGCGACGCGCTGGTCAAGGCGGTGCGGGCCGGTGAGGTGCCGGAGGCGGCGGTCGACGAGAAGGTGCGGCGGCTGCTCCGGCTCGCGGAGCGGGTCGGAGCACTCGACGGGTCCGAGGCGGCCGCCCCGCCGGTGGTCGCCGACGGCCCGGCGTTCGCCCGCGAGGTCGCCGCGGCCGGGACCGTGCTCGTCCGCAACGAGGGCGAGCTGCCGTGGGACGCGTCGGCGCTGCGCTCCGTCGCCGTCATCGGGCACAACGCGCTGGCCGCCCGCACGCAGGGCGGCGGCAGCGCGCACGTCGAGCCGGAGCGGGTGGTGTCGCCGCTGGACGGGCTGCGCGCGGCGCTCCCGGACGCGGACGTGCGCTGGATGCTGGGCGCCGTCGTCCAGCCGGGCATCGAGCCGCTGCCGCTGGGCGCCCTGACCGACCCGGTCACCGGCGAGCCCGGGATCCGGCTGGTCTGCCGCGACGCCGCCGGCGCCGTCGTGCTGGACGAGAACCGGCGCACCGCGAACCTGTCCCGGCTCGGGTCGGCCCGGCTGGGCGCGACGACGACGCTGGAGGTCACCGCCCGGTACGTGCCCGCGAGCGGCGGGACGACGCGGCTGGGCGTCGCCGGGGCGGGAACGGCCGAGCTGAGCGTCGACGGCGCCGTCGTGCTGGCGACCACGCTGGTGCACGACGGCGAGGAGTTCGGCGGCGGGCTGGTCGCGCCGCCGTCGGCGACCGTCCCGGTCGAGCTGGCCGCGGGCACGCCGGTGGACCTGCGGGTCACCGTCGAGCTGCCGCCGCGCGAGAACGCCGACAGCGGCGTCACGCTGGTCGTCGGCGCCGACCTCGCGACAGCGGACGCGGACACCGAGATCGAGCGGGCCGCCGCGGCCGCGCGGGCGGCCGACGTCGCCGTCGTCGTGGTCGGCACCAGCGCCGAGGTCGAGCGCGAGGGCGCCGACCGCGCGTCGCTGGCGCTGCCCGGACGGCAGGACGACCTCGTCCGGGCCGTCGCGGCCGCGAACCCGCGCACCGTCGTGGTGGTGAACGCGGGGGCGCCGGTGCTGCTGCCGTGGCGCTCCGAGGTGGCCGCGGTGCTGCTCACCTGGTTCGGCGGGCAGGAGTACGGCCACGCGCTGGCCGACGTGCTGCTCGGCCTGGTCGAGCCGGGCGGGCGGCTGCCGACGACCTGGCCGGCCACCGAGGCCGACGTGCCGGTGCTGGCCACCGCGCCCGTCGAGGGCCGGGTCGCGTACGACGAGGGCGTGCACGTCGGCTATCGGGCCTGGCTGCGGACCGGCGCCGAGCCGGCGTACCCGTTCGGGCACGGCCTCGGCTACACGACCTGGTCGTTCGACCACCTCGCCGTCGACGGCCACGACGTCACCGTCAGCGTCGCCAACACCGGGACGCGGCCCGGCAAGCACGTGGTCCAGGTGTACCTCTCGCGACCCGGCAGCGCCGTCGACCGGCCGGCCCGCTGGCTGGCCGGCTTCGCCGTCGCCGAGGCCGGGCCGGGAGAGAAGGCGACCGTGACCGTGCCGCTCCGGCGGCGCGCCTTCGAGCACTGGGACGGCGGCTGGCGCACCGAGCCGGGCACGTTCACCGTCCACGCCGGTACGAGCGTCGCGGACCTGCCGCTGCGCGCCGACGTGGCCAGCCCCTAGGGAAGGAGGACGAGGAGCAGTCAGACGGGGGTTCGTGGGGCCGAACGAGTTCCGAAGGAGCAACCATGTTCGGGAGATCACCGAGAACCGTCCTGCTCGCCACGGCGTCCGCGCTCGCGCTGGCGGCCGGGCTGCTCAGCGGCGCCGCCGCGGCGCCCGCACCGCAACCGGACGACGCGGCGCCCGCCGCGCTGCCCGCCCTGCGGACCCAGGGCAACAAGATCGTCGACGCCACCGGTGCGCCGGTGACGCTGCGCGGCCTGTCGATCCTCGCGCCGGAGCAGAACGACGTCTGCACCGACTGCAACTCCAAGCCGATCAACGAGCTGATCGACATGACGATCACCGGCGGCTGGGAGTCGAAGGTGCTGCGGCTGCTGGTCACCGAGGTCCTGGGCAAGGACCTCGCCGCGTACGACGCCCAGTACATCCGTCCGTACGTCGACTACGCGGTGTCGAAGGGCCTCTACGTCATCATCGACCTGCACCTGGTGCGCAACTACGGCGACGCCGCCGGCGCGGTGCCGCAGGCGCAGGTCAAGCAGTTCTGGGATTACATCGCCCCGCGTTACGGGAACAACCCCAACGTGCTGTTCGAGGTGTTCAACGAGCCGATCAACCCGGACAGCTGGGCCACCTGGAAGAGCTACATCCAGCCCGTCGTCGACTCCATCCGCACCGTCTCCGACAACGTCATCCTCATGGGCAGCCCGGCGTGGAGCACCCGGGTCAACGGCGCGCTGACCAACCCGATCACCGGCGGGAACATCGCCTACGTCTACCACCTCTACCCGAACCAGGGACCGGCCACCGCGGCCAACCTGGACCCGAAGTTCGGCAACGCCTCGGCCACGATCCCGGTGGTGCTGACGGAGTTCGGCTGGGACCCGGTGCAGCCGCCGCACCCGGTCACCGGCGGGACGACGTCGGGCTGGGGGCTGCCGCTGCGGCAGTACCTCGACGCCCGTCCGCAGATCGGCTGGACCGCGTGGATCTTCGACAACTTCTGGGCGCCGGTCATGTTCGACAAGAACTGGAACCTGCTCGGCGGCGAGCACCAGGGCGCGTTCGTCCGCGACTGGCTGGCCGGCAAGCCGGCGACGTCGCCGTGCAACACGCACCTCGCCCGCGGCGCGACCGTCACCGCGTCGTCCACCTACGCGGCGAGCTCACCGGCGAGCAAGGCCGTCGACGGGTCGTGCGCCGACGACGGCCGCTGGATGTCCGCCGAGGGTGACACGACGCCCACGCTGACCATCAACCTCGGCAGCTACAAGAGCGTCGACCAGATCGACGTCTACAGCGGCTACCGCTGGCCGGCCACGGTGGCCGACACGATCCTCGTCGCGTTCCGGGTCGAGGCGCACACGGCGTCGGGCTGGGTGACCGCGGCCACCGTCACGGGCAACACCAAGGCGGTCGTGACGGTGACCGCGCCGACGGCCCCGATCGACCAGGTCCGGCTCGTCATCACCGACCCGTCGAACAACGCGGTCGACATCGCCCGGGTCTACGAGGTGGCCCTGCACTAGACCGTCCGACGGCGCGGGGCGGCGGGCACCCGCCCCGCGCCGGCACACCGCCGTCGAGAGGACTACCGATGCCTCGCTTCAGTGTCGCCGCGATCGCCGCCTCGGTGCTCGCCCTGGCGCTCGTCCCCGCCGCACCGGCAGCCCCGCCGGGCGGCCTGGAGATCACCACGCTGTCGGGGCGGGCCGACACCGTCACCGGCGGCGACAGCCTCGTCCGGGTCGACGTGCCCCGCGCCGTTCCGCTGCACCGCGTGACGGTCCGCCTGAACGGCGACGACGTGACCGGCGCGTTCGTCGCCGACCCGGCCGCGCGGACCCTCACCGGGCTGGTCGACGGGCTGCGGCTCGGCCCGAACACGCTGGTCGCCGGCGCCCCCGGCCGCCAGGCCCGGCTCGACGTCGTCAACCACCCGCAGGAGGGTCCGGTGTTCTCCGGGCCGCACCAGCAGCCGTTCCTCTGCGAGACCGCGCAGTTCACCGTGCCGGTGATCGGCGGGACGCTCGGCCCGCCGCTGGACGAGCACTGCACCGTCGCGCCGCGGGTCGACTACTTCTACCGCACGACGGCGGGCGCGTACGCGCCGTGGCCGGCCGGCGCGACGACCTACCCGGCCGACCTGGCGCACACGACCACGTCGGCGGGCGCGACCGTTCCGTTCATCGTCCGGATGGAGACGGACAGCGCGAACCGGGCCGTCGTCCAGACCAGCATGCTGCACGACCCGCTCGGCGAGGCGGAGCCGACGCCTGTACGCCGGGCCGAGGGCTGGAACGGCCGGGCCGTCTTCACCCTCGGCGGCGGCTGTTCCGGCGGGTGGTACCGCTCCGGCGCCGGCACCGGCGGCGTCACCGACGCGTTCCTGCTCGGCCAGGGCTACGCGCTGCTGTCGTCGTCGCTCAACGTGTTCGGCAACAACTGCAACGACCTCACCGCGGCCGAGTCGGCGATGATGACGAAGGAGCTGTTCGTCGAGCGCTACGGCCCGCCCGAGCACACCATCGGGTTCGGCTGCTCCGGCGGCTCGTACCAGGCGCACCAGATCACCGACAACTACCCCGGCATCTTCGACGGCATCGTCGTGGGCTGCTCGTTCCCCGAGGTGGGGTTCGGGACGGTCGACTTCATCAGCGACGCGTGGCTGCTGCACGACTACTTCAGCACCGACGCCACCGTGGCGTGGACGCAGGAGCAGCAACGGCTGGTCGCGGGGTTCGCCACCTACGCCACACTGCCGGCGATGGCCGTGAGCGCCGGGCGCATCGACCCGCGCCGGTTCTGCGGCATCCTGCCGGCCGAGCAGCGCTACGACCCTGCCGGCAACCCCGGCGGCGCCCGCTGCGACGTCTACGACCACGCGATCAACGCCTACGGCGCCGACCCCGTCACCGGGTTCGCGCGGCGGCCGCTGGACAACGTCGGCATCCAGTACGGGCTGGCGACGCTGAACGACGGCACCATCACGCCGGAGCAGTTCCTGGAGCTGAACGAGCGGGTCGGCGGCTTCGACGCCGACGCGAACATCGTCGCGTCGCGCACGGAGGCGGATCTCGACGCCACCCGCATCGCATACCGGACCGGCCGCCTCACCAGCGGCGGCGGTGGCCTGGCGGACGTGCCGATCATCGACTACCGGGCCTACATGGACGACCAGTCGTACGGCGACATCCACGTCCGGTACCACACGTCGTCGATGCGGCAGCGGCTCGAGAACGCCAACGGCACGTCCGCCAACCACGTCAGCCTGCTGGAGGACGCCCGCTACGGCCTGTTCAGCACCGAGAGCCCCCTGCTGCGGCACGCGATCACGCAACTGGACCGGTGGCTGACGACGCTGGCGGCCGACGACTCCGACGCGGCCCGCATCGACAAGATCGTCGCGGCCCGTCCGGACGCGCTGGTGGAGGGGTGCATGACCCGCTCGGCCGAGGCCGAGGCCGAGTTCGTCGCGGAGACGCTGGACCGCGACCCGGCGAGCGAGTGCGAGCAGCTGTACCCGTCGGCGTCGTTCCCGCGCGAGGTGGCCGGCGAGAGCGTCGCCGCCGACGTCGTCAAGTGCCGGCTGAAGGAGCCCGAGCGCGACGACTACGCCGTCGAGTGGACCGACGACCAGTGGGAGCGGCTGACGACGATCTTCGCCGGCGGCGTCTGCGACTACTCGGTGCCCGGCGTCGAGCAGCAGGGCCTCGCCGGCACCTGGCTGAGGTTCTGACATGCACGTCTCCGGAGTGGCGCCCGACCTCGCGCAGATCGCCGACCTCGGCCCGCCGCGCAGCGAGATCGGCATCGGCGCGCTGATGCCGTGGGCCGGGAAGCTGTACGTCCAGAACTACCTCTCGCACAAGCGCACCAGCGGCAGCGGGACCAGCCTGCGCCGCGTCGACGCCGACTTCTCCATGGAGGTGGTCCCCGAGACCCTCGGCGTCGACGGCACGTACACCAACCGGTTCGTGCACTTCCCGTCGAACCAGCTGGTCATCGGCCCGCACGTGATCGACGCCGAGCACCGCATCAGGACCGTGCCGGAACTGGAGCCGCTGCGGGTGTGCGGCACGTCGCGGCACCTTCGCGATCCCGAGAACCTCGTCTACGTGCTGTGCATGGAGGGCGAGCTGTTCGAGCTGGACGTGCGGACGCTGGCCTGCCGGCAGGTGGCCGACCTCAACACCGAGCTCGGCTCGGCCGGCGAGTTCCGCGTGCACTACAAGGACTGCTACACCGCGTTCGGCCGGCTCGTGGTCTGCTCGAACGAGTACCACGAGCCGGACTGGCGGGGTGAGCAGGCCGAGGGCCGGCTGGCCGAGTTCGACGGGCAGCGCTGGACCATCCTGGAGCGCAGTCCGTACACCGCGATCGGCGGGCGGCACGAGTTCGGCGGGACGATCTTCGCGTCCGGCTGGGACCGCGCGTCGGCGCTGCTGTCCGTCTACACCGACGCCGACGGCCGGTGGACCCGCTACCGGCTGCCGAAGGCGTCGCACACGTTCGACCACAAGTGGCAGACCGAGTGGCCGCGCATCCGCGAGGTCGAGCACGAGCGGTTCCTGCTCGACCACCACGGCATGTTCTACGAGCTGTCGCCGTGGGCGTACGGCGGGCGGATCTGGGGCGTGCGGCCGGTGTCGACGCACCTGTGGGTGCTCGGCGACTTCTGCTCGTGGCGCGGCCTGCTGGTCGCCGGGATGGACAACGCGTCGCCCAGCCGCGGCCTGAGCCCGACGACGGCCGAGCCGCAGTCGGGGCTGTGGTTCGGCAAGACCGACGACCTGTGGTCGTTCGGGAAGCCGGCCGGGTGGGGCGGCCCGTGGTGGCTGGACGAGGTGCGCGCGGGGGTGCCGTCGGACCCGTATCTGATGACCGGATTCGAGCACAAGTGCGTGCACGTCGAGAACGCCGGCGACGCCACCGCCCGGTTCTCCGTCGAGATCGACGTCCACGGGCACGGCCGGTTCGCCGCCTCCCAGACGCTGACCGTCGAGCCCGGCCAGACCGTCACGCACGTCTTCCCGGCCGGGTTCAGTGCCCACTGGGTGCGCCTGGTCAGCGACACCGACACCGTCGCGTCGGCACAGTTCTTCTACACGTGAGGATCTTCTCCAGATGATTCAGGAACGTCCGCTCCTCGTCACCGAGCCGGCCACCGATCAGCGGGGGTTCCGCACCGAGCGGCTCGCCGCCGACCTCGTCATCGTCGGCGGGGGACTGGCCGGCAGCTGCGCCGCGGTCACCGCCGCCCGGGCCGGCATCCGGGTGGTGCTGGTGCAGGACCGGCCGGTGCTCGGCGGCAACGCCTCCAGCGAGGTGCGGCTGTGGGCGCTCGGCGCGACGGCGCACATGTTCAACAACAACCGGTGGTCGCGCGAGGGCGGCGTGCTGGACGAGCTGCTGGTCGAGAACGTGTTCCGCAACCGCGAGGGCAACGCCGTCCTGTTCGACACCGTCCTGCTGGAGAAGGTGGTGTCCGAGCCGAACGTGACGCTGCTGCTGAACACCGCGGCCATCGCGGTCGAGAAGGACGGCGACCGCATCGCGTCGGTGACGGCGTTCTGCAGCCAGAACTCCACCCGCTACGAACTGACGGCACCGCTGTTCTGCGACGCGTCCGGCGACGGCGTGCTCGGCTACCTCGCCGGTGCGGCCTACCGGATGGGCGCGGAGTCGTCGGAGGAGTTCGGCGAGCTGTTCGCGCCGTCGGAGTCGTACGGTGGCCTGCTCGGCCAGTCGATCTACTTCTACAGCAAGGACGTCGGGCAGCCGGTGTCGTTCACGCCGCCGGAGTGGGCGCTCACGGACATCACCGAGATCCCGCGCTGGCGCAGCTTCGACACCAAGGTGCAGGGCTGCCGGCTGTGGTGGATCGAGTACGGCGGCCGGCTGGACACCGTCCACGACACCGAGTCGATCAAGTGGGAGCTGTGGAAGGTCGTCTACGGCGTCTGGAACCACCTGAAGAACTCCGGGCAGTTCCCGGACGCCGAGACGCTGACGCTGGAGTGGGTCGGGCTGATCCCGGGCAAGCGGGAGAGCCGCCGGTTCGAGGGCCTGTACCTGCTGCGCCAGCAGGACCTCGTCGAGCAGACGGAGCACTCCGACGCGATCGCCTCGGGTGGCTGGTCCATCGACCTGCACCCGGCCGACGGCGTGTTCAGCGAGCACGCGGGCAGCAGCCACCTGCACACCCGCGGCGTCTACCAGGTGCCGTACCGCTGCCTGGTCAGCCGCGACGTCGGCAACCTGTTCCTCGCCGGGCGCATCATCAGCGTCTCGCACGTCGCGTTCGCCTCGACGCGCGTCATGGCCACCTGTGCGCAGCTCGGCCAGGCCGTCGGGATGGCGGCCGCGCTGTGTACCCGTACTGGGTCGCTGCCGGCCGACGTCGTCGCGCCGGACCGGATGCGTGAGCTGCAACGCGACCTGCTGCGCGCCGGCCAGCACATCCCCGGCCACCGGCTGGACGACCCGGACGACCTCGTGCGGTCCGCGACCGTGTCGGCGTCCAGCTCGTTCGTGCTGTCGTCGCTGCCGGACGACGGGCCGGCGGTGCCGCTGGACGCGCCGCGGGCGCAGCTGCTGCCGGTGCCGGCCGGGCGCTGCCCGCGGATCGGGCTGACGGTCGACGTCGCCGCGCCGACGACGGTGCGGGTGGAGCTGCGCACCGGGAACCGTCCGGACGACTACACGCCCGACGTCGTGCTGGGCGCCCAGGAGTTCGCGCTGGGGGCCGGCGACGGACAGCGGGTCGAGCTGGATCTCGACGTGGTGGTCGACGAGCCGCGGTACGTGTTCGTCGCCGTTCAGGCGGCCGAGGGCGTCTCGGTGCGGACGACGCAGACGCGGGTCACCGGGCTGGTGTCGGTGCGGCACCCCGGCACGCAGGAGGCCGACCCGGCGGTCGGGCGGCCGCGGGTGGAGTTCTGGACGCCGGAGCGGCGGCCCGGCGGGCACAACCTCGCCGTCACCGTCGACCCGCCACTGCGCGCGTGGGGCGCGGAGCAGCTGCGGCACGGCCACGCGCGGCCGACGGCGCAGCCGAACGCCTGGGCGGCGGCGCTCGGCGACCCGGCTCCGGCCGTGACGCTGCGGTGGGCGTCGCCGCAGGTCATCGAGCGGATCGAGCTGGGCTTCGACACCGACTTCGACCACGCCATGGAGACCGTGCTGTGGCCGCACCCGGAGAGCGCGATGCCGTTCTGCGTGCGCGACTACCGGGTGCTGGCCGGTGATCGCGTCGTCGCCGAACGGACCGGGAACCACCAGACCCGCGACACCCTCGTCTTCGACCCGCCGCTGGAGACCGGCGAGGTGACCGTCGAGGTCGTGGCGTCGCACGGCGACGTGCCCGCCGCGGTGTTCGAGGTCCGCTGCTACGGGGAGCGCCGATGACGCCGTCGCCCACCGGCTTCGTGCCGGGCGAGGGGACGCTGCCGCCGCGCGCCACGTTCGCCTCCGACGCGCCGGCGCTGTCCCTGAACGGCGCCTGGCGGTTCCGCTGGTCGCCCACGGTGCGCGCCACCGAGGGCTTCGAGGACCCGTCCTTCGACGACTCGGCGTGGGCGTTCCTGCCGGTCCCGTCGCACTGGCAGCTGCACGGGTACGGCGCGCCCTGGTACACGAACTCGCCGTACCCGTTCCCGATCGACCCGCCGCGGGTGCCGGACGAGAACCCGAGCGGCGAGTACCGGCTGACGTTCCGGGCGCCGTCCTGGGCCGGGCAGCGGGCGGTGCTGCGCTTCGACGGCGTCGACTCGTTCTTCACGGCCTGGCTGAACGGGCAGCGGCTCGGGTACGCGACCGGCAGCCGGCTGCCGTCGGAGTTCGACGTCACCGCTCACCTGCGGCCCGGCGCGGACAACGTCCTGGCCGTGCGGGTGCACCAGTGGTCGGCCGGCAGCTACCTGGAGGACCAGGACATGTGGTGGCTGTCCGGGATCTTCCGCGACGTGACGTTGCTGGCGCGGCCCGCGGGCTCGGTCCACGACTTCACCGTTCATGCCGACTACGACGGTGAGACCGGCACGCTGCGGGTCGACGCGGACGGCGCCGCGCGGGTGCTGGTGCCGTCGCTCGGGGTCGACGCGGCGGCCGGCGAGGACGTCGCCGTCGGCCCGGTCGAGCCGTGGAGCGCCGAGTCGCCGCGGCTCTATGACGGCGAGCTGGTCACCGCGACGGAGCGGATCGCGCTGCGGATCGGCTTCCGCCG
Organism: Jiangella alba; assembly: GCF_900106035.1. Lineage (GTDB taxonomy): Bacteria > Actinomycetota > Actinomycetes > Jiangellales > Jiangellaceae > Jiangella > Jiangella alba. Next base: position 3,190,274 of record NZ_FNUC01000004.1, read on the forward strand.
GGTCGCCGTCGAGAACGGGCTGCTCACCGTCAACGGGCGGCGGGTGCTGTTCCGCGGCGTCAACCGGCACGAGTTCCACCCCGACCGCGGCCGTGCGCTGACCCGTCAGGACATGCTCGACGACGTGCTGCTGATGAAGCGGCACAACGTCAACGCCGTCCGGACCAGCCACTACCCGCCGCACCCGCACTTCCTCGACCTGTGCGACGAGTACGGGCTGTACGTCGTCGACGAGTGCGACCTCGAGACGCACGGCTTCGGCTACGAGGACTGGCGCGGCAACCCCAGCGACGACGACCGGTGGCGGCCGGCCTACCTGGACCGCATGGCGCGGATGGTCGAGCGGGACAAGAACCACCCCAGCGTCGTCATGTGGTCGCTCGGCAACGAGGCCGGTGCGGGCGCGAACCTCGCCGCCATCTACGCGTGGACGAAGGAGCGCGACCCGTCGCGGCCGGTGCACTACGAGGGCGACCCGTCCTGCTCGGACGTGTACAGCCGCATGTACGCGTCGCAGGCCGAGGTCGACGAGATCGGCCGCGGCGAGGGGAAGCCGTTCGTGCTGTGCGAGTACGCGCACGCGATGGGCAACGGGCCGGGCGGGCTGCGCGACTACCAGGACCTGTTCGAGCGCCACGAGCGCTGCCAGGGCGGCTTCGTCTGGGAGTGGATCGACCACGGCCTGCGCGCCCGCGACGCGTCCGGCCGCTCGTACTACGCGTACGGCGGCGACTTCGGCGAGACGTTCCACGGCGGCACCTTCGTCGCCGACGGGCTGGTGTTCCCGGACCGCACGCCGTCGCCGGGCCTCGTCGAGCTGAAGAAGGTGGTCGAGCCGCTGCGCCTCGGCGGCGGCTCCCGGCTCGTCGTCGAGAACCTGCACGAGGTGCTCGACACCAGCCGGTACGCGTTCCGGTGGACCCTGACCGACGACCGCGCCGAGGTGGCGGCGGGGACGCTGGCCGTGCCCGTCGTACCGGCCGGTGGGCGGACGGAGGTGGCGCTGCCGTCGCTGCCGCCCGTGGGCCCCGGCTCGGAGGCGGGCTCGGGCTCGGGCTCGGGCTCGGGGGAGCGGTGGCTGACGGTGAGCGCGGTGCTCGCCGAGGACGCGCCGTGGGCCGCAGCCGGGCACGAGGTGGCGTGGGGGCAGCTGCCGGTGGGCGCCGCGCCGTCGCCTGTCGTTCCGGTGGCGCCGGACGCCCGGCCGGTCCGCCTCGACCCCGACACCGGCCGGCTGGCCGGCCTGGGCGGGCTGGACGTGACCGGCGCGGCGCTCGACGTGTGGCGGGCGCCGATCGACAACGACGCCGGCGGGCTGGCCACGCTGGGCGCGACGTGGCGGACGCTCGGGCTGGACCGCCTGACGCACCGGCTCGACAACGTCCGCGCGTCCGGTTCCGCGCTGGTCGTGGACACGCGGGTGGCGCCGGCCGCCCGGGCGTTCGCGCTGCGCGCCGTGTACCGGTGGACGCCGGTCGCCGACGACGCCGTGCACCTGGCGCTGACGGTGACGCCCGAGGGTTCCTGGCCCGACGACGTGTGGTTGCCGCGCCTCGGTGTCGTGCTGGAGCTGCCGGCCCGCTACGACCGGGTGACGTGGTTCGGCCGCGGCCCGGGCGAGGCGTACCCGGACTCCCGCGAAGCGGCCCGCCTCGGCCGCTTCTCCCTCGGCGTCGACGAGTTGCAGACGCCGTACGTGTTCCCCCAGGAGAACGGCCACCGCGCCGACGTCCGCTCGGCGTTCGTCCACGCCGCCGACGGCTCCGGCCTGGCTGTCGAGGGCTCCGGCCTCGCCGCCGACGGCTCGGGCCTGGCTGTCGAGGACTCGGGCCTCGCTGTCGAGGGCGAGGCCGACCTTTCGCGTGGTAGGTGTGACCCTCCCCGTTCGGGTGGGGGCTTGACCATGAGGGCGGGCACCGACAACGTCGGCGAGGACGAACCGGACGCACACGCCGCCGGGTCCGCCCCGGCTGTCGCGGCGATGCCCGCCCCGGCTGTCGCGGCGATGCCCGGCCCGCCGGTGTTCGGCCTGACCGTCCGGCGCTGGACGACCGCCGACCTCGAGGCGGCCCGGCACCATGCCGAGCTGCGTCCGCGCGACCGCGTGTACGTCACCCTTGACCTCGCCCAGCACGGCCTGGGCAGCGCGTCGTGCGGCCCGCCGACGCTGCCGGAGTACCGGCTCGCGGTCGCGCCGGCCGAGTTCGCGGTGACGCTGCGGGCGGTCAGGTCCGGTTGAGGAACCCGATCACCGTCGCCGTCCACCACGCCAGCTGCGACGCCGTCGCCATCAGCAGGCCGGCCCGCAACAGCCGCCGCGACGGCGTCGTGCGGGCCGCGAGTCGCCGGCTGACCGCCAGCGCCAGTACGCCGACCACCCCCGCCACCCCCACCATCGCGACCTTGACCAGCGTGATCGTCGACGCGTAGTCGGGCGAGAGCAGCATCCCGGACAGCATCAGCCCGCCCAGCCCGAGCCAGATCGGCACCGCCAGCGCGGCCGCCGTCGTCACCACCTCGCGCAGCGTCCCCTTGCCCAGTTGCCAGCGCAGCCCGAACCAGTCGACCGCCAGCACGCTGCCCAGGCCCAGCACCACGCAGGCCAGGTGCACGAACTGCGCGACGGAGTGGACGACCGGCGGCGGCTGCACCAGCGCGCTGCCGAGCACGACGCCGGCCAGCACGATCAGCGTCGAGAACGCCAGCGCGAGCTCGGCCCGGGTGACGATCGGCTCGCGTTTCGGCTTCGCGACGACGGCGGTGCCGGCGCCGGTGCCGGCCGGCAGCGCGACCGCGGGCAGCGTCAGCGCCGCGCCGTCACTCGCAGGCCGGCGCCGCAGCCAGGAGCGCATGCGCGTCGTCGTAGGCGGCGATGTTCACCGGCGCGGCCTCCCAGGAGGCGACCCAGAGATCCTGGGCGGCGGCCGCGGTCATCTCGCCGTCGGCGTGCGCGGCCATCGCGTTGAGGTGGTTGGCCCAGTCCTGCAGCCCGGCGGTCGAGGCGGCGACGGCCGTCGTCATCACGGTCTCGCGTTCCAGGCAGGCGGCGGCCTGGTCGGCGACCTCGGGCAGCGCGCCCTCCAGCGAGCCGAGATCGCCGCAGCCGGGCAGCGCGTCGTACGCCTCGAGGGCGGCCGTCGCCTGGGCGACGTCGTCGGGGCCGGAGAGGCGGGTGCGCTTCCAGATGGCGCGCATCTCCTCCTGGGCGACGGTGCCGGCGAGCATGTCCGTCCGCGCCTGCACGTGCTCGCCCCAGTGCCCGATGCCGACGCCCGCGCTCTCGACGTAGGCCTCGCCGGCGGCCATGCGCTCGACGCACGCCCTGACGGCGTCGCGGCCGATCTGGGCGACCTCGAACGAGCCGGGCGTCTCGCCGCGCGACGCCTCGCCGGCCGCGTCGGTCCGGGAACCATCGGCCGCCCCGGCGGAGTCATTGCCGCTGTCGCCGCCGGTGAGCGCATTCACGCCGGCCCAGCCGAGCAGTGGCAGGCCGATCACGAGCAGAGCCGCGATGACGAGCCCGGCCGTTCCGCGACGTTCGCGCTTTCGTTGCCTCGGCACAAGTGCCCCCCTTCAATCCCCGGGCATTTTTCCATATCAACGTGATCAAATACATAGTCAGTCTTATCGACGGAGAATACGGACATATCGATCTTGTGAGCTGGGGATTCTCTGGTCGAGCCGGGTCGGTGCCAGAGGTTTTCCCGCCCGCCCGGGGTCTGCAAGCCCCATTGCCGCAATTCGTGAATGTCGTCGTGACGAATCGTGAAGATGCGGCGAAAGTGGGCGCCGGAATTCACCGGCTGGACACGTCGGCGTCGCCTCGGGGCTGATCCGTGCCGACAGAGTGACGGCCGTGCGCATCCTTCAGGCCGCCAATTTCGTCGCGCCGCACTCGGGCGGGATCCGGACGATGATGCGGCATCTCGCCGACGGGTACGCCGCCGCCGGGCACGAGGTCGTGGCGGTGGTGCCGGGGGAGCGCAACGCGACGCGCGCCACGTCGTACGGACGCGTCATCGAGATCGCCGCGCCGACCATCCCGGCCACCGGCGGCTACCGGATGATCACCCGGTGGCGCATCGTCGAGGACCTGCTCGCCGTCATCGCGCCGGACCGCGTCGAGGTGTCCGACCGCATGACGCTGGCCCGCATCGGGCCGTGGGCCGCGCGCCGCGACGTGCCGTCGGCGGTGTTCTCGCACGAGCGCCTGGACGCGCTGCTGCAGTTCCACCTCGGCCGGGCGCTGCCGACCAAACAGCTCGCCGACCGCTGGAACCGCAGGCTGGCGTCGTCGTTCGGCACCGTCGTCTGCACCACCCGGTGGGCCGCCGAGGAGTTCGTCCGGCTGGGTGTCGGCAACCTCGCGCACGTGCCGCTGGGCATCGACCTGGACACCTTCCACCCGCGACGGCGCGACCCGCGGCTGCGCGCCGAGCTGGCCCGCGGCGCCGACGTCCTGATCGTCACCGCCGTGCGGCTGTCGCCGGAGAAGCGCCCCGACCTGCTCGTCCCCATGGTCGACGAACTGGTGAGCCGGGGTGCGAACGTCCGGATGGTCGTGTGCGGCGACGGCTCGGTCCGCGACATGGTGGCCGAGCAGGCCGAGAGCCGCCCCGTCACGATGGCCGGGTTCGTCGCCGACCGCTCACACCTGGCCGCGGTGCTGGCCAGCGCCGACGTCGTGGTGGCGCCCGGGCCGTACGAGACGTTCGGGCTGGCCGCGCTGGAGGCGATGGCCAGCGGCACCCCGGTGGTCGCCAGCGACCGCGGCGCGCTGCCGGAGATGGTGACCGGCGGGTCCGGGCGGACCGCTCCGTCCGACCCCGCGGCGATGGCGGAGGCGGTCCTGGACGTGGTCGCGGACGGCCCCGCGGCGAGGCGGGCGGCGCGCCGCCGGGCCCAGGATTTCTCCTGGTCGGATACGGTTGAGGGGATGCTCGCGGTGCACGGATTGGAAACCCGTGCGCCGCACAGACTGTCGCTGGGAGCTACCAGGTCGTAACCTTCCTCCACCTGGCCGTTTCCGGCCGGTCCCGTCAAGGGCGATTGGGAGGAATGACGCATGAGCCTCGGCACCACTGACCAGGCAGATCTCGTCGCGGTGCGGCCGGCCTCGGTCGGCAGGATGTTCCTGGATCGGGTCGAGGCCACCCCGAGCCGCGAGGCCTACCGCTACCCCAGCGGTTCCGGCTGGTCGTCGCTGACCTGGGACGAGACCAAGGACCGCGTCTGGGCGTTCGCCGCCGGCCTGCTCGACCTCGGCGTCGAGCACGAGCAGCGCGTCGCCATCGCCGCCACCACGCGCATCGAGTGGATCCTCGCCGACCTCGCCATCAACGTCATCGGCGCCGCCACCACCACCGTCTACCCGACCACCACGCCCGAGGACGTCGCCTACATCCTCAGCGACTCCGACACCCGCGTCGTGTTCGCCGAGAACGCCGAGCAGGTCGCCAAGGTGCTCGAGCAGCGCGCCGAGCTGCCGCAGCTCACCCGCATCGTGGTCTTCGACGACGACGGCGTCGACTCGCACGACAGCTTCGTCATCACCCTGGCCGAGCTCGACGAGCGCGGCCGCGCGCTGCTGGCCGAGCGTCCCGACGCCGTCGACATCGCGCTCGAGGCCGTCGGACCCGAGACGCTGGCCACCCTCATCTACACTTCCGGTACCACCGGGCGGCCCAAGGGCGTCCGGCTGGTCAACGACAACTGGGTGTACGAGGGCGTCGCGGTCGACGCCCACAAGATCCTCTCCGTCGACGACGTCCAGTACCTCTGGCTGCCGCTGTCGCACTCGTTCGGCAAGACGCTCGAGGCCATCCAGCTGCGCATCGGCTTCGCCACCGCCGTCGACGGCAACCTCGACAACATCGTCGAGAACCTCGGCGTCGTGAAGCCGACGTTCATGGCCGGCGCGCCGCGCATCTTCGAGAAGGTGCGGTCGCGGGTCATCACCGGCGTCGACAACGAGGGCGGCCCGAAGGCGAAGATCTTCGCCTGGGCGTTCGGCGTCGGTGCCAAGGTGTCGAAGCTGCGCCAGAACGGCCAAGAGCCCACCGGGCTGCTGAAGTTCCAGTACGGCCTCGCCGACAAGCTGGTGTTCAGCAAGATCAAGGCCCGGCTGGGCGGCAACATCCGGTTCTTCGTCAGCGGCGCGGCCGCGCTCTCCCGCGACGTCGCCGAGTGGTTCCACGCGGCCGGCATGCTCATCCTCGAGGGCTACGGCCTCACCGAGACCAGCGCCGCTTGCTTCGTCAACGTGCCCTGGGACTGCCGCTTCGGCACCGTCGGGCCGCCGCTGCCGGGCACCGAGGTGAAGATCGCCGACGACGGCGAGATCCTGGTCCGCGGCCCGGTCGTCATGCGCGGCTACCACAAGCTGCCCGACGTCACCGCCGAGGTGCTCGACCCCGACGGCTGGTTCCACACCGGCGACATCGGCGAGCTCGCCGACGGCTACCTGCGGGTCACCGACCGCAAGAAGGACCTCATCAAGACCTCCGGCGGCAAGTACGTCGCGCCGCAGAAGATCGAGATCATCTTCAAGGCGGTCAGTCCGCACGCCAGCCAGATCGTCGTCCACGGCGACACCCGCAACTACTGCGTCGCGCTCATCACGCTCGACCCCGAGGCCATCGGCGACTGGGCCGAGCACCACGACCTCGGCGGCCGCTCGTACGAGGAGCTGACCACGGCGCCTGAGGTGCGTGCGCTGATCCAGGGCCAGATCGACGAGCTCAACGCCCGGCTGGAGCGGTGGGAGACCATCAAGAAGTTCGAGATCCTGCCGGCCGACCTCAGCATCGAGGGCGGCGACATCACGCCCAGCCTCAAGGTGAAGCGCAAGGCGGTCGAGAAGCGGTACATGGCCGTCCTCGACGGCATGTACGACTGACGGTTTCGCCTCCGGGCCGCCGGGCGGGGACAATGGGACGTGCCCTCCACCCTGCCCGACGGCTCGCCCGCGCCCGCTGACGGCTCGCTGCCGCCGTCCGCGCTCGACGCCGCCGGCGCCCGGCCGTTCGGCGTGTACCTGCACGTGCCGTTCTGCACCACGCGCTGCGGCTACTGCGACTTCAACACCTACACGGCCGCGGAGCTGGGCGCCGAGCCCGGCGCGTCCCGGTCGTCGTGGGCCGACGGCGCCATCGCGGAGCTGCGGCTGGCCCGGCGGGTGCTCGGCGACGCCGACGTGCCGGTGTCGACGGTGTTCGTGGGCGGCGGCACGCCGACGCTGCTGCCGCCGTCCGACCTCGGCCGTGTGTTGCGGTTCCTCGGCGACGAGTTCGGGCTGGTCCCCGGCGCCGAGGTGACCACGGAGGCCAACCCCGAGTCCGTCGACGCGCGGTCGCTGGCCGGGCTGCGGGAAGCCGGCTTCACCCGGGTGTCCGTCGGCATGCAGAGCGCCCGGCCGCACGTGCTCGCCGTCCTCGACCGCGTGCACACGCCCGGCCGCCCGGCGCAGGCCGTGGCCGAGGCCCGCGCCGCCGGGTTCGAGCACGTCAGTGTCGACCTCATCTACGGCACGCCCGGCGAGACCGTCGACGACTGGCGGGCCAGCGTGTCGGCCGCCGTCGAGGCCGGGCCCGACCACGTCAGCGCCTACGCGCTCATCGTCGAGCCGGGCACGCGGCTGGCCGCCCGGATGTCGCGGGGCGAGCTGCCGTTCCCCGACGACGACGATCAGGCCGACAAGTACCTGCTGGCCGACTCACTGCTGTCGGCGGCCGGGTTCTCCTGGTACGAGCTGTCCAACTGGTCGACGTCGGCGGCGGGGCGCTGCCGGCACAACGAGCTGTACTGGACCGGCGCCGACTGGTGGGGCGCCGGCCCGGGCGCGCACAGCCACGTCGGCGGCACCCGCTGGTGGAACGTCAAGCACCCAGCCGCGTGGGCGGCCCGGCTGGCGGCGGGCGAGAGCCCGGCGCACGCCCGCGAGGTGCTCGACGCCGAGACGCGGCGGGTCGAGCGGGTGCTGCTGGAGGTCCGGCTGGTCTCCGGCCTCGACCTCTCCGTCCTCGACGACGCCGGCCGGTCGGCCGCGGCCAAGATCGTCGCCGACGGCCTCGGTGAGCCCGACGCCCTCGCCGCCGGACGCCTCGTCCTCACCCGCCGCGGCCGCCTCCTCGCCGACGCCGTCGTCCGCGACCTGCTGCCCTGAGTTCGCGGCCGACGTGATGATCGACATCCCGATATCGATCATGGCCACGACGCGGCGGCACCCGGCCCCCACGGCGCCGCCGCTCAACGGCACTCCGTGCTGAGCGAGTTCTGGGGCCGGGCCGCGGCGGGCCGGGCTCGGGCCGATGCGCAGCAGGCCGTCGGCAAGCGCCGCGACAAGGACCTGGCTCCGTACGCCCGCCTGAAGCTCAAGATCGACAACGACATCAGGATCCTGATGAACGTCAGGGACGGTCTGTAGCGGGGTCGGTCACGAAGTCGATCAGCTCCTCGACCCGGCCGAGGAGGGCCGGCTCGAGGTCGGTGTAGGTCGTGACCTTGCCGAGGATGTGCGCCCACGCCTCCCACGTCTCGCCGCGCCAGCCCAGCCGCGTCAGCACGCCCTCCTTCCAGGGCTCGCCCTTGGGCACGTCCGGCCACGCCTTCAGGCCGAGCACGGCCGGGCGGACCGCCTGCCACACGTCGATGTAGGGGTGGCCGACGATGAGAACGTGGTCGGAGCGGCGAACGGTGTCGGCGAGGCGGGTCTCCTTGCTGCCGGCGACCAGGTGGTCGAGCATGACGCCGAGGCGCCGGCCGGGGCGGGGCTGGAACTCGGCGACGACGGCGGCGAGGTCGTCGGCGCCGCCCAGCTCCTCGACGACGACGCCCTCGACCCGCAGGTCGTGGCCCCACACCTTCTCGACCAGCTCGGCGTCGTGCTTGCCCTCGACGTAGATGCGGCTGGCCCGCGCGGTGCGCGCCTTGTGGTCCAGCACGGCGACCGAGCCGGACGCGGACACCATGCGGCCGCTCTTCGCCGGCGCCGTGGGGCGGACCAGCTCGACCGGCTTGCCGTCGATCCAGAACCCGGGCCCGAGCGGGAACGCGCGCCGCTTGCCGTTCCGGTCCTCCAGGATCACGCCGTGCTTGTCGACCTCGACGACGGCGCCGACGTACCCCGTCTGCACGTCCTCGACGACCAGCCCCGGCACGGCGGCCTCCTGGGTGCTGACCGGGCGCTTCGGGTGCGGCGAGTTCGTGAGGACGTCGCGGCCGTAGCGGTCGTTGTAGGAGCTCACGTCCGGTGACGCTAGCCGCTCGGCGGGCGCGGGCGCGGCAGCGACACGAATCGGACACGGCGGGGAGCCCCGCCAGGAATGGCAGGGGCCCCGTCGCCGGACGACGGGGCCCCAGTCTCGTGCGGGCGTGCTGCCCTGGGTCAGTGGATCATGACCGGGGCGGCCTCGCCCTCGCCGTCGAGCTCGTCGAAGGCGGCCTGCTCGGTGTCGGGGGTCGCGTTCACGAAGAAGAACGCGATGGCCGCCGACACGACCAGGATGCCCACGGCCCACCAGATGGCGGTGGTGTAGCCGTTCACCATGCCCTGCAGCTGCACCAGCTCGGGCGGCGTGCTGCCACCCATGTGGGCGCCGATGTAGGACGTGGTGGCGCTGGCGGCGATGGTGTTCAGCAACGCCGTGCCGATGGCGCCGCCGACCTGCTGCGACGTGTTGATCATCGCCGAGGCGATGCCGGAGTCGCGCGGCTCGACGCCGAACGTCGCCAGGCTCATGGCCGGCATGAACGTGGTACCCAGGCCGAGGCCGAGCAGGATCTGCGCCGGGAGCAGCAGGGCCACGTACGAGCTGTCGACGTTCATCTGCGTCAGCAGCAGCATGCCGACCGCGGCGACCAGCAGACCCGGCGTCATCAGGTACCGCGCCGGGACGCGGGTCATCAGCCGTGCGCCCAGCTGGGTCGAGCCGATGACCATGCCGGCCACCATGGGCAGGAACGCGACGCCGGAGCGGATCGGGCTGTACCCCTTGACGATCTGCAGGTAATACGTGAGGAACAGGAACAGGCCGAACATCGCGATGACGGCCAGGCCGAGCGCGAGGTAGACCCCGCCGCGGTTGCGCTCGAGCACGACGCGCAGCGGCAGCAGCGGCTCCTTCACCTTGCGCTCCACCAGCACGAACGCGACCAGCAGGAGACCCGTCAGCACGAACATGGAGACGGTGCCGGTGTCGCTCCAGCCCTCGGTCTCGGCGCGGGTGAAGCCGTAGACCAGCGCCACCAGGCCGAGCGTGCCCAGCAGGGTGCCCGGGAGGTCGAGCGGCGCGCGGTTGCGGGTGCCGTCGGGCTCGTGCACCGCGGTGACGGCGCCGACGAACGCGATGGCGGCGATCGGGATGTTCACGAAGAACACCCAGCGCCAGTCGAGGTACTCGGTGAGGATGCCGCCGAGGATCAGGCCGAGCGCCGCGCCACCACCGGCGATGGCGCCGAAGATGCCGAACGCCTTGGCCCGCTCCTTGCCGTCGGTGAACATGACCGCCAGCAGCGACAGCGCCGCCGGGGCCAGCAGCGCGCCGAAGACGCCCTGCAACGCGCGGGAGGCGAACATCAGGGCCTCGTTGACGGCGGCGCCGCCCAGGGCCGACGCGGCCGCGAAGCCGATGAGGCCGGTGAGGAAGGTGTTCTTGCGGCCCCACATGTCGGCGATGCGGCCGCCGAGCAGGAGCAGGCTGCCGAACGCCAGCGCGTAGGCCGTGATGACCCACTGCCGGTTGGCGTCGGAGATGCCGAGGTCGGCCTGCGCCGACGGGAGCGCGATGTTCACGATGGTGGCGTCGAGCACCACCATCAGCTGAGCGAGGGCGATGAACGCCAGCGCCCGCCACCGCCTGGGGTCAGGCAGTTGGGTTTCAGGCATGACGAAGTCCAATCAATGGGTCACGAGTGTTCGTAGTCAGGACGAGTGGACCGGGGCTGAGGGGACGCGATCAGGTCCGGTCGGGCTCGAAGTCCTCGAAGGTGGCCGCGGTGCCGCACAGTTCCGAGCGGGCGGGCGCACGGAAGCCGTCGAGGAAGAGTTGGAGGTGGCGATGCATGAAACGTTCGACGTGAGCACACGCGGTGCCGGCGATGGGCCGGGTCAGCTGGGTGATCGCGACCATGAGATCACCGATGCCGACGTCGGGTCGTAGCTGACCGGCCTCGCGAGCGTTGTCCATCAGCTCGGTGACGACCGCTTCCAGCCGGACCCTGGCGTCGACCACGTGTGGGTCGTTCTTGTCGAAGCCTTCGTACAGCAGCGAACACAGCGCTCCGACCCGCTCGTCGGCCGCGCGGTGGACGAACCGCCGCAGCGCCTCGAACGCGTCGGTCTCCTCGGCGAGCGCCGACTCGGCCTGCTCGGTGATGCGAGCCAGCGAGTACGACGCGACGACGTGGATGAGCTCGTGCCGGTCGGCGAAGTGCCGGTACAGCGTGGCGTTGCCCACGCCCGCGCGGTGTGCGATGGCGTCGAGCGGCACGGCCGGCCCATGCTCGACGAACGCCTCGCGCGCCGCGGCGATGATGCGCTCACGGTTACGGGTGGCGTCGACGCGTGCCGGCTGTGCCCTGCGCTCGGCTGTCGCCATGCCGCCCATGATTCCCCCTTCGAGTCGAACGACGAAACGGAGATCTTCTCCCCGTTTCCTGAACCGGGGAGTGCGTCCCCGGTTGAGCTGGACGTGAGCTAAACGGGGATGGCATCCCCGGATATTTCCCGTAGCGGATGTGACCTGCGTCACACCGTCCGCTGGCGTCGTCGCCGAGATGGTTCCGGCGCGGACGGCAAGCGGATGTCCAGCACATTCGCACCATACGTGGCGGCACTGACAAGGTCGGGCCGCCGGCCTCCGGGGGACGGTTCGGTGGCGACGCGTGGGTTGGTGGCTGGACGGTGGCGGGCTGGAGTGGTGGTGGGCTGGAGTGGTGGTGGCGCCGGGTTGGTGGGGTCCGGCGTTGGCGGGCTGCAGGGTTGGCGGACCGTCCGCTGCGGGCCGTCGTCGAGGGCTGGCTGCGTTGGCCGCCTCGCGCTGGTTCGCCGGGGTGGCCACGTTGGCCGTCCCCCTGCTGCCCATTTCTTAGCCGCGCACGCGCGCCTCGAGCGGACTCGTGGGGCGCTTCGCGCGACGACGACCGCTTGACCCGCACGCACGCGGTCTAAGAACTGGCAGCTATCAGGGGGACGGGGGAAGTGCGGGCACAGCCCGCCCCGTCCACCGTCCGCCGTCGGCCGTCGGCCGCTGGCCCCGGGGCGACTCGGCGAAGGGGGCGCGTGCCGCGGTGGCCGGGGCGTGCCCAGACTTTCCCCGTCCCCCTGATAGGTGCCCGTTCTTAGGTCGGGAGTGCGCGGGTCAAGCGGTCACCCATCGCGCGAAGCGCCAATCCGGTCCGCTTGAGGCGCGTGCTCACGGCTAAGAGAATGGGCGCCAGGGGGACGGCCAACGGCCGCACAGCAGCGGACTGGAGCGAGAGCGGCGAACCCGACCGTCAAGTGCCGGCGACTCCAACCTCCTGACCTGCGAGGAAAGACGGGAGCGACCGGGACCACGTAGAATTGGCACTTGCCAGGGTCGAGTGCCAATTCCGCTGCGGGAGGTGTGCCCGGTTGTCCGTCGATGACCGCAAGCTCGACGTCCTCAGGGCGATCGTCGAGGACTACGTCGCCACCCAGGAGCCGGTCGGGTCGAAGGCGTTGGTCGACCGGCACCATCTGGGGGTGTCGCCGGCGACCATCCGCAACGACATGGCGGCGCTCGAGGAGGAGGGCTACATCGCCCAGCCGCACACGAGCGCCGGCCGGGTGCCCACCGACAAGGGGTACCGGCTGTTCGTCGACCGCCTGTCGAACGTGAAGCCGCTGTCGGCGCCGGAGAAGCGGGCCATCCAGACGTTCCTCGACGGCGCGGTCGACCTCGACGATGTCGTGTCGCGGACGGTGCGGCTGCTGGCGCAGCTGACCCGCCAGGCGGCGGTCGTGCAGTACCCGTCGCTGAGCCGGTCGCTGGTGCGCCACGTCGAGCTGGTCATGCTGGCGCCGGCGCGGGTGCTGGTGGTGCTCATCACCGACACCGGCCGGGTCGAGCAGCGCATCGTCGACCTCCCGTCCGACGCCGACGACGCGTTGGTGGGGGAGTTGCGGGCCCGCATCAACGCGCTCGCCGTGGGCCAGGATTTCGCGGCGGTCGAGGCGCGGGTGACGGAACTCACGGACCGGTTCGGCCCCGAGGACCGCGCGGCGGTCGCGGCGGTCACCGGCACGTTGCTCACCACGCTGATCGAGCGGCACGAGGAGCGGGTGGCGGTGGCCGGGACGGGCAACCTCGCCCGCTATGGCCAGGAGTTCGACCGCGAACTCGAGCCGCTGCTGTCGGCGCTCGAGGAGCACGTCGTGCTGCTGCGGCTGCTCGGCGAGGCCACCAGTCCCACCCCGGTCCGGGTCCGCATCGGCAGCGAGAACGCGCAGACCGGGCTCTCGGCCACGTCCGTCGTCACCTCCGGCTACGGGCCGGGCGAACTCGCCCTGGCTAGCATGGGGGTGGTCGGCCCGACCCGCATGGACTACCCCGGAACCATCGCGGCCGTCGGCGCCGTCGCTCGATACGTCAGCAAGATTCTCGCGGCTCACTAGGGAAGACACAGGGTGCCCACCACCGACTACTACGAAGTTCTCGGCGTGCCGAAGAACGCCTCCGGCGAGGAGATCAAGAAGGCCTACCGCCGCCTCGCCCGGCAACTGCACCCCGACGTCAACCCCGACCCCGCCACGCAGGAGCGCTTCAAAGAGGTCGTCACGGCCTACGAGGTGCTCAACGACCCCCGCAAGCGGGAGATGTACGACCTCGGCGGCGACCCGCTCAGCAGCGGCGGCGGCGCGGGCGGCAACTTCGGCGGAGCGTTCTCCTTCACCGACATCATGGACGCCTTCTTCGGCGGGACGAACGCGCGCGGCCCGCGCAGCCGGGTCCGCCGCGGCCAGGACGCGCTGGTGCAGCTGAAGGTCGAGCTGGCCGACGCCGTGTTCGGCGCCACCCGCGAGCTGCAGGTCGACACCGCCGTGGTGTGCGAGGTGTGCCACGGCGAGGGCACCGCGAAGGGCGCCACCCGGGTCACCTGCCCCACCTGTCAGGGGCAGGGCGAGGTCAGCCAGGTGCAGCGCTCGTTCCTCGGCCAGGTCATGACGACCCGCCCGTGCCCGGCCTGCCAGGGCTTCGGCACGGTCAACCCGAACCCGTGCGTCGAGTGCTCCGGCGACGGCCGGGTGCGCACCCGCCGCACGCTCACCATCAAGATCCCGGCGGGCGTCGACAACGGCACCCGCATCCAGCTGACCGGCCAGGGCGAGGTCGGCCCCGGCGGCGGCCCGGCCGGCGACCTCTACGTCGAGCTGGCGGTCACGCCGCACCCGGTGTTCAGCCGCAACGGCGACAACCTGCACTGCACGCTGCAACTGCCGATGACGGCGGCCGCGCTCGGCACCAGCGTCGACCTCGAGACCTTCGACGGCCCGACGACCATCGAGGTGCGGGCCGGCGCCCAGCACGGCGAGGTGATCAAGCTCGGCGCCCGCGGTGTCCCGAAGCTGCGCGGCACCGGCCGCGGCGACCTCCTCATCCACCTCGAGGTGCAGACGCCGACGAAGCTCGACGCGCGGCAGGAAGAGCTGCTGCGCGAGCTGGCCGGGCTGCGCAACGAGGAGCGGGTCGAGGGCCCGGGCGCCGCCGGCGCCCACGGCAACTTCTTCACCCGCATCCGCGACGCCTTCAAGGAAGGGCTGAACTGACCGCACCGGTGTTCCTGGCCGACGCCTCGGCGCTGCGCGGGTCGGACGTCGTCGTCCTCGACGGCGACGAGGGCCGGCACGCGGCCGTGGTGCGCCGCATCGCGCCCGGCGAGACCGTCGAGCTGACCGACGGCGCCGGGCAATTGGCCCGGTGCGTCGTCGTCGCCGCGTCGAAGCAGGGCCTGACCTGCGAGGTCACCGAGCGTGTCGACGTGCCCGAGCCGCGGCCGCGGGTGGTCGTCGCACAGGCCATCCCGAAGGGCGACCGCGGCGAGACCGCCGTCGAGACCATGACCGAGGTCGGCGTCGACGAGATCGTGCCGTGGGCGGCACAGCGGTGCATGGTCCGCTGGACGGGCGAGCGCGGCGACAAGGCGCTGCGGCGCTGGCGGTCGACGGCGCGCGAGGCGGCCAAGCAGTCCCGCCGCGCCTGGCTGCCGGTCGTCGCCGACCCGGTTCCGACGACGGCCCTCGCGGCCCGGGCCGCGGAGGCGGCGCGCACCGTCGTCCTGCACGAGGAGGCCACGGCGCCGCTCGCCGCCGTCGAGCTGCCTGACGACGGCGACATCCTGCTGGTCGTGGGCCCCGAGGGCGGGGTGGCGCCGGACGAGCTGGACCAGCTGGCCGCCGCCGGCGCCGTCGTCGCCCGGCTCGGGCCGACCGTCCTGCGCACGTCCACCGCCGGCACCGTCGCCGCTGGGGTCGTCCTCGCGCGCACGGCCCGCTGGGCCTGACCTACTCGACGACGAACGTGCGCGAGTCGCTCATCGGCGCCCGCCCCTCGCCGTCGGACGGGTCGCTCTCGCTCATGACGATCTCGTAGCTGCCCGGCTCGAGGTCGAGCTCCAGCTCGAACGGCGCGAACGTGCAGCACTCCGTCGTCGACGTGTTGCCGCTGTCGACGACCTCGCCGTCGCGGCGCAGCTCCCACAGCACGGTCGCCTCGAACACCGCGGCCTCGCCGGTCACCATGACGGGGCTGGGCAGCGTCGCGCCTTCGGCGGGGTCGTTGAGCTGCACCAGCTGGCGGACCTCCAGCGGGTCGGTCCGGCCGACCGGCTCACCGGCGGGGGCGCCGTCGACGTTGACCTGGACCGGCAGCGAGCCGTCCTGGTCGCTGCTGGCCGCCGCGGCCGTCGCGGTGTAGACGAGCTGCTGCAGCGCGAGGTCCGGGTCGTCGCCGGTGGCGGCGTCGAGCGACGTCGTCCCGGTGAGGTCGACGCCGATGAAGCCGGCCCCGACCTCGGCCGCCGTCACCTCGACGCCGGCCGCCCACAGGCTCGTGTAGTCGGGGTCGGCCGGCGGGACCGTCAGCATCTCGTTCACCGCGGCGGCGATGGGCGACAGCGTGGTCTCGACGGTGCGGAACTCGCGGACCAGCCGGAGCCCGTCGCCACTGTCGGCGACGTAGTACACCGGGACCGTCAGCGACACGGCCGGCGGTTCGGTCTCGGTGGCCGGCGGCGACGCTGGCGGGGCCGTCTCGCTCGGGGTCTCGCTCGGCGAGGGCGCCGGCGACGTCGAGGTCTGCGAGGCGACGGGGGCGTCGCCGTCGTCGTTCAGGGCGATCACGCCGCCCACGATCACCGCCGCGGCCAGGGCCGTCGCCCCCGCGAGCCCGAGTACCACCGGTCGTCGCCACATCGGAACCACCGCCGTCCTCCTCCTGATCCGCGCCAGGCCGTCCGGGCCCGGCTGCACCCGCTCGGCGGCGCGGT
Organism: Jiangella alba; assembly: GCF_900106035.1. Taxonomy (GTDB): domain Bacteria; phylum Actinomycetota; class Actinomycetes; order Jiangellales; family Jiangellaceae; genus Jiangella; species Jiangella alba. The sequence continues at coordinate 3,206,780 of NZ_FNUC01000004.1, forward strand.
GCAGGGCGCCGTGGAGCTTCTGCTCCTCCGGTGTCCAGTTCTCCGGCGTGCTCACCGCTGCCTCCTCACGCCCAGTCCGCCATCGCCTCGCGCAGCCCGGCCAGCCCGCGAGAGGCGTGGCTCTTGACGGCGCCGTTGCTGATCTTCATCGCGCTCGCGATCTCCGCTTCGGAGAGACCGCCGTAGTAGCGCAGGACGAGCGCCTCGCGCTGCCGCTGGGGCAGCCCGCGCAGCGCCTCGACGACGGCGTCGGCGGCGGCGCCACCGACGGCGACCTGTTCGGCGCTGGGCGCATGGCCGGGCGGCTCGTCCGGATGACGTGCCGCCACACCGCGGCGGCGCTGGACCGAGCGGCTGCCGTGCACCACCGACGTGCGCAGGTACGCGACCGCGGCGGCCGGCTCGCGCAGCCGGCGCCAGCGGCGGTGCAGGGCCACGAACGCGTCCTGCACGACCTCCTCGGCCACCGCCTCGTCGCCCAGCAGCAACGTGGCGAGCCGGACGAGGCGGACATAGTGCGCCGCGTACAGGTCCGTGATGGCGTCGTCTGCCTCGGACCCGGTCCTGTCTTGCACCACATACCCCTACTGACGCGTTGCCGGCGGCGCCGGTTTACCGATGCGCGCCCAACCGTAGGGGATCGTGCCGGTGATCTTCAGCCGAAACGGGCAGTCGGCGGACCTCGTCGCCGGTGATGAGATCGGGGTTGGCGGTGAGGAACGCCTCCATGTCGTCCCCGGGTGACTTGTGCGGTCAGAGCGGTCAGCGGACCTCGTCGCCGGTGATGAGATCGGGGTTGGCGGTGAGGAACGCCTCCATGTCGTCCTCGGCCAGCGCAGTCCAGAGCTGGCCGGCGCGTTCCTCGTCGTAGACGACGATGCTCTGCGCCCCGGCGGTGCCGGTGCCGTCGGTGGGCACCGTCAGGAACGTCATGTCGTCGGCGCGCAGGTTGCGCATGGACAGCGCGAGGTCGACCATGCCGAACGCGCTGAGCTCCTCGTCGACCCGCGCGGCCTGGCCGATGGCGCCCGCGACGCCGTTGACCTTGCCGGGGTCGGTCAGCGTGCCGGACGAGATCAGCTCGTTCATCAGCGCGCGGAGGAAGTTCTGCTGCCGCTTGACGCGGTCGAAGTCGCCGCCGGGGAGGTCCTTGCGGTCGCGGACGTACTGCAGCGCCTGCTCGCCGGTCAGCGTGTGGGTGCCGGCCGGGATCGGGTCGTCGCCGTCGGCCAGCGGGGTCTCCTCGTCGAACGTCATGGTGACGCCGCCCAGCTCGTCGGTGAGCGCCTGGAAGCCGTTCCAGTCGATCAGCGCGAGGTGGTCGACGCGGATGCCGGTGAGCTCCTCGATGGTCTGCACGAACAGCGACGGGCCGCCGAACGAGTAGGCCGCGTTGATCTTGTTCTCGCCGTGGCCGGGGATCTCGATGTAGGTGTCGCGCGGGATGGAGACCAGGTAGCCGCGGTCGCGGCCCTCCGGGAAGTGCGCCAGCATGATGGTGTCGGTGCGCGCGGCGCCGGGCTGGTACACGTCGACCTTGTCCTCGCCGTCGAGCCCGCCCAGCAGGAACGTGATGCTGTCGCCGGGCAGCTCGGCCGGGCGCGCGGTCTCGGGGATGTCGAACGCGTCGGGGATGCGCTCGATGTTCGACGACAGCCGGTTCACGAAGTAGAACGCACCGCCGGCCACCGCGAGCAGCAACGCCAGCAGCGTCACCAGCACGATCACCAGGACCTTGCGGTTGCGGCGGCGCTTGCGCGGCGGCTCGGCCGGTTCGGCCGGCTCGGTCTCGAGGGACGGGTCGGGCTGCGGGTCGCCGGGCGGGTTCGACATGGCTCCAGAGGGTAAGGCCGGGCGGCGACGGGTCCGGCGAGGACACCCCGCCCGGCGGTGGCCTCTCGCTGTGATGACGCCCGAGGCGGCCGGCAGGTTGCACCGGGCCTCCCGCCGGTCATGTCGGTGGCCTACCATCCACCTACCCGAACCACCGGAGGCACGTGTGACCCGAGACGCCGACTGCCTGTTCTGCAAGATCGCCGGCGGCGACATCCCGGCCGACGTCGTCCACGAGACCGAGCGCACGCTCGCGTTCCGCGACATCGCGCCGCAGGCGCCCACGCACGTGCTGGTGGTGCCGCGCGAGCACCACCCGAACGTCGCGTCGCTCGCGGCCGCCGCTCCGGACACCCTGGCCGAACTGGTCCGGACGGCCGCCGACGTCGCCGCGGGGGCGGGAATCGAGGCCTACCGGCTGGTGTTCAACACGGGGGAGCAGGCCGGTCAGTCGGTGTTCCACGTGCACGCGCACGTGCTCGGGGGACGCACCATGACCTGGCCGCCCGGCTGAGCCGGCGAGAAATTCGCGCTGACTTGTCAGCGCTCGCAGGTAGCATTCAACACATCCACTGAACAGCGCCATCGAGACGGGAAGTAGGCGTGAGAGGCCCCGCGAGGCCGCCCATGACGAAGACAGAACAGGCCGAACAGCAGGCCGCCCAGCACACCATCGTCGTGCCGACGAGCATCTCCATGGTGAGCCTGCTCGGGTCCGCCGACGAGCTCATCAAGGTCGTCGAGTCGTCCTTCCCCGGCGTCGACATCCACGTGCGCGGCAACCAGATCACCATGACCGGCCAGCCGGGCGACATCGCCGAGGCCGAGGGCGTCATCGACGAGATGGTGGCGGTGCTGCGCACCGGTCAGGGCATGACGCCCGAGGCCGTCGAGCGCACGGTGGCCATGCTGCGCGCGCGCACCGGCGAGCGGCCGGCCGAGGTGCTCACGGCCAACATCCTGTCCAACCGCGGGCGCACCATCCGGCCGAAGACGCTGAACCAGAAGCGCTACGTCGACGCCATCGACAAGCACACCGTCATCTTCGGCATCGGCCCGGCCGGCACCGGCAAGACGTACCTCGCGGTCGCGAAGGCCGTGCAGGCGCTGCAGGCCAAGCAGGTCAGCCGCATCCTGCTCACCCGCCCGGCCATCGAGGCGGGCGAGCGGCTGGGCTTCCTGCCCGGCACGCTGTCGGAGAAGATCGACCCGTACCTGCGGCCGCTCTACGACGCGCTGCACGACATGATGGACCCCGCGTCCATCCCGCGGCTGATGACCGAGGGCACCATCGAGGTCGCGCCGCTGGCGTACATGCGCGGGCGCACGCTCAACGACGCGTTCGTCATCCTCGACGAAGCGCAGAACACCTCCGCCGAGCAGATGAAGATGTTCCTCACCCGGCTCGGCTTCGGGTCGAAGATGGTCATCACCGGCGACGTCACCCAGGTCGACCTCCCGGCCGGCACCACCAGCGGGCTGCGTGTCGTCGAGGGCATCCTCGACGGCATCGACGACGTCCACTTCTGCCGCCTGAGCAGCCGCGACGTCGTCCGGCACCGGCTCGTGGGCGAGATCGTCGATGCGTACACCCGCTACGACGCCGCGCAGGAGGCGGCAGGGGGCAACGGGCGTTCGCGCGTTCCCGGCCGGCGCCCGTGACCATCGAGGTCAACAACGAGTCCGGGGCCGAGGTCGACGAGAAGACGCTCTCCGACCTCGCCCGGTTCGTCCTCGACCACCAGCGCATCCACCCGCTGGCCGAGCTGGCCATCCTGCTGGTCGACACCGACACCATGGAACAGCTGCACGTGCAGTGGATGGACGAGCCCGGCCCCACCGACGTGCTGTCCTTCCCGATGGACGAGCTGCGGCCCACGCCCGACGACGCCGAGCCCGAGCCCGGCCTGCTGGGCGACGTCGTGCTCTGCCCCGACGTCGCGGCCACGCAGGCCAAGGCCGCCGGGCACAGCACCGAGGACGAGCTGCAGCTGCTGACGGCGCACGGCATCCTCCACCTCCTCGGCTACGATCACGCCGAGCCGGAGGAGGAGAAGGAGATGTTCGGGCTGCAGAAACAGCTGCTGAGCGACTGGCGGGACGCCCGAGGGGGCGGCCGCTGATGTTCGCCTCACCGCTACCCGCCGCCGTCCTGGCCGCCGGTGACGCCACCACCGCGGGTGGTGCGTCCACCGTCTGGCTGCTGGTCGCGGCGGCGGTGCTGGTGGTCGTCGCGATGCTGTTCGCGATGTCCGAGGCGGCGCTGACCAGCCTCTCGCGCACCCGCGCCGAAGAGCTGCACCGCGCGGGCCGCCGCGGCTCCGACGCGCTCGTGCGGGTCGCCTCCGACCCCGTCCCCGCGCTCAACACCGCGCTGCTGCTGCGCATGGCCTGCGAGGTCGCCGCGGTCGTCATGGTGGCGGTCGTGTGCGAAGAGTTCTTCACGCCGTGGTGGCAGACGCTGCTGGTCGCCGCCGGCAGCATGGTCGTGGTGTCGTTCGTCGTCATCGGCGTCGCGCCGCGCACGCTGGGCCGCCAGCACGCCGAGGGCATCGCGCTGGCCTTCGCCGGCCTGCTGCTCGGCGTCACCCGGGTGCTCGGCCCCATCCCGAAGCTGCTCATCATGCTCGGCAACGCGCTCACCCCGGGCAAGGGCTTCCGCGAGGGGCCGTTCGCGACGGAGGCCGAGCTGCGCGAGCTGGTCGACCTCGCCGAGGCCGGCCGCATCATCGAGTCCGGCGAGCGGCAGATGATCCACTCGGTGTTCGAACTGGGCGACACCGTGGTCCGCGAGGTCATGGTGCCGCGCACCGACGTCGTGTTCATCGAGGCGCACAAGACGCTGCGGCAGTTCCAGTCGCTGGCGCTGCGCAGCGGGTTCAGTCGCATCCCGGCGGTCGGCCCGGGCGGGCTCGACGACATCGTCGGCATCACCTACCTCAAGGACGTCGCCCGCCGCCTCTACGACAACCGCGACGCCGAGTCCGTCGAGCGGGTCGAGTCGGTGCTGCGGCCGGCGTTCTTCGTCCCCGACTCCAAGCCGGCCGACGACCTCCTGCGCGAGATGCAGGCGCAGCGCACCCACGTCGCCGTCGTCGTCGACGAGTACGGCGGCACCGCCGGCCTGGTCACCATCGAGGACATCCTCGAAGAGATCGTCGGCGAGATCACCGACGAGTACGACGCCGACGAGGACGGCGTCGAGACCCTCGACGACGGCGTGGTCCGGGTCAGCTCCCGGCTGCACATCGACGACCTCGGCGAGCTGTTCGGGCTGGAGCTGTCCGACGACGACGTCGACACCGTCGGCGGCCTCATGGCCAAGCAGCTGGGCCGGGTCCCGATCGCCGGCGCCGAGGTCGTCGTCGCCGGGCTGCGGCTCGTCGCCGAGGACCCGTCCGGGCGCCGCAACCGCATCGGAACCGTCCGGGTGAGCCGGCTCGTTCAGGTCACCGACAACGAGCCGCACGAGGAGCATGCGTGAGCGACGCACTCGACCCCGAGGACCAGAAGATCCTGATCCTGGCCCGGTCCGCCCGGGCCCGCACCGGGGCGCCCGCCGGCGCCGCCGTCCGCGACGCCGACGGCCGCACCTACGCGGCCGCCGACGTCGTGCTGCCGTCGCTGCGCCTCACCGCGCTGCAGCTGGCGGTCGCGTCGGCGGTGTCCAGCGGCGCCACGGGGCTCGAGGCCGCGGCGGTCGTCACCGGTGACGCCGCCGGCGAGGTCGACACCGCGGTGGTGTCGGATCTCGGCGGACCGGGTATACCGGTGTACGTCGCCGGTCCCGACGGCACGCCGATCTCGGCGCTGCGTTCGTAGCCATCAGCATCCGAGTGCGCTAACGTGCGGCCGTTCGACCTCCGAGGCGACCGACCGAAGACGGAGATACGAATGAACTTCTGCAGCAACTGCGGGGCGCCGGCCACGGGTTCGGCGTACTGCGGCAACTGCGGCGCGCCCATGACGGCGTCCGCGGCGGCCCAGGCGGCCGCTCCGGCGCAGGCCGGTCCGGGCGCCTCCGCGTCCGGCGGCGCCTCCGCGCCGGGTGGCGCGCCCGCATCCGGCGGTGCCCCAGCATCCGGCGGTGCCCCCGCGGGCGGTGGCGCGCCCGCGCGCAACCCGTTCGCGGACATCCCCGCGTTGGACTACGCCCGCGACATCGTCGCGCTGGTGCTCCTGCTCGTCTCGTTCGGCATGCCGTGGGACCTCACCGACACCGTCACCGGCAAGGTCTACGTCGTCCTGGTGACGCTGCTGTCGGTGCTGTCCCTGTCGCTGCCGTACCTCAAGCGCGGCGGCGTGCTGCCGGCGTCGTGGGGCACGGCCGAGCTGCGGCTGGCCCGGCTGGCCGCCAACGCGCCGTACGTCGTGGTCGTGCTGATCACGCTGGTGCTCGGCTACGTCGGCGAGAACCGCGGCGACGGCGTGGGCGTCGGCATCACGTTCGGCCTGGCCGGCGCGCTGCTGGCCGCGCAGGGCCGCGAGGCCGAGCAGTCGCCGACCGGCGACGGCACGCTGTGGCGCTGGGCCACGCTCGGCACCGGCGGGCTGTTCGCGCTGCTGACGCTGGTCAGCATCATCACCTTCCTCACCGACGCCGCCGAGGGCGCCGACTGGGAGGTCGTCGCGGCCGTCATCGTCTCCATGCTGTTCTTCCTGGCGCTGGGCGCGCTGCCGCTGCTGGGCGTGCTGCGCGGCGACGCCGCCTGGCGCGACGTGCTGCTGCTGGTGGGCCTCGTGGCGTTGTTCGTCGGCGTGTGGCAGCTCGGCGCCGAGACGACCATGCGCGACTCCTGGAGCCTGAGCACGTTCGGCCCGCAGCTGATCCTCGTCCCGGCCCTCGCCGTCGCGGCGGCCGCGCCGGGCCTGCGGGCGCAGTACCGGCACACGCCAGGTGCGGCCTACTGGTCCGGCGTCGGCGTCCGCATGCTCGAGCTGGTCATGGTCACGGCGGGTGCCGGGGTCGTGCTGTACGTGCTGAGCATCATCGGGGTCGAGGACGGCCGCGGCCTGGCCATCGTGGTCCTGGTGCTCATGCTGATCCTGGCGCTGGCCGCGCTGGTCGGCCGCAACGCGCTGGCCCGCGACCCGAACGCGGGCCGGGCCATCGCCGTCGTGGCCGGCGGGGTGTTCATCCTGCTGGGCATCGTCATCGCGGCCATCCTGGGCGCCTCCGACGACGCGTCCGTCGCGGTCGTCGACGCCGCGATCATCAGCGTGCTCTGGTGGTTCGGGGTGGCGCTGTTCGTGGTGCTGACGGCGCCGCCGTCGGTGCGTGCCGAGTACGGCCCGGTCGGCGCCAGCCAGCTCAACCTGAGCAGCGTGCTGCCGGGCAACGGCAACGGCTCGTCCGCTCCCGCGGCGTCCGGCGCCGCGACCGGCGGGGCCGCGACCGGTGGTGTCGCCGCCGGTGCGGCCGCTGCCGGCGCCGGTGCCGCGGCGGCCCGCCCGGCCGAGGCGAAGGCCGACGACGCCAAGGGGAAGGCCGAGGCGAAGGCTGAGGCGAAGGCCGCGGAGGCGAAGGCGAAGGCCGACGAGGTGAAGGCCAGGGCCGACGCCAAAGCCGCCGAGAAGACCGAGGCCGCCAAGACCGAGGCCGCCAAGGCCGACGCCGCCAAGGGTGGCGAGGTGCCGGCCAGCCCGGAGGTCCCCGCCGGCGACGCGAAGCCGGCGGCCGCCGGTGAGGGTCTGCTCAGCGAGGCCAAGCCGGGCCCGATCAGTGGCCTCGCCGTCGGCCAGTCCGCCGCCGACGACACCGCCACTCGGATCGACCAGCCGCGGGTCGAGCCGGCGACGCGGGTCGACCAGCCGGCCGTCAGCGGTGCGCCCGGGTTCGACGCCCGCACGGCGCTCGACCCGAACACGCCGCTGCAGACGCTGGCCGACATCGCGGCCCAGGAGCCGGGGCTGCGCAAGTACGTCGCCGCCAACCCGTCGACCTACCCGGAGCTGCTGACCTGGCTGAGCCAGCTCGGCGACCCGGAGATCGACGAGGCGCTGCGCCGCCGCGGCGGCCGCTGAGTCCGTCCACACCGACGCCGGCCGGGGTTTCGCCCCCGGCCGGCGTCGTCGTGTCCGTGCCCGGTTCAGGCGCGCTCGAGCACGACGGTGAGGGCGTCGGCCGCCGCGGTGCGCGCCCCCGCCAGCTCCGCGCCGTCGGCCAGCGCGCCGAGCACCGCGCCGTCGACCACCGCGAGGACCACGTGCGGCGGCACGTCAGCCGTCATCTCGGACCGCTTCAGCACGGCCGCCACGCTCTCGAGCGCCGCCGCGTTGCTGCGCCGCGCGGCGGCCGCGAACAGCGGCTCGCGGGCGGCCAGCACGTAGCGTTCGTACCAGGCGACCAGCGCGCCGTACTCGTCCGGCGTCAGCAGGGTGGCGATCAGCCGGGCCGCCGTGGCCGGGTCGCGACGCCGGGTGGGCAGCGCCTCGACGGCGGCGGCCATGCGCGCGACGTCGTCCTCGGCCAGGGCGTCGACCGCGGCCCGGCGCAGCTCCGTCAGGTCGGCGAAGTAGTACGTCGTGGCACCCAGGGGCAGCCCCGCCCGGCCCGCCACCGCGCGGTGGCTGACCGCCTCCAGTCCGCCGCCCTGCAGCAGGTCAGCGGCGGCGCGGACCAGCGCGGTGCGCCGTTGCTCGCCCTTCGCCGTGGCCATCAGTGCCCCGATCCGCCGGACAGGTTCAGCAGGACGACGCCGCCCACGATGAGGCCGATCGCCGAGAGCCGCAGCAACGTCGCCGGGTCGTTGAAGAACAGCATGCCTGCGATGGCCGTGCCGACCGCGCCGATGCCGACCCAGACCGCGTACGCCGTGCCGACCGGCAGTTCGCGCAGGCCGAGGCCGAGCAGGCCCATGCTGATCGCGACCGTGACGGCGAAGCTCACCGTCGGCCAGAGCCGGGTGAACCCGTTGGACTCCTTGAGCGAGATCGCGAAGGCGGTCTCGAACAGCCCGCCGACGATCACGTAGAGCCACGCCATGATGTCCTCCTGTCGATCTGAATTCCTGTACGACTGTACCAGAAAACTGGTACGAGTGTACAAGTCGGCTCCGTCGTGGCGCCGGAGATGGGAGACTCGACACCGTGATCGGTGACTACGAGGGCTTCCGCTCCGGCTTCGCCTGCTTCGTCGGGCGGCCCAACGCGGGCAAGTCGACCCTGACCAACGCCGTGGTCGGCGAGAAGATCGCGATCACCTCGAACCGCCCGCAGACCACCCGGCACGCCATCCGCGGCATCGTGCACCGCAGCGACGGCCAGCTGGTCATCGTCGACACCCCCGGGCTGCACCGGCCGCGCACGCTGCTGGGCCAGCGGCTCAACGACCTCGTCCGCACCACGTGGGCCGAGGTCGACGTCATCGGGCTGTGCGTCCCGGCGAACGAGGCCGTCGGCACAGGCGACCGGTTCATCGCCACCGAGCTGGCCGCGCTGCGGCGCACTCCGAAGCTGGCCGTCGTCACGAAGACCGACCTGGTCAGTCCTTCCCGGCTGGCCGAGCAGCTGACCGCCGTCGCCGAGCTGGGCGCCGAGACCGGCATCGAGTGGGCCGACGTCGTCCCGGTCTCGGCGACGACGGGCGACCGGGTCGGCCTCGTCACGGAGCTGCTGCTGGCCCAGCTGCCCGAGGGTCCGCCGCTCTACCCCGACGGCGAGCTGACCGACGAGCCGGAGGAGACGCTGATCGCCGAGCTGGTCCGCGAGGCCGCGCTCGAGGGCGTCCGCGACGAGCTGCCGCACTCCATCGCCGTCGTGGTCGAGGAGATGATCCCGCGCGAGGACCGTCCCGAGGACCGGCCGCTGCTGGACATCCACGCCAGCCTGTACGTCGAACGCGACAGCCAGAAGGCCATCGTCATCGGCCACAAGGGCTCCCGGCTGCGCGACGTCGGCACGAAGGCCCGCCATCAGATCGAGCGGCTGCTCGGCACCCCCGTCTACCTCGACCTGCACGTCAAGGTCGCCAAGGACTGGCAGCGCGACCCCAAGCAACTCGGCCGCTTGGGCTTCTGACCGAGCACACCTGAGAGGGCTGGGTGTCGGGAGGCGCCGGCAGGGGTAGGCTCGGGCGTCCGAGCGAGGAACGAGCGAGGCGGGCGGGGCCGGCGCCTCCCGACACCCAGCCCGGCGCCGGGTGCTAGAGTCAATGACCGTGCGGCGTTTCAGCCTCCTGCTTAGCTGCCGCGACGGGGTCCGCTAGACCGGCTCCCCTGTCGCGGTGAGTTCGCGCTGCCGGTCGCGCTGTGTCCGACCCTCCCGAGCAGGAGCCTCCCCGCCATGACCACCGCCAACGTCTGGCCGCCCGCGCAACGTCCGTCCGGTATGCCGGCGAACCGCTACCGGCCGTTCCACGAGCAGATCGCCGTCGACCTCCCGGACCGCACCTGGCCGACCAGGCGCATCGAGACCGCACCCCAGTGGTGCGCCGTCGACCTGCGCGACGGCAACCAGGCGCTCATCGACCCGATGAACGCCGAGCGCAAGATGCGCATGTTCCAGCTGCTGGTGCGCATGGGCTACAAGGAGATCGAGGTCGGCTTCTCGGCCGCCAGCCAGACCGACTTCGACTTCGTCCGCGAGCTGATCGAGGGCGAGCACATCCCCGACGACGTCGTCATCCAGGTGCTGACGCAGTGCCGCGACCACCTCATCGAGCGCACCTTCCAGTCGCTGGTGGGCGCGAAGCAGGCCATCGTCCACCTGTACAACTCGACGTCGATCCTGCAGCGCCGCGTCGTGTTCGGGCTCGACCGCGACGGCATCACCGACATCGCCACCACGGGGGCGCGGGCGGCGCAGAAGTACGCCGAGGCGATCACCCCGGACACCGAGATCTACTGGGAGTACTCGCCCGAGTCCTACACCGGCACCGAGCTGGAGTACGCGGCGGAGATCTGCGGCGCCGTCGCCGACGTGCTGCAGCCGACGCCGGACCGGAAGATGATCGTCAACCTGCCGGCGACGGTGGAGATGGCGACGCCGAACGTGTACGCCGACTCCATCGAGTGGATGCACCGCAACCTGCCGCACCGCGAGTCGATGATCCTCTCGCTGCACCCGCACAACGACCGCGGGACGGGGGTCGCGGCGGCCGAGCTGGGGCTGCTGGCCGGGGCCGACCGTGTCGAGGGGTGCCTGTTCGGCAACGGCGAGCGCACCGGCAACGTCGACCTCGTCACGCTCGGAATGAACCTGTTCACGCAGGGCATCGACCCGCAGATCGACTTCGGCGACATCGACGAGATCCGCCGCACGGTCGAGTACTGCAACCAGCTGCCGGTGCCCGAGCGGCACCCGTGGGGCGGCGACCTCGTCTACACGGCGTTCTCGGGCAGCCACCAGGACGCCATCAAGAAGGGCTTCGAGGCGCTGGAGCGCGACGCCAAGGAGGCCGGCGTCGCCGTCGAGGACCACACCTGGGAGGTCCCGTACCTGCCGGTCGACCCGAAGGACGTCGGCCGCACGTACGAGGCGGTCATCCGGGTCAACTCGCAGTCCGGCAAGGGCGGCGTCGCGTACATCATGAAGACCGAGCACCAGCTCGACCTCCCGCGCCGGCTGCAGATCGAGTTCTCCGGCGTCGTCCAGGGCCTCACCGACGGCGAGGGCGGCGAGGTCGAGCCCGCGCGCATGGGCGAGGTGTTCCGCGCCGAGTACCTCGAGCGCGACACCCCGCTGGCGCTGAACTCGGTGCACACGTCGTCGGCGGCGGGGGAGCGCGACGCCCTGCAGGTCGGGGTGTACGTCGACGGCGAGCGGCAGGTGCTGCACGGCAGCGGCGACGGCCCGATCGACGCGTTCACCGACGCACTGCGCAGCATCGGCCACGACGTCCGGGTGCTCGACTACGCCGAGCACGCGCTCACGTCCGGCGCCGACGCGAAGGCGGCCGCGTACCTCGAGTGCTCGGTCGGCGGCGAGGTGTTCTGGGGCGTCGGCATCGACCCCAACATCGTCACGGCGTCGCTCAAGGCCATCGTCAGCGCCGTCAACCGGTCCGTCGCCCGCATTGGATCTTGACTAACGCAATGGTATAGACCATCGTGTCGCTCCCGACCAAGGAGCACACGATGGCCACCTGGACCCGCACTCTGGCCGTCACGGCCGGCGCCACCGCGCTGGTCGTGACGGGGAACGTCGCCTCACACCTGCTGGCGGCGGAGCCGGAGGCGGCTCCACCCGACGCCCTGACCGCCGACCTCGACGCGATCCTCGACGATCCGCGGCTGGACGGCGGTCAGGCGTCGGTGGTCGTGCGCGACGCCGCGACCGGCGAGACGCTGTACGAGCACGACGCCGACGAGCGGCTGATGCCGGCGTCGAACGAGAAGCTGCTGACCTCGGCCGTCGCGCTGGACGTACTTGGGCCGGACCACACGTTCGCGACCACCGTCGCGACGACGGGGCAGCGGAGCGGGCCGATCCTGCGCGGCGACGTGTACCTGCGCGGCACCGGCGACCCGACGATGCTGGCGTCGGACTACGCGACGCTGGCGAAGGAGCTGGCGGCCGACGGGGTCCGCGTGGTGTCCGGGCGGGTGCTGGCCGACGACACCTGGTTCGACGACGTCCGGCTCGGCAACGACTGGGCCTGGGATGACGAGCCGTATTACTACGCGGCGCCGGTCTCGGCGCTCACGGTGGCGCCCGACACCGACTACGACGCCGGCACCGTCATCGTCAACGTCGACCCGGGCGCCACTGCGGGCGCGCCCGCCGTCGTCACCCTCACGCCGCACACCGACGCCGTCACGATCGTCGGCGAGGCCACCACCGGCACGGCGAACGACGTCTCGGTCGAGCGCGAGCACGGCACCGACCGCATCGTCGTGTCCGGCACCGTCGCGGCGGGCGGCAGCGGCGTGAGCGAGTGGGCCAGCGTCGCCGAGCCGACCGACTACGCCGCCGACGTGTTCGTCAAGGCACTGGCGGCCGAGGGCGTGCGGGTCACCGGCGGCATCGGCCGCGGCGTCACGCCCTCCGGCGCCTCCGTCGTCGCCGAGCACGAGTCGATGCCGCTGAGCGAGCTGATGGTGCCGTTCCTCAAGCTCAGCAACAACGGCCACGCCGAGGTGCTGATCAAGGCGATGGGCCGCGAGGTCGCGGGCGAGGGCACCTGGGCCGCCGGGCTCGCCGTCCTGCGCGACCGCCTCGCCGGCTTCGGCGTCGACACCCCCACGGTCGCGAACCGCGACGGGTCCGGGCTGTCCCGGCGCAACCTGATCCCGGCCGCCGAGCTGGCCGACCTGCTGGTCGCCGCGCAGAACCGGCCCTGGTTCGACGCCTGGTACGAGACGCTGCCGATCGCCGGCGCGTCCGACCGGATGGTCGGCGGCACGCTGCGCTCGCGGATGCGCGACACCCCGGCCGCCGGCAACGTGCACGCGAAGACCGGCTCGCTGACGGGCGCGTCGGCGCTCTCGGGCTACGTCGACGACGCCGACGGGCGGCGGCTGGTGTTCTCGATCGTGCTCAACGACTACCTCAGCGGCAAGCCGAGCGACCTGGAGGACCGCATCGCCGTGCGGCTGGCCACCCACTCCGAGACCGCCGCGGCCCGCATGACCAGCCCCGACATCCCCGCCGCCGACCTCCCCGACGACGTCGAGTGCTCCTGGGTCAAAGCCTGCTGACCACCGCCGGAGCCACCGTCCCGTAGGCGCCGGCGTGGTAGACCAGCGGGGCGGTGGCCGACGCCGCCGTCACGGCCGCGTCGACCACCCGGGCCACGACGATGACGTGGTCGCCCACCGGCAGGCGGTGCGTCACCCGCGCCCGCAGGTGCGACGGCGCGTCGTCGAGGACGGGCTCGCCCGACGCCAGCCGCGACCATGCCGTCGGGGCGGCGAAGCGGTCGATGCCGCTGGTGGCGAACCGGGTCGCGATGTGGTGCTGGCCGGCGTCGAGGAAGTTGACGACGACCGAGCCGGCGGCCGCGAACGACGGCCACGCCGACGCCGTCGCCGACACCGCGAACGACAGCAGCGGCGGGTCGAGCGAGACCGACGCCAGCGACGTCGCGGTCAGCCCGGCGGGCCGTCCGCCGGCCGAGGCCGTGATCACCACGACCCCGGTCGCGTACCGGCGGAAGACGCTGCGGAAGGTGTCGGCGCTGACGGACATGGGTCCTCCTCGGTGGGGGTGTCTGACGGGTATTGGTGGATGCGGGCGGCGTCTGGGCGTCGATCCGCGCCGTCGAAGGCCCGTCAGCCACCCCCACGAGTCAGTCCAGGCGCTCGGACGTCGCCACGGCGGCGCCGGCGCGCAGGTCCTCCAGGAACAGCACGACGTGCGCCGCGGCGGTGCGGTGCGACCGGTCGTTGAACGCGTCGTGCCGGCCGCCGGCCAGCGTCACCAGCACGAGGTCGGGGACGGCGGACAGCGCGGCGCGGGCGGCCGGGTAGGGGCTGACGGTGTCGGCGGCGCCGTGCAGCGCCAGCACCGGCACCTCGACGGCGTCCAGCGGGGCGCCGCCGGGCACCGGGCCGGCCAGCGCCGCGGCGACGAACCGCGGGTCGTCGCGCAGCCGGCCGGCGTGCACCGGGCAGGCCGTGCGCGCCTCGATCCCGGCCTCGGCCGCGCCACCGGCCACCGGATACCCGGCCAGCACCACCGCGTCGACGCCGAGCGGACCGGCCACGGCCGGCGCCAGCACCGCGCCGGTGTCCGAGCCGGCCAGCACGTACGGCCGGGGGAGACCCGGGACCGCCAGCACGGCCGCCACGGCCGCGCCCGCCGCCGATGCCGTGGCCGGGGCCTCGTCCAGCGCCCGCACCACGTACCCGTCGGCGGCCAGCCGCCGGCCGAACCGCTCGTACACCCCGCCGTGCTCACCGCGCCCGGGCAGCACGACGACGGTCCCGCGCGCCGTCACCCCGGCCGGCGGGTCGAACGCGACGACTCCGGGAGCGGCCTCGACGACGCTCATGCGTCCGCCTCCGGTGCGCACTCGGCGTCGCCCGCGACGCCGTCCGTCGCCCAGAGGCTGGGCAGGTTGACCACGATTCCCTCCTGCGTGCTGCGGGCGATCACCACGACCGCCTCCTCGTCCGGCGACGGGTTCTCCTCGCGGTGCGGCACGTACGGCGGCACGAACACGAAGTCGCCCGGCTCGGTCTCGATGCGGATCTCCTGGTCGCCGTCGGCGAAGACGAACACCGGGTGCCCCGCCTTCACGTAGATGGCGGTCTCGGCCTCGCCGTGGTGGTGGTCGCCGGAGTTCGTGGCGGGCGCGACGTCGGTGCGGCCCATCCAGAGCTTCGACGACCCGACGGTCCGGCCGGAGATCGCCTCGAACCGCTTCATCCCGGACGTCTGGGCGGTGTCGCTGGACAGTCCGGCGCCGCGGACGTGTTCCAGCCGTCCGTGCCAGACGCGGTTGGCGTCGTCGACGCTCATGCGGCCGCCGTCCCCGCCCGCGCCGCCGCGCCCGAGCGCAGCAGCGGCACCAGGTCCTCGCCCCAGCGCAGCACGTCGTTCACCGGGTCGAAGCCGCGGATGAGGAACCTCGTGACGCCGAGGTCGTAGTACTTCAGCAGCGCCTCGGCCACCTGCGCCGGCGTGCCGACGGGCGCGGTCGAGTTGCCGGTCGGGCCGAACAGCTTGGTGATGCCGAACCACAGCCGCTCGTCGTGCACGTCCTGGACGGCGGCGTGCTCCTGCAGCCGGTTCGACGAGACGGCGTTGCGTTCGGTCGTGCGGCGGCGCGGGCCCCACCAGCCGTCGTCCGTGCCCGCGCGCGACTTCACCTCGACGGCCTGGTCGTAGATCTCGCGGGCCCGGGCCCACGCGGCGTCCTCGGTGTCGGCGACGATCGGCCGGGTCGACAGGCTGAACTCGACCGTCCGCCCCAGCTCGGCGGCGCGGGCCCGGATCAGCGCGATCCGCTCCGCCGTCGCCGCCAGCGGCTCGCCGAACAGCATGTAGACGTCGGTGTGCCGGGCTCCGGTCTCGACGGCGGCGTCGGACTGGCCGCCGAAGTACACCGGGATGCCGTCCGGCGTCGCGGGCTTCACCGTGCTGAACGCGCCGGTGTAGCGGTAGAACTCGCCCTCGTGGTCGAACGGCTCGGCCGACGTGAGCGTGCGGCGCAGCACCTCGATGAACTCGCCGGTGCGCCGGTACCGCGCGTCCTTCTCCGCGTAGTCGCCGTCGCGCTGCTGGTCCTGTTCGCTGCCGCCGGTGATGTGGTGGATCGCGACGCGCCCGCCGCCGGTGAGGTGGTCCAGCGTGGCCAGCTTGCGGGCCACCAGCGTCGGCTGCACGAACCCGGGCCGGTGGGCGATGAGCACCTTGAGCCGCTCGGTCCGGTGCAGCACGGAGGCGGCGACGGCGAAGCCGTCCGGCGAGGACGCGCTGTAGCCGATCAGCACCCGGTCGAACCCGGCCAGCTCGTGCGCCTGCGCGAACCGGTGCAGGTAGGCGGGGTCGACGACCGGGCCGGGACGCCAGCCGAGGCTCTCCGAGCCCTCCTTGGTGCCGACCATGCCGAGGACTTCCAGTGTCATGTCGTGCTCCTTGCGTAGATGGGACGGGGTCCGTCGATGCTCGGGACGGACGCGATCAGCCGCTGGGTGTAGGGGTCCGCGGGCTCGAGCAGCACCCGCGCGGCCGGACCCTCCTCGACGACGCGCCCGCGGTAGAGGACGACGATCCGGTCGGCGATGCCGGCCAGCGAGCCGAGGTCGTGCGTGATCAGCACGATCGCCACCTCGCGCTCGCGCCGCAGCCGGTCCAGCAGCCGCAGCACGTGGTTGCGGTTGGCCGCGTCCAGCGCGCTGACCGGCTCGTCCAGCAGCAGCACCCGGGGGTCGACGGCGAGCGCGCGGGCGATCGTGACGCGTTGGCGCTGGCCGCCGGAGAGCCGCCCGGGCAGCCGGTCGCCGAGCGCGGGGTCCAGCCCGACCTGCTCCAGGGCGGCGACGGCGCGCGCCCGCCGGTCCGCGCCCTGGCCGTCGCCGCGGATCGCCGGTCCTTCGGCGACGGAGTCGAGCACCGTCACGTCCGGGTCGAGTGAGCGCAGCGGGTCCTGGAACACGTACTGGACCCGTCCGCCGCGGCGGAACCGGCGCAGCTCCGCGCCGCGCAGCCCGGACACCGGCGTGCCGTCGACCCGGACGGTTCCGGCGTGCAGCGGCGCCAGCCCGACGACCGCCCGGGCCAGCGTCGTCTTGCCGGACCCGGTCTCGCCGATCAGCCCGACGATCTCGCCGGAGCGTGCGGTGAGGTCGACGCCGTGCAGGATCGGCGTCGTCGCGCGGCGGCCCAGCCGGACCTCGACGCCGTCCACCTCCAGCGCGCTCATCGGGCCACCAGCCGGTGCAGGCCGTACTCGCGGTGGTCGGCGACCAGCGCGCGGGTGTACGGGTCGGCGGGGTCGTCGAGCACCTGGCGGGTCGGCCCGGACTCCACCACCCGCCCGTCGCGCAGCACGACGACGCGGTCGCACAGCTGCGCCACGACGGCGAGGTCGTGCGACACCAGCAGCAGCGACAGCCGTCGTTCGGCCCGCAGCGCCGCGATCAGGTTCAGCACCTCGGCCTGGACGGTGACGTCGAGCGCCGTCGTCGCCTCGTCGGCGATCAGCAGGTCCGGGTCGCCGGAGACGGCGATGGCGATGAGGACGCGTTGCAGCATGCCGCCGGACAGCTCGTACGGGTACTGGTCGTGCACGTGCTCGGGCCGGTGCAGCCCCATCGACGCCAGCAGCTCGACGGCGCGCGCCTTGGCGACCCGGCGGTGCAGGCCGCTCTTGACCCGCAGCACCTCGCCGAGCTGGCGGCCCACCGTCAGCGACGGGTTCAGGTACGACGCCGGGTCCTGGAAGACGGCGGCGATCCGCGGCCCGCGGGCGCGGTCCCACTGCCGCCGCGTGTAGTGGGCGACGTCGTCGCCGGCCAGCCGGATCGTGCCGCCGCTGACGGTGACCCCCGGCGGTGGGACGCCCAGGATCGCCCGGCAGGTCAGCGTCTTGCCGCTGCCGGACTCGCCGACCAGGCCGATCGCCTCGCCGGGCGCGAGGGCGAAGCTCACGCCGTGCACCAGTTCGGTGCCGCCGGTGGTGCTCAGGTGCAGGTCATCGACGAAGAGCATCCGGGGCCTCCTGGGTGGTGGCGGGGTCGACGGTGATGGCGTCGGCCAGCGCGTTGAGCGCGGCGACGGTGACGATGATCAGCAGCGCCGGCGCGAGCGGGCCGAACGGGCGCTGGCTGAGGTAGCCGAGGTCGCTGGCCAGCATCCCGCCCCACGTCGGCGCGGGCGGCTGCACGCCGATGCCGAGGAACGTCAGCGACGACACCACCAGCAGCGCGCCGGCCATCGCGGTCGCCGTCGTCACCACGACCGTCGGCAGCACCTTCTGCCAGACGTGGGTGCGGACGATCCGCCAGCGGGTGGCGCCGAACAGCGTCGCCGCCTCGACGTACTGCGCCTGCCGCAGCCCGATCGCCGCGGCCCGGGTGACCCGGTAGAACGACGGCGCCATCAGCACCCCGACGGCGAACATGGCCTGGTGCAGCCCGTTGCCCAGCAGCGCCGCCACGGCGATCGCGAAGATGATGAACGGCAGCGCCATCAGCCCGTCCATCACCCGCAGCGACAGCCACTCGAAGACCCGCCCGAGGTACACCGACGCCAGCCCGGGCAGCACGCCGAGCAGCAGCCCCAGCCCGACCGCCTCCGCGGCGGCGATCACCGACAGCCGCGACCCGGCCAGCAGCCGGCTGAGCACGTCGCGGCCCACGTAGTCGGTACCCAGCCAGTGCTCCGCGCTGGGACCGGCCAGGATCGCCGTCGTGTCCTGGTGCAGCGGGTCGTACGGTGCCAGCCACGACCCGGCGACCATCAGCAGCACGACGACGCCGAGCACCCCCAGCGCGACGCGCGCCGCAGGCTGCCGGACGGCCAGCCGCAAGGCCCTCATGCCGTCCGCCCCGATGCCGGCCGCAGCCGCGCCAGCGCCACGTTGACCAGCACGCTGGAGACCAGCACCAGCGCGATCGCCACCAGCAGGGTCCCCTGCACGACCGGCACGTCGCCCTGCAACGCGCCGGTCGTCGCCAGCTGCCCGAGGCCCGGCATCGCGAACACCGTCTCGGTGATGACGGCGCCGCCGATCAGCCGCGGCACGTGCAGCCCGAGCACCGCGACGGCCGGGCCGGCGCCGTTGCGCAGCGCGTGCCCGAACACCACCCGGCGCGGGCCGAGGCCGCGCACGACCGCGCCGGTGACGTAGTTCTCCCGCAGCGTCGTGACCAGGCCGGTGCGCAGCTGGCGGGCGAGGTCGGCGGCGCTGTCCAGGCTGAGCGCGACCGCGGGCAGCAGCAGGTACGTCAGCCACGGCCCCACGCCCTGCGACGGCGGCACGTACCCGCCGGCCGGGAGCACCGGCACCAGCACCGCGAACACCACGATCAGCGCGATGCCGGCCACGAACGCCGGGATCGTCGACAGCGCCGCGCAGACCGCCGTCACCGCCCGGTCGAACCAGCTGCCGGCCGTCAGCGCCGCGCCGATGCCGGCCGCCGCGCCCAGCACGACCGCCAGCAGCAGCGCCAGTGCGGCGATCGACAGGCTGACCGGCAGCCGCTGCCCGATGCTCTCCGCCACCGGGATGTGGGTGAACCAGGACCGGCCGAGGTCGCCGGTGACCGCGTCGCCGATCCAGGTCACGTACCGCTCCAGGAACGGCCGGTCCAGGCCGAACTCGTGGTTGAGTCGGTCGATGTCGGCCTGCGTCGCCGTCTCGCCCATGGCCGCCGCGGCCGGGTTCTGGTCGCTCAGCGCGCCCAGGCCGAAGGTGATGAACGTGGCGATCAGCAGCACCGGGACCGCGATCAGTGCGGCCCGGCCGGCCGCGTGGAGTGCGCGCACACCGTCACCGCCCCACCGTGACACCCTCGAACCGCTGGGTGCCGATGTAGTGCTCGAGGCCCTGCACGGACGGGTCGCGGGCGAAGATCCGCGGCCAGGTGAACAGGAACGTGTTCGGCATGGTGGTGACGGCGGCGGCGACGGCGTCCTGGACGGCCTGCTCGTAGCCGGGGTCGTCCAGCGGGGTGGAGCGGGCGACGTCGATGGCGGCCTGGATCTCCGGCGGCGCGTTGCGGCCCAGGTTCATCAGCCCTTCCGGCCCGAACAGCACCTCCAGCGACTGCAGCGGCGACTCGCGGCCGGAGAAGCTGTCCACGACGAACGGGTACTGCCGGGTCACGTAGTTGTTCGCGCCGGGCGTCGCGACCTCCAACGTCACGTCGATGCCGACCTCTTGGAGCTGCTGCTGCAGGAGCTCGGCCAGCGGGTCGTTCTCGGCGCTGGTGGTGAGCGTGACGGCGACGCCGTCGGGGTAGCCGGCCTCGGCCAGCAGCTCGCGGGCGCGGTCCTGGTCGAACGGGTACAGCTGGTCGAGCTCCTCGTTCCAGGCGAGGTAGTCGCGCGGGAACGGCTGCCAGTTCGGGTCGCCCTCGCCGAAGAACGCGACGTCGACGAGCGACTGCCGGTCGATCGCGTGGCTGATCGCCTGCGTGACCCGCGGGTCGTCGAACGGCTCCACGGTGTTGTTCACGTCCAGCACCCGCACCGTGAACACGTCGATGACGTCGACCTCGAGCCCGGCCGCCCGGGCCGCCTCGAGCTGCGCCGGCGGGATGACGGCGACGTCGAACTGGCCGGACTGGATGCCCGCGACCGCGACCGTCGGGTCCGGCGGCACCCGCAGCTCGAAGTCGTCGACCAGGATGGCGTCCGCGTCCCAGTAGTCCTCGTTCTTGTGCAGTGTGGCGTGCGACGCCGGGACGTACTCGTCCAGCGCGAACGGCCCGGCGCCGACGGGCTTCGTCGCGAGGCCCTCGACGTCTTCGGCCACCGCCGTGGGGCTGACGATCATGCCGGTCTTGCCCGACAGCAGCAGCGGGATCTGGTAGTCGGGCTGGTTGAGCAGCAGCGTCACCTCGGTGGGACTGTCCACCCTGACGTCGGTGACGACGCTGAGCTGGGCGCCGATCGTCGAGTCGGGAGCGTCGCGGCCGCGCAGCAAGCTGGCCCTGACCGCCTCGGCGTCGAGCGGCGTGCCGTCGGTGAACGTCAGCCCGTCGCGCAGGGTGAAGGTGACCTCGTCGCCGGTCTCGTTGTAGGTCCAGCTCTCCGCCAGCGCGGGCACCGCGTTGCCGTCGACGTCCTGCTTGGTCAGCGCCGCGTAGGCGAGCGACAGCACGTGCACGTCCTGGCCGACGGTGGACGTCACCGGGTCCCAGGTCGACGGGAGATGCCAGCCCCAGGTGAGGCTGCCGCCGGCGGCGTTCTGGCCGGTCGCGCCCTGGCTGGTGGGCGAGGTGTCGCCCGCGCAGCCGGCCAGCAGGAGCAGGGCGGCGAGGACGGTGGTCAGCGTGCGGGTTCTCATCGATGGACGCTCCGTTGAAATACTTAAAGCCGATGGATTTACTAGGCTTTACGGCATGGCGGCAGACGGCCGCCCGCCGTCAGGCGAGCGAGGTGGTGCCGGAGTGGGAGCTCAGCGACAGAGCGCGCTGGCCGTGCGCAGCAGGTCGACGCTGCGCCGGACCGTCAGGATGCGGGCCGGCTCCAGGACGTGCCGCAGCGCCGAGCGAGCGAGCCGCTCGCCGGTGGCGGTGTCCTGGAGTGGGGTCATGCGAACGATTCTGCGGGGATCGGCCCCGATCTGTCCAACATCGAATACTGATCGTGATCGATCGCGAACGCTGATCGGTCCATGAGCGCCGTCCTCGACATCGTGCCGCTGCGCAGCCTCGTCGCCGTCGCCGAGTGCGGCGGATTCCACCGCGCCGCGGCCGCGCTGCACATCACCCAGAGCGCGGTCAGCCAGCACGTACGCAAACTGGAGAAGGTGCTGGACCGGCCGCTCGTCGTCCGCGACGGGCGGCGTGGCCGGTTCACGCCCGCGGGCGAGGCGCTGCTGGCCGAGGCCCGGCGCATCCTCACCGCGCACGACGAGGCCCTGCGCCGGCTCGGCGTCGAGTCCTCCGACGGCGTCATCGTCGTCGGCTCCTCCGAGCACGCCGCCGACCAGCTGCTGCCCGAGATCGCGACGGCGCTGCGGGCGGCGTTCCCGCGGCGGCAGGTCCGGTTCCGGCTGGACCGCAGCGGCCGGCTCGCCCAGGCCGTCGACAACGGCAGCGTCGACGTGGCGGTCGTGCTCAGCGCCGACCGCGGCACCTTCGCCGGCCGGCTGCCGCTGCGCTGGTACGCCGCGCCCGGCTTCCGGCTGCCGCCGCCCGGCGAACCGCTGCCCCTGGTCGTGTTCGACGAGCCCTGCGCCCTGCGGCGGCGGGCGGTCGAGGCGCTCGGCGCGGCTGGGCGGGAGCCGGCGATCGCCTGCGAGGCGGCGTACCTCGCGGGCATCCTGGCGGCCGCCCGGGCCGGCCTCGGGGTGGCGGTGCTGGCGGGGGTGGGTGGGCGGCCGGAGGGACTGGCGCCGCTGGCCGGCCTGCCGCCGATCCAGCCGGCCGCGCTACGCGTCCGGGTCCGCGCCGGCGCGCCGTCGTCGCTCGCCTCGGTCGCCGCCGCGGCGGTCGAGCAGGTGGTGGCGGGTGGTTGACGCGCGGGGTTGCCGCTTCCGTTCGCCGGGGAGTGGCAACAACGGGCCGAGTTGATCATGGAGAAGGTCGGCCGTTTCGACGCGATCGAGCCGACTTTCTCCATGATCAACAGTCGCCCCGGGGCCAGCTGGCGGCGGACGGTGGACCGGGGCGGGCTGTGCCCGCACTTCCCCCGTCCCCCTGATAGCTGCCCGTTCTTAGACCGCGTGCGTGCGGGTCAAGCGGTCGTCGTCGCGCGAAGCGCCCATGAGTCCGCTTGAGGCGCGCGTGCGCGGCTGAGAAAATGGGCAGCAGGGGGACGGCCAACTTGCGCAAAGCGGCGAACTAGCGAACGGCCGCACGCGCCGGAGTCCAGATGCGCGACGGCCGGCCGGCGGCGAGGTCGCGGCCGAGCAGCACCTGCACGCGGTACGGCTCCAGGCGCAGTACGCCGAACGACTCGTGCTCCGCCGCCGGCCAGAACCGGCCCGGCGGGTAGCCGACGCCGCGGGGGCTGCCCTGTTCGTACAGGCGCCACACCCGCCGCTTCGTCTCGGGGTCGTCCACCCAGGTGGCGGCGGTGTCGAAGGCGACGGTGTCCTGGGCGGCGCTCCAGTAGGAGAACGTCGCGTGCGGGTTCGCGGCCAGGTGCGCCACCTTCACCGGCGTCGGGAACGTCGCCAGCCAGCCCAGCGGCGCGCCGCCGGCCACCTCCCAGACGGGGATGAGCACCCGCGAGCGGGGCCGGTGCCGCTGGTCGACCGTGGTCATGGTGGCGTAGACGATGCTGGCGAGGATCCGGTCGACGTCGGGACGGAGGTCGGAGTACGCGGTGGTCACACTGTCATCGTCGAACGCCGGGGGCTGGAGCGGAAGACGGCACTTCAGAGTGCGTCGGGCACTCCGAAGTGACCGTCCTCCGTGGGTCAGCTGCCGATGGCCGTCGCTCCGCGCTTGAGGTCGGCCAGACGGGCCTCGACCTCCACGGACGTCGCGCTGTCCTCGAGCTCCTCGAACTGCTGGTCGATGGACGACGCGGCGACCTCGGCGGCGCCGGCGACCTGCGCCTCCTGCCGTCGCACCTTCTCCTCGAACCGGGAGACCTCGCTGGTGGGGTCGAAGATGTCGATGGAGCGCACCGCGTCCTGCACCTGGGCCTGCGCCTGGGCGCTCTTGGCCCGCGCGACCAGCTCGTCACGCTTGTTCTTGAGGTCGCTGAGCTTGTCCTTCATGCCGGCCAGGCCGGCCTTGAGCTTCTCGGCCACCTCGCGCTGCGACGCGATCATCGGCTCGGCCGTCTTGGCCTCGGACTCGAACCCCATCTGCTTGCCGATGGCGACCTTGGCGAGGTTGTCGAACTTGTCCGCGTCGGCGGTGTCGCCGCCGGCGCGCAGCTGGTCGGCGCGCTGCGACGCGGCGAGCGCCTTGTTGCCCCACTCGGCGGCGGCGCGGACGTCCTCGGCGTGGTCCTGCTCGGCCAGCCGCAGGTTGCCGATGGTCTGCGCGACGGCCTGCTCGGCCTCGGCGATGTTGTCGGTGTAGTCGCGGACCATCTGGTCGAGCATGACCTCGGGGTCCTCGGCGCGGTCCAGCAGCGAGTTGATGTTGGCCTTGGCCAGCTGGGAGATGCGCCCGAGGATGGATTGCTTCTCAGCCATGATGTCGTCCTTCGTTCCTGGCCCCCCGTGGAGCCGCGATCGGATGAAAGGCAGTGCGCAGGGTCAGAACCGCCCACCGCCTCCCCGGCGGCCGCGGGTGCCGCCCCCTCCGAAACTGCCCGGCGAACGGCGTCCGCCGCCGGACGGACGCCCGCCGCCGAAGCCGCCGGAGGAGCCGCCCCCGAACATCCCGCCGCCGCGGCCCATCGAGTTGATCAGGATGCCGCCGAGGATCATCGACGTGAGGTCGGTGCCGCCGCCGCGCCCCGGGTTCTGCTGCCGCTGCCATTGGCCGACGTCCTGTTCGGCCAGCTGCTGCGCCTGCCGCGACAACTGGTCGGCGCGGTTGACGGCGTCGAGCGCGGCCGCCGGGTCCGACGTCGCGAGCGACTGGCCCTGCGCGAGGTGGCGAGCCGCCTCGGACAGCCGGGTCCGGGCCTCGGTGCCGACCGCGCCGCGTCGGGTCTCGATGAAGTCGTTGACGGCCTTGACCTGCGACGTCACCCGACCCACGGTCTCGGCGAGGGCGGTGCGGGCGCGCTCGGCCTCCTCGGCCGCCGCACGCACCGGGTCGAGCAGGTCGTCCAGCGCCGTCTCGGCCTCGGCCAGCTGCCGCAGCGCGGCCAGCGGGTCGCCCTGCCCGGCAGCGCGTCCGGCGGCGACGGCCTGCTGGGCGGTCGCGCCGGCCGCCGTGATCGCGGGGTCGGACGGCGCCAGCCGCGCGGCGTCGGCGATGTCCAGCGACACCGACTCGATCGCCTTGCCGATGCGTTCGCCCGCGGTCTCCAGCTCGTCCTTGGCGCTCGCGACCGCGTCGAGCAGCGTCGCGGCCTGCGCGACGGCGTCCTCGGCGGCCCTGGCCTGGGCGACGGCGGCCGCGCGGTCGTCCGTGCGCAGCGACTCCTGGCCCGCCGCGACGGCCTCGTGCGCCGCCGTCAGCAGCCGAGCCGCCTGGTCCGGGTTGCCGCTCACCGACGCCAGTGCGGCCGGCTGGTAGCCGAGCGCCAGTTGCTCGAGCTGGGCCCGGGCGGCGGGCAGCCGCTGCTCGACCTCGGTGGCGCGCTGCTCGGTCTCGGCCAGCACCTCGGGCGCCCGCGCCTGCAGGTCGCGGAGCTGGTCGAATTCCTCGACCTGGGCGTCGAGCGCGTCGCTGACCTCGCGGCAGGTCACGATGATCTGGGTCGTCATCGCGCGCCGTTGCTGGTCGGTCTCCGGCTCGCTGTCGTCCAGCCGCTGCCGCACCGCGAACGCGTCGGCGACCCGCGTCTTCGCCGTGGTCAGCAGCTCGCTGAACTCGGTGGTGGCCTGGATGCCGAACTGCGCCTGGGCGAACCCCAGCTCCTGCTCGGACGTCTTCAGCGCGTCGTCGATGTCGACCAGCGCGGCGCTGGCGCGCTTGTCCAGCTCGTCCAGCGACAGCCCGGCCAGCTCGTCCACCGGCTGCCCGTCCGGGCCGACCGGCGCGCCGGCCTGGTCGCGGCGGCGGCGCAGCGCCCACCAGCCCGCGGCGCCCGCGCCGACCACCACGACGCCGCCGACCACCCATGGGGTGGCCGAGCCGCCGCCGTCGCCGGTGGCGGCCTCGCGGTACCCGTCGGCACCGGCGATGGCCGCACCGGCCCAGTCCTCGTCGCTGAGCTCCGGGCGGATGTCGTCCTGACGCACCTCGGCCAGCTGGTCGTCGGTGAGGTCCAGCTCGTCGGTGACGGAGATGCCGAACGAGCGGTCCTCGATCGCGACCGCGAGCAGGATGTCGTCGGTGCCCAGCCCGGACGCCGTGGCGGTGTCGTTCGCCCACGTCTGGCCGTCGAGGCCGTCGAAACTGTCGACGTAGACGACGAACATCTGCAGCCCGGCGTCGTCGGTGAGGCGGTCGAACGCCGCCTGGATGCGCTGTTCGTCGCCGCCCGACAGCGCTCCGGCCCGGTCCGTGATGGCACCCGGGACGTTGAAGGGCGGCTCGGCCACCGCTGGGCCGGCGACGAGGAACGTGGTGAACGCGACTACGACGAGCGTTACCAGCCCCCGCCAACGCGTGGCAGTCACGAGTGTCATCCTGCCTGGTGAGGGGTGGTCGCACAATCAGTTCGGCCGGATTGAGGCCTCCGCCGCCGCCCGGGCCCGCGCCGCACCGGGCGCCGCGAGCGCGGCCGCGGCGGCTCGCCGGCAGTCCTCCAGGGTGTGCCCGGCGACCATGTGGCTGACCTCCGCCGCGGCGGCCGGCGCCATCGACAGGCTGGTGACGCCGAGCCCGACGAGGACCAGCGCCATCAGCGGATCGGCCGCCGACTCGCCGCACACTCCGACCGGTGTGCCGGCCGCGGCGCCCGCGCGGGCGGTCGCCGCGACGAGGTCGAGCACCGCCGGCTGCCAGGGGTCCAGCAGGTCGGCCAGCTCGCCGCGCAGCCGGTCGGCGGCCATCGTGTACTGGGCGAGGTCGTTGGTGCCGATCGAGACGAAGTCCAGCTCGGCGAGGATCGCCTCGGCCCGCAGCGCCGCCGACGGCACCTCGATCATCGCGCCCACCCGGGTCAGCCCGTGGCCGCGGGCAAGGGCGGCGAACTCGGCCGCCTCGGCGGCGGTCGACACCATCGGGGCCATCACCCACAGCTCGGCGCCGCCGTCATGCTGCGCCCGGGCCAGCGCGGCCAGTTGGTCGTCGAGCAGGTCCGGACGGCGCCGGGCCAGCCGGTAGCCGCGGACGCCGAGTGCCGGGTTCTCCTCGCCGGGCTGCTCGGCGAAGGCCAGCGGCTTGTCGGCGCCGGAGTCGAGCGTCCGGACGACGACCTTGCCGCCGGGGAAGTGGCCGAGCACCTCGCGATAGGCCGCCGCCTGCTCGTCGACGCCGGGCGCCGTCGACCGGTCGAGGTACAGCACCTCGGTGCGCAGCAGCCCGACTCCAGTGGCACCGGCCGCGGCCGCCGCCGCGGCGTCGGCGACCGTGCCGACGTTGGCCAGCACCGCCGCCGGGTGCCCGTCGGCGGTGTGCGTGGCCGGCGCGGTGCCCCGCAGCTCGGCGCGCGCGGCGGCCGCCCGCCGCACCCGCGCGACCAGCTCGTCGTCCGGGTCCAGCGTGACGGCGCCGGTCGCGGAGTCGACGGCGGCCAGGCGGCCGGCCGGCAGCCCCGTCGCTCCGGCCACCCGGACGACGCACGGAATGCCCAGCTGCCCGGCGATGATCGCGGTGTGGCTGGTCGGGCCGCCCTCCTCGGTGACGATCGCCGCGACGTTGCCGAGGTCCAGTGCGCTGGTGTCGGCGGGGGAGAGGTCGGCCGCGACCACCACCGACGGCTCGGCCAGCCGGGCCGGTCCCGGCTCGGGCCGCCCCAGCGCCCGGCTGACGGCGCGGTCGCGGACGCTGCGCAGGTCGGTCACCCGTTCGGCGATGTAGCCGCCGAGCCCGGCGAGCGTCTCGAGGAACGGGTCGAACGCGTCCCAGATCGCCGTCGCCGGGCCGTCGCCCTGCTTCACCCGCTGCTCGATGTCGGCCGCGAGCGCGGGGTCGGCGGCCATCTGCGCCGTCACCGTCAGGACCTCCGCCAGCGTCCCGTCGGCGGCCGCGGCCCGCTCCGTCAGGTCGTCGGCGACGGCCGTCAGCGCCGCCCGGGCGGCCTCCGGCGGGCCCGCCGGCTCGCCGTCAGGACGGGTGATTGCGCTGGTCAGCTGCACGATCGGGCCGACGGCGGCACCGCGGCCGGCGCCTCGTCCGATGAGGGTCGTGGGTGGGTGGTCCGGCATGCGTGCTCCTCGCGTCTCGGGTTGCAACGGTCTCGCTCCATACTGTATGCAGTATGGATGACAACAATCGTCGTGACGGGCCACGGTTCGTTCGCTACGTCGTTGGTCGAGACGGCGCAGATGATCGTCGGCTCGACTGAGCACGTGCATCCCGTCGACTTCCCGGTGGGCACCGGGGTCGAGGACCTCACCGCACGCGTGGCCGCGGTGATCGAGCAGGCGAACCCCGCAGGCGAGCCCGGGCAGGTGCTGATCCTGGCCGACGTCCTCGGCGGGTCGCCCGCCCGGGTCGCGCTCGCCGAGGCGGCGGCCGGCCGGGCCGACGCCGTCACCGGCGTCAACCTGCCCATGCTCATCGATCTGGCGCTGACCGCGGGCACCGCGTCGGCGCCGGAGCTGGCCGCCCGCGCCGTCACGGCGGGACAGGACGGAATCCGCGACGCCGGCGCCCTCGTCCGGCCGGAAGGAGGAGTGTCGTGACACTCTGGCAGGCGTTCCTCATCGCCCTGGTGGTCGCGCTGGCCTACCTGGCGCGCCGGATCCTCGGCGACCCGCAGCTGGAGCGGCCGATCATCCTCGGCCCGATCGTCGGCCTCATCGCCGGCGACCTCGAGACCGGGCTGATCGTCGGCGGCACCCTGGAGCTGATCTTCATCGGCGCCGCGACCTTCGGCGGCACCGCGCCGCCCAACGTCGCCATCGGCGCGGCCGTCGGCACGGCGCTGGCCATCTCCGCCGGTCAGGGCGCCGAGACGGCGCTCGTGGCGGCGGTGCCGGCGGCCGTCCTCGGCACGTTCTGCGAGCTGTTCGCCAAGACCGTCTGCTCGTTCCTGGTGCACCGTGCCGACGCGGCAGCGGCCCAAGCACGAGGAAGTACGATCCTGGGCATCATCTGGATCGGCAACGCCATCCACTTCCTCGCCTACTTCGTGCCGACCTTCCTGGTCCTGCAGTTCGGCGCCAACGCGCTGGAGGGCGTGCTCAACGCGCTCAGCGACGACGTCCAGAACGCGCTGAACACGTCCGCGGCGCTGCTGCCCGCCGTCGGCTTCGGGATCCTGCTGTCGGTGCTCTACAACAAGGCGCTCTTCCCGGTCTTCTTCGCCGGGTTCGCCGTCGCCGCGTTCACCGACTTCACGGTGATCGGCGTCGCCATCATCGCGACCGCGCTGGTCGTCACGATCCTGCGCAGCCGCACGCCGCAGACGCCGCAGTCGCCGTCCAGCCCGCAGTCGTCGGCGCTGATCTGAGCGGAGGAGACATGACCGAGAACGCCACCATCGCCACCGAGGCGCCGGAGCAGCTGGACGACGAGCGCGGCGAGATCCGCCGTCTGACGGTGCGCGGCCTGCTGCTGCAGGGCGGCTTCAACTACGAGCGGTTCCAGAACCTCGGGTTCTGGTGGATGATGCGCCCGACGCTGGACCGCCTCTACCCCGACCCCGTCGACCGCGCCGCCGCCTACCAGCGGCACATGGTCTACTTCAACACCAACCCGTGGGTGGTCGGCCCGATCGCCGGCGTCACCGCCTCCATGGAGCGACAGCGCGCCAAGGGCGCCACCGACCTGAACGACGAGGCGATCAACTCCGTCAAGGTCGGGCTCATGGCGCCGCTGGCCGGCATCGGCGACTCGCTGATCTTCGGCACCATCCGGCCGATCCTGGCCGCGGTCTGCGCCGGGCTGGCCATCGACGGCAACATCGCCGGGCCGATCATCTTCTTCCTGGCGCTGCTGGCCATCCAGGTGCTCATGCGGGTCGGCGGCACCGCCACCGGCTACCGCACCGGCATGCAGTTCTTCGAGAAGCTGTCGCCCGCGCAGATCGACCAGATCAAGCAGGGCGCGACGATCGTCGGCCTCGCGGTCACCGGCGCGTTGGTGGCGACGATGCTCAAGGTCACCACGCCGTGGTCGTACACCAGCGGCGAGCAGACCATCGCGCTGCAGGACCAGCTCGACCTCGTCCTGCCGGCGCTGCTGCCGCTGATCGCGACGCTGATCGTCTACGCGCTCATCCGGCGCCGGGTGTCGCCGGTCTGGGTGCTGCTCGGCACGCTGGTCGCCGGCCTGGTGTTCGGCTACTTCGGCGTCCTGGCGGCCTGAGCCGTGCCCGGGACCGACGAGTACGTGCTGACCGGCGGGCGGGTGCTGCTGCCCGGCGGCCGGCTGGAGGCGGGCGCCGTCCACGTCCGGGCCGGGCGCATCGCCGCGGCCGGACCGTCCGACGACGCCGCCCCGGGTGTCGAGCGGATCGACGTCGACGGGCTGATCGTCGCGCCGGGCCTCGTCGACACCCACGTGCACGGCGGGCTCGGGCACAACGTGATGAGCGCCGACGCGGACGCGGTGCGGGTGATCGGACGGCGGCTGCGCGCG
The DNA here is from genome assembly GCF_900106035.1 of Jiangella alba. Lineage (GTDB taxonomy): Bacteria > Actinomycetota > Actinomycetes > Jiangellales > Jiangellaceae > Jiangella > Jiangella alba. The sequence continues at coordinate 3,236,947 of NZ_FNUC01000004.1, forward strand.
GCCGGCGTCACGTCGTTCGTCGCCACCACCGCGTCGGTGCCGTTCGACCGCGTGCTGCACTCTGTGCGCGGGCTGGCGGCGCTGGCCGGGCCGACCGGCCCCGGCGGCGCCGAGCTGCTCGGCGTCCACCTGGAAGGGCCGTTCCTCAGCCCGGACTTCCGCGGCGTGCACCAGGAGCAGAACCTGGTCGAGCCGTCGCCGGACCGCGTCGCCGCGTTGCTCGACGCGGCCGGCGGGGCTGGTGGCGCGCTACGGGTCTGCACCGTCGCGCCGGAACTCCCGCACGCCGAGTCCGCCGTCCGCACCCTCGCGGCGGCCGGCGTGCGGGTCTCCGTCGGCCACACCGCCGCCACGTTCGCACAGGCCCGCGCGGCCGTCGAGTGGGGCGCGCGGCGGGCCACCCACCTGTTCAACGCCATGCCGCCGATCCACCACCGCAGCCCCGGCCCGGTGCCGGCGCTGCTCGCCGCCGAATCCGTCCACCTGGAGGTCGTCGCCGACGGCCTGCACGTCGCGCCCGAGTTGCTCGGCGCGCTCGCCGCGCTGCCCGGCGTGCGCGACCGGCTGATGCTGGTCAGCGACGGCACCGACGTGTCCGGCCTGCCCGACGGCGACCACCACCGCTGGGACGGCACGCCGGTGCGGATCACCGGCGGCCGCGCCTTCACGCACACCGGCGGCATCGCCGGCAGCACGTCGACGCTGATCGACGGCGTCCGGGTGCTGCTCGCGGCCGGTGTGCCGCTGCCGCTGGCGCTCGACACGGCCGGGCGGCACCCGGCGCGGTCGCTGGGGCTCACCGACCGCGGCGCCGTGGCCGCGGGCCTGCGGGCCGACCTGATCGTCGTCGACGACGAGGCGGCGATCATCCACACCATCCTGCATGGACAATGGGAAAGGCCCTAGAGAGGAACGAGATGGACATCGCTCTGATCCGCGTCGACGACCGGCTCATCCACGGCCAGGTCGTCATGGGATGGACGCAGGCGCTGGGAATCCAGCAGATCCTGGTGGCCGACGACCCGACCGCGGCCAACCCGACGCAGAAGAACCTGATGCTCCTCGCGGTGCCGGCCGGGGTACGCGCCGACATCCTGACGATCGCCGACTCCGCGCGCATCGTCGAGCAGTCCGCGTCCGACGTGAAGACGATCATCGTCGTCAAGGGGCCGGCCGAGCTGAAGGCGCTGCGCGACGCCGGCCTGAAGATGACCGAGGTCAACGTCGGCAACGTGCACACCGGGCCGGGCCGCAAGCGGCTGACCAAAGAGGTGCACGCCACCGACGACGAGATCGCCATCTGGCGCGAGCTGTCCGAGCAGGGCGTCCGCCTCGAGGCGCAGTGGCTGCCCGGCACCGCCCGCACCGACCTCGGCAAGCTCGTCGCCGGACTCTGAGCCATGGCCGCCTCCGACTCCCTCGACGTGCGACCCGGTGTCGCCGGGCAGCTGTCCCGCGGCGACGTCCCGGTCATGCGCCGGGCCAGCCTGCGCGAGCAGGTGCGCCAGGCGGTCGAGGAACTGATCGTCTTCGGCAAGCTGGCGCCCGGCGAGCACCTCGCCGAGGAGTCCATCGCCGAGCTGCTGGGCGTCAGCCGGCAACCGGTGCGCGAGGCGCTGCAGTCGCTGTCCGTCGCCGGGTTCGTCGACCTGCGGGCCGGGCGCGGCGCGTTCGTGCACGAGCCGACCGCCCGCGAAGCGCGCGAGGTGTTCCACGTCCGGGCGCTCCTCGAGTCCGACAGCTGCCGGCTGGCCGCCCAGAACGTCGACGACGACGGGGTGCGGCGGCTGGAGGGCATCTACGCCGACGGGCTGGAGGCGTCGAGCCGGGGCGACGACCCGCGGCGGCTGCTCGAGCTGAACCGCGCCTTCCACCGGGCCATCACCGAGATCGGCGCCAACCGCGTCTCGCTGGCGCTGCTCGCCGACCTCGAGCGGCGGGCCGGCTGGTACCTCGCCACCATCATCGCCAACCGGGCGCCGTCCTCGTGGGCGGAGCACCGGGCCATCCTCGACGCCGTCGCGGCCCACGACGCCGACCTCGCCGGCGACCTCATGCTGAACCACATCGACCACTCCAGGGACCTGCTGGAGTTCACCGGTCAGTAGCCGGAGCGCCGGCTGAAAGAGAGTCATGTCCGCAATAGAGCTCTGCCTGCTGCTGCTCGCTGCCCTGGCGGCGGGGTCGATCAACGGCGCCGTCGGCTCCGGTTCCCTCGTCACCCTGCCCGTCCTGCTCGCCCTCGGCCTCGACCCCGCCGCCGCCGTCACCACCAACACCATCGCCATGGTGACGTCCGCGCTCGGCGGCACCCTCGCGTACCGCAAGGAGCTGCGCGAGGACCGCCAGCACATCCGCGCGCTGCGCTACATCTCCGTCGTCGGCGGCGTCATCGGCTCCGTCCTGCTGCTCACCACCAGTTCCGGCGCCCTCGACGTCATCGTGCCGATCCTCATCGGGTTCGCGCTGCTGCTGGTGATCGTGCAGCCCAGGCTCGCGGCCATGGCCCGCGCCCGCGCGGCGTCGCGCGCCGGCGACAACCCGTTCGGCAGCAGGGGCCTGCGCGTCTCGATCCTCGGCTGCTCCATCTACGGCGGCTACTTCGCCGCCGCGCAGGGCATCCTGCTGCTCGGCGCGCTGAGCGCGTTCAGCGGGCGGCCGCTGAACAGCACGAACGGGATCAAGAACCTGCTGACGCTGACGGTCAACGTCACCGCCGCGACCGGCTTCACCATCGCCTACTTCCTCGGCCACGCCGACGTCGAGTGGCTCGCCGTCGCCGTCATGGCCGTCGGGGCCACCATCGGCGGCTACAGCGGCGGCCGCCTGGCCAAGGCCCTGCCCGACTGGGTGCTGCGCGCCCTCATCATCGTGGTCGCCATCGTGGCGCTGGGGCACGAGCTGCTGGACTGACGGCGCCGGCACCCGGCGGTACGACTTCTCCGCGGAGAGCGAGCGCGCTGCCATGGGCGAAACCCACGGCGGATCGGAGGCTCACCTTCTGGACCGGTCAGGTGAAGGCGACCTACGCGTACTACGCATAGCGGGACCCGCTCGACCGCCCGGTGTCGCGGCCGGGCGTCCGCCGATCTGTCGGCGGCACGGACTACAGTGACGACGTGGGTGCTGGTCAGGAGGGCGCGTGAGTCTCTACCGCGACGAAGGGGTCGTGCTGCGCACCCAGAAGCTGGGCGAGGCCGACCGCATCGTCACGCTGCTCACCAGGGGCAACGGCCGCATCCGCACCGTCGGCAAGGGCGTGCGGCGCACCACCAGCCGGTTCGGCGCGCGGCTCGAGCCGTTCATGCACGTCGACTGCCAGTTCGCCACCGGCCGCACGCTCGACATCGTCACGCAGGCCGAGACCATCGCGCCGTACGGCATGAGCATCACCGACGACTACGGCCGCTACACCGCGGGCACCGCCATGCTCGAGACCGCGGAACGGCTCACGGCCGAGGAGCGCGAGCCGGCCGTGCAGTTGTACCTGCTGCTGGTCGGCGCGCTGCGCACGCTGGCCGGCGCCACGCACGACCCCGGGCTGGTGCTCGACGCGTTCCTGCTGCGCGGGCTGTCCATCGCCGGGTTCGCGCCCAGCTTCGAGGACTGCGCCCGCTGCGACGCCCGGGGGCCGCACCGGCTGTTCTCGGTCCAGGCCGGCGGCATGGTGTGCGGCTCGTGCCGCCCGGCCGGCACCGTCGCCCCGGCCGGCGACACCATCGCGCTGCTGGCGGCGCTGCTCACCGGCGACTGGCCGGTCGCCGACTCCAGCCAGCCGCGGGCCCGGCGCGAGGCCAGCGGCATCACGGCGGCGTTCCTGCAGTGGCACCTGGAGCGCGGGCTGCGCTCGCTCGGCCTGGTGGAGCGGTGAAGCGCACCTACACCCCGCCCACGCCGCACCCGTCCGGAGCCGTCCCGCCGCCCGTCCCGCCGGACCTGGTGCCGGCCCACGTCGCCCTCGTCATGGACGGCAACGGCCGTTGGGCGGGCGCCCGCGGGCTGCCGCGCACCAAGGGCCACGAGGCCGGTGAGGCGGTCCTGCTCGACGTCATCCACGGGGCCATCGAGATCGGCGTGCGGCACCTGTCGGTGTACGCGTTCTCGACGGAGAACTGGCGCCGCTCGCCCGAGGAGGTGCGCTTCCTCATGGGCTTCAACCGCACGGTCATCCGGCGCCGCCGCGACGAGCTCGACGCGCTCGGGGTGCGCATCCGGTGGGCGGGCCGCCGGCCGCGGCTGTGGAAGAGCGTCATCAGCGAACTGCAGGACGCCGAGCGGCGCACCCGCGACAACGACGTCATCACGCTGCAGTTCTGCGTCAACTACGGCGGCCGGGCCGAACTCGGCGACGCCGCCGCCGCGATGGCCGCCGACGTCGCCGCCGGGCGGCTGCGGCCCGACAAGGTGAACGAGCGGACCCTCGGCCGCTACCTCTACAACCCCGACCTCCCCGACGTCGACCTGTTCGTCCGGCCGTCGGGGGAGCAGCGCACGTCGAACTTCATGCTCTGGCAGTCGGCGTACGCCGAGATGGTGTTCATGGACACGCTGTGGCCCGATTTCGACCGCCGCCAACTGTGGGCGGCCGTCGAGCAGTACGCCCGGCGCGACCGCCGCTACGGCGGCGCCGACCCCGCCGCGCCCGCCGTCTGAGCCGCCGTCAGATCGGCCCCATGTCGCGCTCTTCGCGCCAGCCCAGGTTGGTCGCCATGCGCGCCAGCACCTCGACGGCCGCGCGGTACTCCTCGTCGGTGATGCCCTCGGTGACCCGCTGACGGTCGGCCGCGACCCGGGACTGGATGTCGGTGAGCGCCTTGGCGCCGGTCTCGGTGAGCATGACGCGGTCGGGGCCGACGGGGGTGGCCCAGCCGCGGTTGCAAAGGTCGTCGGCCACGGGGCGGACGGTGGGCATGTGCGGCGCGAGATACAGCGCCGCTTCGTCGTCGATCTGCGCGTAGGTGGCCGGGCCGTCCTCGAGCAGGTTGAGGATCTGCCAGTGCCGCGGCGTGACGGCGGCACTGCCCAGGACGGCGTCGAAGCCCTGATCGATCAGGCGATCGACCAGCTTGAGCCAGTACCCGATCGGGTGCCGCTCCGCGGGCCCTTCCGACGCGTTCATGACAACTCCTCTGAACACCGACGATTCACTTGTTCTCGTGCAACGACCTGAAAATTAACAGGTGTGCCCGCCGTTCAGCGGGCACATTCGCGACCGCGGCATTCCTGCTGACCACATTATGTGCGGGAAACCACTGGCTGAAATCGGTAACCTCATTTTTGTTTCCACCTGATCATTCCGGCGCGGTGAGCCGCGCCGCCTTGTCTTCCAGATAGCGCTGTTCGGGCAGGCTCGTGGTGCGCTGCGCGGCCAGCCGGTACGCGGCCCGCGCCGCGGCGGCGTCGCCGGCCATCTCGAGCAGGTGCGCGCGGACGGCCTCGAGCCGGTGGTGCTCGGCCAGCCGGCTGTCGTCGGCCAGCGTCTCGAGCAGCGCCAGCCCGGCCTCGGGCCCGTCGACCATCGCGACCGCGACGGCGTGGTTGAGCGTGACCATCGGGTTGGGGGCGATGCGCGCCAGCACCTCGTAGAGCGCGACGATCTGCGGCCAGTCGGTGTCGTCGGCGGCCGGCGCCTCGTCGTGCACCGCCGCGATGGCCGCCTGCACCTGGTACGGGCCGAGGTCGCCGTGGCGCAGCGCGTCGGTGACCAGCAGGACGCCTTCGTCGATGGCGGCCTTGTCCCAGCTGGCGCGGTCCTGCTCGGCCAGCGGCACCAGGCTGCCGTCGGGGCGGGTGCGGGCCGTGCGCCGGGCGTCGGTGAGCAGCATGAGCGCCAGCAGCCCGGTGACCTCGCCGTCGCGCGGGAGCAGCCGGTGCACCTGGCGGGTCAGCCGGATCGCCTCGGCGGCCAGCTCGACGTGCTGCAGGTCGGCGCCGGACGTGGCGGTGTAGCCCTCGTTGAAGACGAGGTAGAGCACGTGCAGGACGGCGCGCAGCCGCTCGGCGCGGTCTTCCTCGGGCGGGAGGTCGAACCGGGCGCCGGCGGTCTTGATGCTCTGCTTGGCCCGGCTGATGCGCTGCCCCATGGTGGTCTCGGGCACCATGAACGCGCGCGCGATCTGCGTGGTGGTGAGGCCGCCGACGGCACGCAGCGTCAGCGCCACCTGCGACGGCGCCGACAGCGACGGGTGGCAGCACATGAACAGCAGCGTCAGCGTGTCGTCGGTGTCGGGCGGCTGCTCGTCGGCCGGCGGGGCGGTGAACTGGCCGTCGGACGGCGTGAGCGCGGCGGCGTTCTCTTCGCGCCGCCGCCGGGCCGACTCGCTGCGCAGCTGGTCGGTCAGCCGCCGCGACGCGACGGTGATGAGCCACGCCCGCGGGTTGTCGGGCACGCCGTCGTCGGGCCACTGGACGGCGGCCGCCAGCAGCGCGTCCTGGACGGCGTCTTCGGCGGCGTCGAAGTGGCCGTAGCGGCGCACCAACGCTCCCAGCACCTGCGGCGCCTGCTCGCGCAGCAGGTCCTCGATTCCCCCATCCATCGCCCCCATTGTGGGCCATGCCACCGACAACGTCGCGGAAGAGCGCCACACTTTCGCCATGACGAGCGATGTATGGGACGAGGAGAGCGCCCGGCGCTACGACGAGACGTCGGCCGAGATGTTCACGCCCGGACGGATCGATCCCGCCGTCGATCTGCTCGCCGGCCTGGCCGCGGACACGGCCGCGCTGGAGTTCGCCATCGGCACCGGCCGCGTCGCCGTGCCGCTGCACGCGCGCGGCGTCCCCGTCACCGGGATCGACCTGTCCGGGCCGATGCTGGACCAGCTGCGCCGCAAGCCCGGCGCGGCCGGCATCCCGGTCGTCGCCGGCGACATGGCAACCACCCGCGTCGACGGCGAGTTCGGCCTGGTCTACCTGGTGTTCAACACGATCGCGAACCTGCGCACCCAGGCCGAGCAGGTGGCCTGCTTCCGCAACGCGGCCCGGCACCTGACGGCCGGTGGACGGTTCGTGGTCGAGCTGTGGGTGCCGCCGCTGCGCCGGTTCCCGCCCGGCCAGACGGCCGTCCCCTTCGACGTCGGCCCGGACCACCTCGGCTTCGACACCATGGACCTCGTCACCCAGCAGGGCACGTCGCATCACTTCTGGCGCGAGGCGGACGGCTCGTACCGGCGCGGCGAGAGCAACTTCCGCTACGTCTGGCCGTCCGAGTGCGACCTGATGGCGCAGCTGGCCGGGCTGGAGCTGGAGGACCGCTGGGCGGACTGGGACCGCAGCCCGTTCACGTCGGGCAGCGAGAGCCACGTGTCGGTCTGGCGCAAGCCCTGAGCGTCAGTGTTCGTCGTAGTGGCGGCCGTGCGCGGCGTGCAGGTGGCCGTCGTGGAGGTAGTCGGTGTGGTCGCCGTGCTCGACGGTGGGGTGGCCGCACTCGGGGTCGTGCTGGTGCGGGTGCCGCTCGGCGGTGACGTGCGCCCCCGTGACCCGAGGGTCCTCGCCGTTGACGGAGCGCCGGGCCCGGCGCCGGCGCAGCAGCGAACCGGCCGGCCAGGCCAGCACGAACCCGAGCAGCGACCCGACGACGATGCTCGCGCCCGGCGCGACGTCGACGTAGTAGGAGAACACGACGCCGCCCAGCGACGGCACCACGCCGAGCACCATGGCCAGCGCGAACGTCGTCCGGAAGCTGCGGGTGAGCTGCTGCGCCGTCGCCACCGGCACCACCATCAGCGCGCTGACAAGCAGCAGCCCCACCGTCCGCATGGCCACCGTGACGGTGACCGCGGCCATGACGGCGATCAGCATGCTGTACAGGCGCACCGGCAGGCCGCTGACCCGCGCGAACTCCTCGTCCTGGCAGATCGCGAACAGCTGCGGCGCCAGTCCCACGGCCAGCGCGATGACGACCGCCGCCAGCACGGCGACCACCCACAGGTCGTCCTGCGAGACCGTCGTGATGGAGCCGAACAGGTACGTGTTCAGCGTCGCCGCCGTGCTGCCGGCCAGCCCGGTGATCAGCACGCCGCCGGCGATGCCGCCGTAGAACAGCATGGCCAGCGCGACGTCGGCCGAGGCGCGGCCCTTGGCCCGCACGTAGTCGATCGCCAGCGCGCCGAGCACGGCCACCGCCACCGAAGTCCACACCGGCGCCCATCCGGTCAGCAGGCCGACGGCGACACCCGTCAGCGCGACGTGCCCGAGTCCGTCGCCCAGCAGCGCCAGCCGCCGCTGCACCAGGTAGGTGCCGACGGCGGGCGCGGCCAGGCCGGTGAGGACGGCCGCGATCAGCGCCCGCTGCATGAAGTCGTAGTCGAGGAAGCTCATCCGAACAGGCCCGCCCCGTGGTCCTCGCGGTGGTCGTCGTGGTGGTCAGGGGGACCGGTCAGGGTCATCGACGGCGTCGGCAGCGGGCCGTCGTGGACGACGTGGCCGCCGTCGAGCACGACGCCGCGGTCGACCAGCGGCGCCAGCGGGCCCATCTCGTGCAGCACCAGCAGCACCGTGCGGCCGGACGCGACGAACGTGCGCAGCGCGCGGGCGAACGCCTCCTGGCTGCGGTGGTCGACGCCGGCGTTGGGTTCGTCGAGGACCAGCAGATCGGGCTCGGACGCGGCGGCGCGGGCGATCAGCACCCGCTGCTGCTGCCCGCCGGACAGGTTGGCGACGCTGCGTCCGGCGTGCTCGGACAGCCCGACCAGCTCGATCGCGTTGTCGACGGCGGCGCGGTCGGCCTTGCGGGCCGGGCGGAAGAGCTTGCGCCGGGCCAGCCGACCCGCCGCGACGACCTCGCGCACCGTCGCCGGCACACCGCCCGCCGCCGTCGTGCGCTGCGGCACGTAGCCGACCCGCCACCAGTCGTGGAACGACTTCAGCGGCGCGCCGAACAGCCGCACCTCGCCGGCGACCGCCGGTACCAGGCCGACCGTCGCGCGGACCAGCGTCGACTTGCCCGAGCCGTTCGCGCCCAGCAGGGTGACGACCTCGCCCTCGACGACCTTGAGGTCGACGCCGTGCAGCACCGGGCGGTCGTCGAGCTCGACCCGCAGCCCGCGGACGTCGACGACGGCTGATCTCATGGGGGTCACGGTACTCACGTGCACCCGTTGGCGGTGCGCAGTGCCTCGAGGTCGGCCCGCATCAGGCTGAAGTAGTCCTGGTCGGCGGTGTCGTCGGTGAGGCCCTCGATCGGGTCGAGCACCGCGGCCTGCACGCCGAGGTCGCCGGCCAGCGTCTCGGCGACGTCCGGGCTGACGAGGCGCTCGTAGAAGATGGTCGTGACGCCCTGCTCCCGCACGACGTCGTGCACCTCGGCCAGCCGCTCCGGCGACGGCTCCGCCTCGGGGTCGATGCCGGAGATGCCGATCTGCTCGAGGTCGTACCGGTGCGCGAGGTAGCCGAACGCCTCGTGCGCCACGACGAACACCCGCTGCGTGCACTGCGCCAGGCCGGTCTCGAACTCCTGGTCCAGCTCCTGCAGGTCGGCGTTGAGGGCGTCGGCGTTGGCGCGGTAGTCGTCGGCGTTGTCCGGGTCGGCCTCGGCCAGCCGGTCGGCGACGGCGGACGCGATGGCCTCGAGGTTCGTGGGATCGAGCCAGACGTGCGGGTCGCCGGCGAGGTCGCCGTGGTCGTGACCCTCGTGGCCCTCCTCGTCGCCGTGCTCGTCCTCGTGCTCCGGCTCGTCGAGCAACTCGACCAGGCCCGCGACGTCGACGGCGCGGTCCTCGGCGTTCTGCTCGACCGCCTCGTCGACGGACGGCTGGAACCCGGCCAGGTAGACGACGAGGTCGGCGTCGGAGATCTCGCCGACCTGGCGGGCGGTCAGCTCGAGGTCGTGCGGCTCGCCGCCGGCCTGGGTGAGGTTGTCGACGCTGGCGTGGTCGCCCGCGACACGTTCGGTCACGAACGCCAGTGGGTAGAACGACGCGGCGACGGTGAGGCCGTCGCCGCCGCTCGCGGTGCCGGAGTCGTCGCCACAGCCCGCGAGGACGAGCCCGGCGAGGGCGGCGGTGCTCAGCGCGGCCATCGCCGCACGACGGTTCTTCATGGGACACATTCTCATCAAGACTGACAACCATTGTCAAAACGGTGGGTTCGGAACGTCCCGGCGGGGCTCGCGCGTTGGGGGAGTGGGTGCGGTCGCCGAGGGCCGCGCCCGGGGCGCGCCGGCAAGGTGCGCTGACGGGTGCGCCGGGAGGCGCGCTGGCGGGTGTGCCGCGAGGTGCGTCCGGGGTGTTCCGGAAGGTGCGCTCACGGGTGTGCCGGGAGGCGCGCTCACGGGGTGCGGTGGCTCGCGGCGCGAGGGCGCGTCCCGCGGGGGCGCTGCGGGCCACCGCCTCGCCGGCCTCGTCCGCCTGTGCGCGCACCGCTCGTCGCCGATGGGTGATCGGAGCTAGACTCTCATTGGTAATGAGAATCGACAGGGAGCGACTCAGGTGACGGTACGCGAACAGCCGGCCAAGGAGCACCGCCGGACGCGGCAGCGCGCCGCTGTCGACGAGGTGCTCGACGACACCGAGGACTTCATCAGCGCCCAGGAGCTGCACGCCCTGTTGCGGGCCCGCGGCGCCGGCGTCGGGCTGGCCACCGTCTACCGCACCCTGCAGACCCTCGCCGACGACGGCCGGGTCGACGTCCTCCGGTCCGACGCCGGTGAGGCGGTCTACCGGCGCTGCGTCCGCGAAGAGCACCATCACCACCTGGTCTGCCGGTCCTGCGGCGCCACGGTCGAGATCGCTGGCCCGACGGTCGAGCGCTGGGCCAAGTCGGTCGCCGACCAGCACGGCTACTCCGAGGTCTCGCACACGCTGGAGATCTTCGGCACCTGCCCCCGCTGCGCCGCCTCCTGATGGCGAATCCGGTCACCGCCGCTCGGTGATCGCTGCTCAGCCGCGCCGCGGCCGGTGCGCGAGCGAGCCATTGCTCCGGTCCGAAGCGTCCCGGTAACGTCGTCCGCATCCTACTTAATACGTATTAGGAGGCGGCGTGCGAGGGTGGACGTGGCGGTCTGCGGGCTGGCGGGATGGCTCGGTGAGCCGGGACCGGCAGGAGGCGTCGGCGGGCCAAGGTCGCTCGGCGGACGGGGGTCGCGCGGCGGACGGGCGTCGCTCGGCGGGCCAAGGCTGCGCGGCGGACGGGAACCGCTCGGCGGGCCATGGCCGCGCGGCGGGCCGGCGTGACGGGGCGCCGAGCCGGGACCGGCAGGAGGCGTCGGCGGGCCAAGGCCGCCCGGCGGGCCAAGGCCGCGGTGCGGGTCAAGGCCGGGGCCGGACGGCGCGGACGGTGGCGGCGCTGGTCGCTGTCCTGGCGCTGGGAGCGACCTCGGCGGCGGCCGCCGGTCCGGCGACGCCGGGGCTCGCGGGCAGCCTGGCCGCCGCTGAAGTCGGGCCGTCGGCGATCACCTCAGCCCCATCCGTCACTCCAGCCACGTCGGCGGCAGCGGCCACCGACCGGCCGGGCGCGTTCGACGAGACCGTGCTGTGGGACTCCGCGGCCGGCCCGCACGAGAGCTACCACGTGCAGGGCCTCGCGGTGACGCCGTCGGACACGGTCCTGGCGTTCACCGAGGGCCGGCACGAGGTCTGCGACGCCGGTCCGCGCGACATCGTCCTGCGCCGCAGCACGGACGGCGGCGACAGCTGGGAGCCGAGCCGCATCGTGGTCCCGTCGGACGACGGGCAGTCGTGGGGCAACCCGACGCCGGTCGTGGACCGGGAGACCGGCGAGATCTTCCTGTTCTTCGGCCTGTCGCTGCTGGATCCGGGCAACACCGGCTGCTCCGGCGACCGCCAGGAGATCTACCTGAGCCGCAGCACCGACGACGGCGTCACGTGGAGCGCGCCGGTCGAGCTGGACGAACTGTTCGCCGGCAACCCGTACGGCTGGACGCTGCACGGCCCCGGCCCTGGCCACGGCATCCAGCTGCAGAACGGCCGGCTGGTCATGCAGGTGCTGCACCGCCGCGAGGTCGTCGGCCACACCACGCCGGAGCGGCTGTACGGCGTCTCGGTGATCTACAGCGACGACCGCGGCGCCAGTTGGCAGGCCGGCGAGCCGATCCCGGTGGACGTGAACTACCCGATCAACGAGAGCCGCGTCTACGAGCGCGGCGACGGCGCCGTCGTCGTCAACGGGCGGTCGGCGGCGGGCGGGCACCGGCAGCGGATCAGCGCCGTCAGCACCGACGGCGGGCAGACCTGGTCCGACCCGGTCCTCGAGCCCGCGACCGGCCGCTACACCGCCGTCGACGCCGGGTTCCTGCGCTTCGACGGCCCCGACGGCGTCAGCCGGCTGCTGCACGCCCGCCCGGACTCCGCCCGCCGCGAGGCGCTCACCGTCTCCGTCAGCTACGACGACGGCGCGACCTACCGCTACGACACCATCGTCAACCCGGGCCCGTCGTACTACTCCGACCTCGCGGTGCTGTCCGACGGCACGATCCTGCTGTTCTACGGCCGCGACGGTGAGATCCTCGGCTCGCCCGCGCGGCTGGTCATGGCCCGGTTCGACCTCGCCTGGCTGACGAACGGCCGCGACGGCGGCGACCTCGCCGAGCACGCCGTCGAACTCGGCGACACCGCCGGCGCGAAGGTCCGCCCACCCGCCGGTCCGCCGGCCACCCGGACCGTCAGCCCGGACGTCGCGGGCGGGAACGACGCGGTCGTCACCGGCGCACCGATCCCGGCCGACGGCGGGCTCGCCCTCGACGGCGACGCCTCCCTGGAGATCCCGGCGACCGAGGCGGTCCGCGCCGCCGGCGACACGTTCACCGCGTCGGCCTGGTTCCGCACCAGCGGTGAGGACACCCAGTCGATCCTCTGGGCGTACGGCTGGGGCTCGGCCACGCCGCAGTGGTGGCTGCGCGCCGAGCCGGGCAGCAACCGGATCCAGGCGATGGTCGACACCGGCCAGGCGACGGCATCGCTCAGCGCGCCCGGCTCCTACGCCGACGGCCGCTGGCACCACGCCGCGCTGACCCGCGGCGGCGGCACGATCGAGCTGTACGTCGACGGCGTGCGGGTCGCCCAGGCGGCGTCCCCGACCGGCGACCTCGCGTTCAGCGCCCGCGAGGGCATCCACGTCGGGCAGCGGCCGGACGGCGCGAACCGGCTCACCGGCGGCGTCGACGAGGTCCGGCTGTACGACCGCGTGCTGACGGCGGAGGAGGTCGCGGCCCTGGCCGGGTCGCGGACCGCGGACGGCGCCGCCGGCGCCGTCGTCCACCTGCCGCTGGACGGCACCGGCGCCGAGCGGGTCGCGTGGCCGCGGCCGCAAGCCGTCGACGACGAGAACGCCCGCGGCGGCGCCGCTCTGACGTACGCCGCCACCGGCCCCGGCGACTACCTGGAGCTGCCGTTCCGCCTGGCCCGCGACGAGGGCGCGTTCGAGGTCGCCGTGCGGTACGCCCGCGGGCAGGACGCGGGCCGGATCGAGGTCAGCATCGACGGGCGGCCGCTGCCGGACGGTGTGCTGGACCCGAGCGTGGACAGCGGCTCGGCGTACCAGACCTACCAGCACGGCACCGTGTCGCTCGGCCGCGGGCTGCACCGCATCCGGTTCACGCTGCTGGAGCCCGGCCGGCTCGGCGGCACGACGATCGCGCCGGACGAACTGACGCTGATCGCCGCCGAGCACCCGTCCGACGAGGCGCGCCGCGACGTCGTGGTCGACGACGAGTCGGTGGGCGCGTTCCGGCTGACCGGCACGTGGAGCCGCGCGACCGGGCAGGCCGGCCACCCGTACTACGGCGTCAGCTACCGGTCCGCGCCGGCCGGCACCGGCGGCCGCGTCGCCGGCTGGCAGGTCGACGTCCCGGTCACGGGGGAGTACCACGTGCTCGCCAGGACCGTCGTGCACGCCAACCGCGCCTCCGACGCGCCGTTCACCGTCCGCCACGCCGACGGTGCGACGACGGTCCGGATCGACCAGCGCGGCCAGGGCCGGGTGGTCGGCGACGTCCGGCCGGCCGTCTGGGTGGACCTCGGCGCGTACCGCTTCGAGGCGGGCGCGGCCGGGCGGGTCGAGCTGTCCGACGACGCGGACGGGTTCGTCATCGCCGACGCGATCATGGTCACCCGCGACCCGGTGCCCGGCGCGGTGGCGGACCTGACGGCGCGGGCGTCCGGCCCGGCGTCGGCGCTGGTCTCATGGGCCGCGGTGGACGGTGCCGACGGCTACGACGTCGAGGTGCGGGCCGCCGGGACCGGGCTGTGGACGCTGGCCGGACGGGTGGGCGCGGACGCGACGTCGCTGGAGGTCAGCGGCCTCGCGCCGGCGACGTCGTACGAGGTCCGCGCGTACGCGTTCGCCGAGCCCGACCCGGGCCGTCCGGCGCTGGCCGGCCCGGCATCCGGCCCGGTCACGGTCACGACCGGGTAGCCCGGACCGGTGTTGAAATGTCCGCCTCGCTCCCCTTAAGGTAAGCCTCGCCTTATCGGACGTCGCTGGGGGAGCGGTCATGACGGTCGTGCTGCCGCCGCCCCGGGGATCGGTGGCGGCGGCGCACGCCGTCGTCCCGTTCGCGCGCGACCTCGCCCGCCACGGCGACCGGCTCGCGGTCGTCGACGGCGCCGAGCGCTGGACCTACCGCGAGCTGGCCCAGCGCGTCGGCGCAACGGCGGTGCGGCTCGGCTCCGGCCGGAAGCTGGTGCTCGTCGGCGCCGGGAACGACGCGACGTCGCTGGTCACGTACCTCGCCGCGCTGGCGGCCGGTCACGTCGCGCTGCTCGCGCCGCCCGCGCAGGCCGATACCGTCGCGGCCGCCTACGATCCCGACGCCGTGCTGCTGCCCGGCGGCCGCCTGGACGTGCGGCGGGACGGGTCCGCGCACGAGCTCCACCCGGACCTGGCGCTGCTGATGCCGACGTCCGGGTCGACCGGCGCGCCCAAGCTGGCCCGGCTGTCGCACGAGAACGTGCAGGCCAACGCGGAGTCCATCGTGTCGTTCCTGGGCATCCGCGACACCGACCGCGCGGTCACGACGCTGCCGATGCACTACGTGTACGGGCTGTCCGTCGTGAACACGCACCTGCTGCGCGGCGCGGCCGTCGTGCTCACCGACCTCTCCGTCGCCGACGCCTGCTTCTGGGACCTGTTCCGGGCCGAGGGCGCGACGACGCTGGCCGGGGTGCCGCTGACGTTCGACCTGCTCGACCGCGTCGGGTTCGCCGGCATGCGGCTGCCGCGGCTTCGGTACGTGACCCAGGCCGGCGGACGACTCGACCCGGCGCACGTGCGCCGGTACGCCGAACTGGGGCGGCGGGGTGGGTGGGACCTCGTCGTCATGTACGGGCAGACCGAGGCGACCGCGCGGATGGCGTACCTGCCGCCGTCGCTGGCCGCCGACCATCCGTCGGCCGTCGGGGTGCCGATCCCGGGCGGCTCGTTCACCCTCGCGCCCGCGCCCGAGGCGACGTCGCCGGACGTTGGCGAGCTGGTCTACCACGGCCCGAACGTCATGCTCGGGTACGCGACGTCGCCGGCCGACCTCGCGCTCGGACGCACCGTCACCGCGCTGCACACCGGTGACCTCGCCCGGCGCACCGGCGGGCTGTACGAGATCGTCGGGCGGCGCAGCCGGTTCGTGAAGATCGCCGGGCTGCGGGTCGACCTCGACCACGTCGAGGCCGCGCTGACCCGTCCGGGGGTCGTGGTCCGGTGCACCGGGACGGACGGCGACCTGCTGGTCGCGGTCGACGGCGCCGAGCCCGCGGCCGTCCGGGAGGAGATCGCCGGACGCTTCGGGCTGCCCGTGCGCGCCGTCACGGCCGCCGCCGTCACCGTCGCGGAGACACCGCGGCTGGCCAGCGGGAAGGTCGACCACCCGGCGCTGGGTGCGCTGGTGCGGGCGGCGGCGTCGGCGTCCGCGCCTGCCGCGGCGCCGGATGCCGCCGGGCCGCTGCCGGAGCGGCTGCGGTCGCTCTACGCCGACCTGCTCGGCCGCCCCGGCGCGACCCTCGACAGCACGTTCACCGGTCTCGGCGGCGACTCCCTCTCCTACGTCGAGGTGTCGATCCGGCTGGAGGACGAGCTGGGCGCCGTCCCCGCGAACTGGCACGTGACGCCGATCCGCGAGCTGGCCGCCGCGCCCGCCGTCGCCACTCGTGGTCGGTGGCGGATCCGCCGCGTCGAGACCGGCGTGGCGCTGCGGGCGCTGGCGATCGTCGGTGTCGTCGGCACGCACGCGGGGCTGTTCACGCTGCTCGGCGGGGCGCACGTGCTGGTGGCGGCGGCCGGGTTCGGTTTCGCGCGGTTCCGGCTCACCGCCGCCGACCGGGTGACGCGGCTACGGCAGCAGGCGGTCAGCGTCGCGCGGATCGTCGTCCCCAGCGTGGCCTGGATCGGCGGCGTCGTTCTGCTCACCGACCAGTACGGGCCGCTGAACGTGCTGCTGCTCAACGGGCTGTTCGGGCCGCCGTCGTGGACGTCGGACTGGCATTTCTGGTTCGTCGAGGTGCTCGTCTACATCCTCGTCGTGCTGGCCGCCCTGCTCGCCGTCCCGTTCGTCGACCGGCTGGAGCGGCGGTTCCCGTTCGCGTTCCCCGTTGTGCTGCTGGGGGCCGGGCTGCTCGGGCGGTACGAGGTGGTCGACCTCGGCGTGCCGCACACCATGCCGGTGTTCTGGCTGTTCGCGTTCGGGTGGGCGGCGGCGCGGGCGTCGGCGTGGTGGCAGCGGGCCGGGCTGACGGTGGTGCTGGCGGCGACGGTGCCCGGGTTCTTCGGCAACTCCCCGCGTGAGCTGGCGATCGTCGCCGGGGCGGCGCTGCTGGTGTGGGTCGCGACGGTGCCGTGCCCGGCGCCGCTGCACCGGGTGGTGGGCGCGCTGGCGGGCGGCTCGCTGTACATCTACCTCACCCACTGGCAGGTCTACCCTCGCCTCGTCGACGTCCACCCCGCCCTCGCCGTCGTCGCCTCCCTCTCCGCCGGCGTCGCCCTCTGGTGGCTCGCCGGGGTGGTCAGCGGGCTGGGTGCCAGGTGGCGAGCCGGTCGAACGGCCGCGGGAACAGTTGCTGGTCGCGTCTGATCAGCTCGACCTCGCGCGCGCCCCAGTGCAGGAACGGCGGCCCGTCGTGGTCGAAGCGCGTGACCAGGGTGCCGTTGGCGTTCAGCCGGAGCATGAGGCCGTACCAGGCGCCGCGGCGCGGGTCGTACATCGACCGGCGCAGCGCCGCCGCCTCCGCCGCGACGTCGGGAAGGTAGCGCAGGTGCTCGTAGCGGGACGGTCCGACCCCGGGCTTCGTGACCATGGCCCAGGTCCGGATGTCGTCCGCCGCCGCGGCGACGTTCAGAACGGCCGTGAGCCAGCCGCCGGGCAGGAGCGGGAGCAGCGCGTACCCCACCCGCAGCAACGGATCGTCCGTCGCCGCCGGGTCGTCGAGATCGAGCCGGGGCAGCGGCCGCCCGTCGTCGTCGATGGTCTGGTCGGCCTGGCGCTGGTTCTCCTTGGCCATGATCCGCTCGATCGCGGCCATCGCCTCCGCCTCGTCGTCCATTGAGACAATCTACCCGCTCAGCCACGCGGCGACCCCGTCGAGGTCGATCGGCCCGCTGGTGTCGACCCGCAGTGACGGGACGATGCCGAGCGGCCGCGCGGTGCGCCTCCACCGCGCCTCGCCCGCCGCCGCGCCGAGAGCCGCGTTCCAGTGTCGCGGCGGCCACCCCGGCCCGCAAGGGTCGTCTTGCCCGCCCCTGGCAGGCCGTTCACCAGGACCGCGAGCGGCCTGCCGTCGTCGTGCACGGGATCAGTCTGCCGGGTACAGCACCCCTCCACCCGCGACGGTGACGGAGACGGGCATGCCGGCGTGGTAGCCGGAGCCCTCGTGCGCGGGCACCCGCAGCGGGATCAGCACCGGCGCCGCCCCGGCGGTGCGCAGCAGCAGTTCGGCGTGCGACCCCCGGGGGCGGACGTCCTCGACGACGGCGTTGTGGGTGCCGTTCGCGGGGCTGAGCCCGAGTTGCGCCGGCCGCAGCAGCACCCGGCCACCGGACGCCGAGCCGCCGGTGCGGTCGTGCCGGACGGCGACCCGGCCGAGGGCGCAGTCGACGCCGCCGGGGGAGGGTGAGGCGGGGAGGACGATCGCGGCGCCGAGGAAGGCGGCGATCTCGGTGCTGACGGGGTTGTCGAACACGGCCGCCGGCGCGCCGGACTGCACCAGCCGGCCCGCGGCGATGACCGCGATCTGACCCCCGAACGAGAGCGCCTCGTCGTGGTCGTGGGTGACGAGCACGGTGGTGACGCCGCTGGCCTCGAGCGCGTCGATGACGGCCTGCCGGGTCTGCTCGCGCAGGCCGGTGTCGAGGGCGCTGAACGGCTCGTCGAGGAGGACGACGGCGGGACGGGGCGCGAGGGCGCGGGCCAGCGCGACCCGCTGCTGCTGCCCGCCGGACAGCTGGTGCGGGTACCGCCCGGCCAGCTCGGGGTCCAGCGACGCCAGCTCCATGACCTCGCGGACCCGGACGGGGTCGCGGCGGCGCCGGGGCAGCCCGAACCGGACGTTCTGCTCGACCGTGAGGTGCGGGAACAGCGCACCGTCCTGGGCGACGTAACCGATGCCGCGGCGATGGGCGGCGACGAACCGGCCCGGCGCCGCCAGCGTCGTCGAGCCGAGGGAGATCGACCCGATGTCGGCGCGTTCGAAGCCGGCGATCAGCCGCAGCAGCGTGCTCTTCCCGCTCCCGGACGCGCCGACGACGGCGGTGCGGGTGCCGGCCGGCACGGTCAGCGACACGTCCCGCAGCACCTCGACCCGGCCGAACGACTTGGCGACGCCGGTCAGCGACAGCGTGGTCATCGGGTACCCCACCTCCGTGACTGGGCGAACATCAGGGCCACCGCGGGCACCGACAGCAGGATCAGCAGGACCGCGTACGGCGCGGCCGCCGGATAGTCGATCGCCGATGCCTGCGACCAGAACTGGGTCGCCAGCGTCCGGGTGCCGTTCGGCGCGAGCAACAGCGTCGCCGTCAGCTCGTTGGCGGCGCCGAGCCCGACCAGCGCGGCCCCCGCGGCCAGCGACGGCACCAGCAGCGGCAGGGTGACGCGCAGCCGGGCGAGCAGCGGCGGGTACCCGAGCGAGCGGGCCATCTCCTCCAGCGCCACCGGCGCCTGCGCGATGCCGGAGCGCAGCGGCACCAGCGCTCGCGGCAGGAAGATCATGACGTACGCGAGCACGACGGTGAACGCGGTCTGGTAGAGCCCCGGCAGCACCCGCAGCGTCACCGTCACCAGCGCCAGCGCGACGATGATCGCGGGCAGGCTCGCGGCGACGTAGGACGTGCCCTCGAGCAGCCGGGCCAGCGGGCCGGGGTGCCGCGCCGTCAGCCAGGCCAGCGGCAGCGCCACCAGCACGGCGGCCAGCGCTCCGCCACCGGCCAGCAGCACCGTCTGCGTCAGCGCCGACGGCAGCTCCGGCTGGGCCCAGCCGGACCCGCGCCCCAGCCACCGCACGACGCTGGCCAGCGGGACGGCGACGGCGGCGACGCCGAGGGCGGTGAGCCCGAGCAGCGCCAGCGGGGTGAAGACGCCGAGCCGTTGCGGCACCGCGGCCCGCGCCGCGCCCGACCCGATGCGCGCGTACCGGGCCCGCCCGCGCGCGCCCGCCTCCGCGATCAGCAGCGTCAGGCACAGCACGGACAGCACGACGCCCAGGGCGCCGGCCGCCGGACCGGCGAACGTCGACTGGTACTGCACGACGATCGCCGTGGTGAAGGTGTCGAACCGGATGAACGCGAACGCGCCGTACTCCGCCAGCAGGTGCAGCGCGACGATCAGCCCGCCGCCCAGGATCGCCAGCCGCAGCTGCGGCAGCACGACCCGCCCGAACACCGCCCACGAGCCCAGCCCGAGCGAGCGCGCCGACTCCTCCAGCGCCGGGTCCAGCCCGCGGATCGCCGCCATCGCCGGCAGGTACACGAGCGGGTAGTACGCCAGCACCGACACCAGCAGCCCGCCGCTGAGCCCGTGGATCGACGGCACCGCGCTGGCCCAGCCGTAGCTGCTCACGAACGCCGGGATCGCCAGCGGCGCCACCAGCACGACCGCCCAGAACCGCCGCGCCGGCAGCGTCGTCCGCTCCACCAGCCACGCCCCGCCGACCCCCAACAGCACCGTCAGCGGCACCCCCAGCAGCACGAGCAGAACCGTGTTGACCAGCAGCTCACCGACCCGCGGCCGGAAGATCAGCGGCTCCAGCGTGTCCCAGCCGACGTCGAGGACGACGGACACGACGTAGCCGAGCGGCACCAGCAGGACGGTCGCCAGCGCCGTGGCGACGACGACCAGCGCGACCGGCGGGCGCGACGCCCCGCCCGCGCGGCGCGAGGTTCGGACGGAGGTGACGGTCACGGCGTGCCGCCTAGAGCAGCCCCGCGTCCGTCATCAGATCGGTGACCTCGACGCTGTTGAGCGTCGACGGGTCGACCTGCGGCGCCTGCAGGGTGTCCAGCAGCGGCAGCGCGGGGTTCGCCGGGGCGCCGGTGGCGACCGGGTACTCCATGCTGTAGCCGGTGCCGAGGATCTCCTGGCCTGTGCTGCCGGTGAGGAACGCCAGGAAGGCCTGCGCGTCGTCCTGGTTCTCACTGGAGGCGAGCACGCCGCCGCCGGAGACGCTGACGAACGCGCCAGGGTCCTGGTTGCGGAAGTAGTGCAGCTGGGTGTTGCCGCTGTTCTCCTTGGTGCCGTCCTGGTCGCGGTACCAGTAGTAGTGGTAGATGACGCCGCCCGGGATCTCGCCGGCGTTGACGGCCTTCATCGTCGCGATGTTGTTCTGGTAGACGGTGGCGTTGTCCTTCATGCCGTCCAGCCAGGCGCTGGTCGCGTCGGCGCCCTCGAGCTCGAGGATCGCCGAGACGATGGCCTGGAAGTCGGCCCCGCCCGGTGCCGCGCCCCAGCGGCCCTTCCACGCGGGGTCGGCGAGGTCCATGATCGACGCGGGCAGCTCGGCCTCGGTCAGCTCGTCGGGGTCGTAGACGAAGACGGTCGAGCGGGCGGCGATGCCGGTCCACAGCCCCGACGACGGCCGGTACTGCGCGGGCACCTGGTCCAGTGTGGTCTGGTCGACGGGCGCCAGCAGGCCGGCGTTCTCGACCAACGAGATGGCGGGGGAGTTCTCGGTGAGGAACACGTCCGCCCGCGACTGGTCGCCCTCCTGCACCAGCTGGTTGCCCAGCTCGGAATCGGACCCGTTGCGCAGGACGACCTCGATGCCGGTCTCGTCGGTGAACGCGTCGGCCCACTCCTGGGTGAGCTGCTCGTGCTGGGCGTTGTAGACGACCAGGGCGTCGTCGGAGGCGCCGGCGACGGCGTCGGGCTCAGCGCCGTCATCGGAACAGGCGGTGAGGCCGAGCGCGACGGCGACGAGGCCGGCGGTGAGCACGGTGTGGGATCGGCGGCGGGTCATGGTGTCCTCGATGGGTGCGATCCGGCGGGGCGGAGGCGAGAATAGCCTAACCTAACCTACGCAGACCGGCACCAATCGGATGGCGCGACGAGCGATGGAGTCAGGCCAGCCAGCCGCCGGACCGGGCGATGACCAGCGTGCCGAGCGCCACCACGATGAAACCCCTGCTCAGCCGCTGCCCGACGGAGAGCCGCGGCCACGCCAGCACCAGCAGCCAGGCCAGGAACAGCACCACCAGACCGAGCAGCGCCGGGCCGACGGGCGACGGCGACAGCAGGCCGCCGAGCAGGATGCCCGCCGTGACGATGCCGAGCAGCCACTTGGGCGCGGCCGTGAGCTTGACCAGGATGGGATAGCTGACCGCCTCGATGCGGGCCCGCGCGCTCGACTTGGGCGGCGGGCCGGCCGGACCGGGACGGCGGCTGCCGCCGGACCGCGGCGCGCGCGACCCGGCGCCCGGCGCGGCGGGCCGGCGGTTCGGGTTGCGGCGTGGCTGGCGGTTCTGCGGCACGGGAGATCCTTCGGGTGAGGTGACCACCGCGCATCGTACGGTGGTTGGTCGACATACTGCTGCATGGCTCTGACAGAGTCGAGCCGGCACTTGGCCTCGAAAGGATCACGATGCTCGTCGTCACCCGCTACCGGGTCCCGCCCGCGGACGCGGTGCCGTTCCGCGACCGCGCCCGGCGTGCGCTCGAGGTGCTCGCGGCCCGGCCCGGCTGGCGCGGCGGCCACGTCGGCCGCGCCGCCGACGATCCCGAGCTGTGGGTAGTCAGCAGCGAGTGGGAGAACGTCGGCTCCTATCGCCGCGCGCTGTCGTCGTACGAGGCCAAGCTCGAGGCGGTGCCGCTGCTGTCGCTGGCCATCGACGAGCCGACGGCGTTCGAGATCGTCGCGACGGTCGACGACACGGGCGCGAGCGTGCGGGCCGCCGACGCCGACGAGGTGGGGCTCGGCGAGGCCGCCGCTCCCGTCGTCCCCACGGATTTCGACCGGTGAGCGCCGTCCACCTGCACAGTTCCGAGCCCGCGCCGCCGGCCGGGCCGCACGTGCGCCGGCTGGTGCTGGCCGTGCTGATCCCGCTGGTCCTGGCCACCATCGCCGGGCTGATCGTGCTGTGGCCCGACGGTGACCCGCCGAGCATCCAGGCCGGCGTCCGCACCGACGGCACCATCCTGTCCGTCGAGCCGTGCCAGGACGTCGTCGACACCCCGCCGACGCCGGAGGGCGAGGACACCGCCGCCGAGTGCCTGCAGGCGCGGGTCCGCGTCGACGCCGGGCCGGACGAGGGCGCCGAGACCGTCGTGCCGCTGCCGTTCGGGGTCGGCGCGCCGGAGTTCCACGACGGCGACGCGGTCGTGCTCAGCGCGCTGCCAGACGCGCCGCTGGAGACCCGCTACGAGGTGCTCGACTTCCAGCGCGACGTCCCGCTGCTCTGGCTGGCCGGGCTGTTCGCCGTCGCCGTCGTGGTGCTGTCCGGCTGGAAGGGGCTGGCCGCGCTCGGCGGGCTGGGCGTCTCGATGGTCGTGCTGCTGGTGTTCGTGCTGCCGGCGCTGCTGACGGGGGAGTCACCGCTGCCGGTGGCCGTCGTCGGGGCGTCGCTGATCATGATCGTGACGCTGTACCTCGCGCACGGGCTGTCCATCCGCACGTCGGTCGCGCTGATCGGCACGCTGGTCAGCCTCGCGCTCACCGGGGTGCTCGGCTCGCTGTTCACGTCGCTGGCGAGCTTCACCGGGCTGGCCGGCGAGGCGTCGTCGTACCTCGGCACCGTCAACGCCGACATCGACCTGCGCGGACTGCTGCTGGCCGGGCTGGTCATCGGCGCGCTGGGCGTGCTCGACGACGTCACCGTCACCCAGAGCGCCGCGGTGTGGGAGCTGGCCGCCGCGGACCCGTCGTCGTCGCGGCGGTCGCTGCTCGGTGCGGGGCTGCGCATCGGCCGCGAGCACGTCGCGGCCACGGTGAACACGCTGGTCCTGGCCTACGTCGGCGCCGCGCTGCCGCTGCTGATGCTGTTCAGCGTCGCCGGCCAGAGTGTGACCGACGTCATCACGACCGAGGCGGTGGCGCAGGAGATCGTCCGTGCGCTGGTCGGCGGCCTGGGCATCATCGCCGCGGTGCCGGTCACGACGCTGCTGGCGGTCCTGGCCGTCCGGGGACGATCGGCCCGCCCGGCTGGACGGCGCCGCAAGCCCATGTCGTCTACCCTCGAAGCTTGACCAGGACGCCGAGACCCCGATTGGAGTGACCACCGTGCCTGCGCCCGTCGACGCCATCGTCTCCCTCGCCAAGCGCCGTGGTTTCGTCTATCCGACGGGTGAGATCTACGGCGGTACACGTTCGGCCTGGGACTACGGGCCGCTCGGCGTGGAGCTGAAAGAGAACGTCCGCCGGCAGTGGTGGCGTTCCATGGTGCAGCAGCGCGACGACGTCGTCGGCCTCGACTCCGCGGTCATCCTGCCGCGCGACGTGTGGGTCGCGTCCGGGCACGTCGAGGAGTTCGTCGACCCCCTGGTCGAGTGCCAGTCCTGCCACCGCCGCCACCGCGCCGACCAGCTGGAGGAAGAGCACGCCGCCCGCACCGGCCTGCCCGTCGCCGGCGGGCTGGCCGAGGTGCCGTGCCCCACCTGCGGCGCGAAGGACTCCTGGACCGAGCCGCGCATGTTCAACGGCCTGCTCAAGACGTTCCTCGGCCCGGTCGAGTCCGACGAAGGGCTGCACTACCTGCGGCCCGAGACCGCGCAGGGCATCTTCGCCAACGTCGTCAACGTCATGAACTCCTCGCGCAAGAAGCCGCCGTTCGGCATCGCGCAGGTGGGCAAGTCGTTCCGCAACGAGATCACGCCGGGCAACTTCATCTTCCGCACGCGCGAGTTCGAGCAGATGGAGATGGAGTTCTTCGTCGCGCCGGGCACCGACGAGCAGTGGCACGAGTACTGGCTGCAGGAGCGGTGGGACTGGTACATCGGGCTGGGGTTGTCCGAGCACAACCTGCGCCGGTACGAGCACCCGAAGGAGAAGCTCTCGCACTACTCGAAGCGCACGGTCGACATCGAGTACCGCTTCGGCTTCGGCGCCAGCGAGTTCGCCGAGCTCGAGGGTGTCGCCAACCGCACCGACTTCGACCTCACGACACACGCCAAGCACTCCGGTCAGGAGCTCAGCTTCTTCGACCAGGAGAAGGGCGAGCGCTGGACGCCGTACGTCATCGAGCCGGCCGCCGGGCTGACCCGCTCGGTGCTCGCGTTCCTGCTCGACGCCTACGACGTCGACGAGGCGCCCAACGCCAAGGGCGGCGTCGACACCCGGCACGTCCTGCGCCTCGACCCACGGCTGGCGCCGGTGAAGGTGGCCGTGCTGCCGCTGTCGCGCAACGCCGACCTGTCGCCGAAGGCGCGCGACCTCGCCACCCGGCTGCGCTCGCGCTGGAACGTCGAGTTCGACGACGCCGGCGCCATCGGCCGCCGCTATCGCCGTCAGGACGAGATCGGCACCCCGTTCTGCGTCACCGTCGACTTCGCCACCCTCGAGGACGACGCCGTCACCGTCCGCGACCGCGACACCATGCACCAGGAGCGCATCGGCCTCGACCGCGTCGAGGCGTATCTCGGGGAGCGGCTGCCCACATGCTGATGCGGCTGCCCACATGCTGACCACGCTCCCGTCCGTCGCCCCGCTGCAGCTGGGATCGCTGCGGGTCGGCCCGCCGGTCGTGCTCGCGCCGATGGCCGGCGTCACCAACGCCGCGTTCCGCCGGCTCTGCGCCGAACAGGGCGCCGGGCTGTACGTGTGCGAGATGATCACCTCGCGCGGCGTCGTCGAACGCGACGAGAAGACGCTGAACATGCTGGTCTTCGCCGACGTCGAGGACGTCCGCTCGGTCCAGCTCTACGGCGTCGACCCCTACTACGTCGGCGAGGCCGTCAAGGTCCTGGCCGGCGACTTCGGCGTCGCCCACGTCGACCTCAACTTCGGCTGTCCCGTGCCCAAGGTGACGCGCAAGGGCGGCGGCGCGGCGCTGCCGTACAAGCGCGGGCTGCTCGAGGCCATCCTGCGCTCCGCAGTCGCCGCCGCCGCGCCGTACGGCATCCCCGTCACCATGAAGACCCGCAAGGGCATCGACGACGACCACCTCACCTACCTCGACGCCGGACGCATCGCCGAGGACGCCGGCTGCGCCGCCATCGCGCTGCACGGGCGCACCGCCGTCCAGCACTACTCCGGCTCGGCCGACTGGACGTCCATCGCTTCGCTGAAGGAGCACGTCGGCATTCCGGTGCTCGGCAACGGCGACATCTGGGAGGCCGCCGACGCCGTCCGCATGCTCGACGCCACCGGCGCCGACGGCGTCGTCGTCGGACGCGGCTGCCTCGGCCGCCCGTGGCTCTTCCGCGACCTTGCGGCGGTGCTGTCCGGTGCGCCCGCGCCGGCGCTGCCGACCTTGGGCGAGGTGGCCGCGATGATGCGCCGGCACGCCGAGCTGCTCGCCGACCTCATGGGCGAGGACCGCGGGCTGCGCGACATGCGCAAGCACATGGCCTGGTACCTCAAGGGCTTCATCGCCGGCTCCCAGATCCGCGCGTCGCTCGGCATGGTGTCGACCCTCGCCGACCTCGACGCGCTGCTCGCCGAGCTGGACCCGTCCCAGCCGTACCCGTCCGCCGAGCTCGGTCAGCCGCGCGGGCGGCAGGGGAGCCCGCGCAAGGTCGCCCTCCCCGCGGGCTGGCTCGACGACACCGACGGCGTCACCGGCGATCTCGCCGACGCCGAGCTCGACATCTCCGGCGGCTAGCGCGGGCGTGCCGGCCGCGATGGCGGGTGGATCGCTGGTGCCAGAGCGCCAGTAAACCGCCCGCCATCGCTCGCGACGGCCGGGCCCGCGCCCGGAGTCCGTGCCGACTGCCGACGAAAGGCGTCGTCGCACCTCTTGACACCGGACATTCGGTACGGAAGCCTCACCGTAACCGGTTACTGATACCGGTTACATTCGGCGGGCGCCCCGACGAAACGACGGGCTGCGGCCGGGCACATCGGGGGAGCAGCAGGGGGACTCGACGGAGAGGAACCGCTCATGGCTCAGCCCGGACCACGTCGGCGTCACAGACTCCTGGCCGCGTTGCGCAGGCGCCTGCTCGGCCTGCGCCTGCCGCGCCCCCGCCCCCGGCGCGGCGGGCAGTCCCAGCGCCGCAGGTCGGCCGTCCTCGTCACGACCCTCGGGCTGCTGGCCGGCCTGCTGACGGTCGTCGGCGGGCAGGCGGCGCAGGCGCCGGAAGCGGCCGCCCACCCGGGCCACGGCGGCTACTCGATCCTGGTGTTCAGCAAGACCGCCGCGTTCCGGCACGACTCCATCCCGGCCGGCATCGCCGCGATCCAGCAGTTGGCCGCCGAGCACGAGTTCACCGTCACCGCCACCGAGGACGCCGCCGCGTTCACCGACGAGAACCTCGCCCAGTACGACGCCGTCGTCTGGCTGTCGACCACCGGCGACGTCCTGAACGACGAGCAGCAGGCCGCGTTCGAGCGCTACATCCAGGCGGGCGGCGGCTACGCCGGCGTGCACGCCGCGTCCGACACCGAGTACGACTGGCCGTGGTACGGCGAGCTGGTCGGCGCCTACTTCCAGGGCCACCCGCGCAACCAGGACGCCACCGTCACCGTCGCCGACAGCACCCACCCGTCGACGGCTCATCTCCCCAAGGACTGGCAGCGCTTCGACGAGTGGTACAGCTTCCGCACCAACCCGCGCGGCAGCGTGCACGTGTTGGCCAGCCTCGACGAGAGCACGTACGACCCCGAGGCGAACCCGATGGGCCTGGACCACCCGATCGCCTGGTGCCAGACCTACGACGGCGGGCGCTCGTGGTACACCGCCGGCGGCCACACCACGGAGAGCTACGCCGAGCCGGAGTTCCTGCAGCACCTGCTCGGCGGCATCGAGACCGCGGCCGGCGTGACGGCCGCCGACTGCGGCGGCACGTCGTGGGACAGCTTCGACAAGGTCCCGCTCGACACCGGCACCGCGAACCCGATGGAGCTGGACGTCGCCGCGGACGGGCGGGTGTTCTACGTCGAGCGCGCCGGCGAGGTCCGCATGATCGACCCGCAGAGCAGCCAGACCACCGTCGTCGGCACGCTGGACGTGTACACGCAGCGCGAGGACGGGCTGCTCGGCATCGCGCTGGACCCGGACTTCGTCAGCAACGGCTGGCTCTACCTCTACTACTCGCCGGACGGCACGGAGGCCGAGCAGCGGCTGTCCCGGTTCACGCTGACGGGCACGACGCTCGACCTCGCCAGCGAGGTGCAGCTGCTGGAGGTCCCGGTCGACCGGGCCGTGTCCGGCCACGCCGGCGGCAGCCTCGCCTTCGACGACGCCGGCAACCTCTACCTCGCCACCGGCGACGACACGAACCCGTTCGAGTCCGAGGGCTACGCGCCGATCGACGAGCGGCCCGGCCGCGGCTCGTTCGACGCCCAGCGCAGCTCGGGCAACACGAACGACCTGCGCGGCAAGGTGCTGCGCATCCACCCCGAGCCCGACGGCACCGTCACCGTCCCGGCCGGCAACCTGTTCGCGCCCGGCACCGCACAGACCCGCCCGGAGATCTACGCCATGGGCTTCCGCAACCCGTTCCGCATCGAGGTCGACGCCGCCACCGGCGCGCTGCTGGTCGGCGACTACGGCCCGGACGCGCCGCAGGGGAACCCGGACCGCGGCACCGAGGGCCAGGTCGAGTGGAACCGCATCACCGCCGCCGGCAACTACGGCTGGCCGTACTGCCACGGCGCCGGCCCGTTCCGCGACTGGGACTTCGCCACCAGCACCGCCGGCCCGCCGTTCGACTGCGCGAACCCGGTCAACGACTCGCCGAACAACACCGGCCTGACGCAGCTCCCGCCGGTCACCGCGCCGGACGTCTACTACGGCCGTTCCGAGACCGGCACCAACACGCCCGAGATGGGAACCGGCGGCGGCGCGATGGCCGGCCCGGTGTACCGCTACGACGAGGCGCTGGAGTCCGACGTCAAGTGGCCGCCCTACTACGACGGCGCCGCCCTGTTCTACGAGTGGACGAACACCGAGGACGGCTACGTGCGGCCGTTCGACAACGACGTCTGGGAGTTCCGGCTCGACGGCGACGCCGTCCACGACGTGAACCCGCTGCTCACCAGCATGGACTTCCTGCGCCCGATGGACATGACGTTCGGCCCGGACGGCGCGCTGTACGTGATCGAGTGGGGGACGGGGTTCGGCGGCAACAACGCCGACTCCGGCATCTACCGCATCGAGTACACCGGCGTCGGCACCCGGCCGGTCGCGCAGGCGGCCGCCGACCCGACGTCCGGCGCGCTGCCGCTGACGGTGCGGTTCAGCAGCGACGGCTCCGGCCACCCGAGTGGCCTGCCGGTGACGTACCACTGGGCGTTCGGCGACGGCGCGGAGTCCACCGACCCGAACCCCGAGCACACCTACACCGTCGCCGGCCAGTACTCGGCCCGCCTGACGGTGACGGCCGACGACGGCGTGACCCGCAGCCAGACCGTCCAGATCACCGCCGGCAACACCGCGCCGGAGGTGACGCTCGACCCGCCCGCCGACGGCGGCTTCTTCGACTTCGGCGACGACATCGCCTACGGCATCGAGGTCTCCGACGCCGAGGACGGCTCCACCGGCGCCGGCACGATCGGTTGCGACGGCGTCGACCTGCAGGTGCTGTTCGGGCACGCGGGCCACGCGCACCCCGTCGAGGTGCTGCCGGGCTGCGAGGGCGCCGTCGCCACCAGTACCGACGCCGGCCACCCGGCCGGTGAGGACCTGTTCTGGGTGCTCGAGGCCCGTTACACCGACCAGGGCGGTGCCGGCGTCGGCGCGCTGACCGGCCGCGACCTGCACGTCCTGCAGCCGAAGCTCAAGGAGGCCGAGCACTTCCAGACGATGAGCGGCATCCAGCTCGAGGCCACCAGCGATCCGCGCGGCGGCCGGCAGAACATCGGCTTCATCGACGACGGCGACTACATCTCCTACGACCCGATGAACCTCGCCGGCATCGACGCCATCACCTACCGGTTCGCGTCGGGCGGCAGCGGCGGGCGCATCGAGATCCGCTCCGGCGCGCCGGACGGCCCGCTGGTCGGCGACAGCGGGTTCATCGAGCCGACCGGCGGCTGGCAGTCGTGGAAGGACGTCACCGTCCCGGTCGAGGACCCCGGCGGCACCCACGAGCTGTTCTTCGTGTTCCGGCACGAGCCGGGCTCGACCGGCCTGTTCAACCTCAACTACCTGAAGTTCCGCGGCAAGGGCGTGTCGGTCGACGCGCGGCCGGAGATCTGGTCGGTCGAGGCGACGCCGCCGTCCGGCGAGCTGCCGTACGAGGTGACGCTGAGCGCCGAGGCCACCGACCCGGAGGGCCAGGACCTCACCTACACCTGGGACCTCGGCGACGGCACGACGGCCACGGGTGCGCAGGTCACGCACACCTACGAGCTGTCCGGCGTCTACCGGCCGACGGTGACCGTCACCGACGCCGCGGGATCGGCGGCGCACGACTCCGTCCGCGTCGAGGCCGTGCCACAGGCGTCGCCGCCGATCGAGTGCGCCGACCCGGGCAGCGACCCGGCGCCCGACGACGAGTTCGACGGCGACCGGCTGGACGGCTGCCGCTGGGACGCCGTCGTTCGCCCGGACCTCAACCGGTTCCGCGTCGAGGGCGGCCAGCTGAAGATCGACACCACCCCGACCAACCTGTTCGACCAGCACAACAACGCGCCGAACCTCATGCTGCAGACGATGCCGGCGGGCGACTGGGTGGTCGAGACCCGGGTGTCCGGCGACGTCTGCGAACGCTGGCAGCAGGGCGGCCTGCTGGTCTACGAGAGCGACCTGACCTTCCTCAAGCTCGACTACGTCGGCACCTCGCCGGTGGGTCAGCCGTGCGTGCGCAAGATCGAGATGCGCCACGAGATCGACGACATCTTCCAGCCGGCGTTCCCGGAGGTCACCCTGCCCGACGGCGTGACGACGTGGTGGCTGCGGCTGGAGAAGTCCGGCTCGACGTACACCGGGTACTACAGCGCCGACGGCGTCACCTTCGAGCAGGTCGGCGTCATCGAGAACGACCGCCTGGCCACGGCCGACGTCGGGCTGTACGCGTTCGGCCAGGAGCAGACGCAGGCCACCACCGTCGCGTTCGACTGGTTCCACGTGCTGGAGTCCGAGCCGCCGGACGCCTGCCCCGACTCCGACGAGAGCCCGACGGTCGTCATCCGCGACGTCGATTCCGGCGTGACGAACCACGAGCGCGCCGACGGGTGCACCGTCGAGGACCTCATCGAGGACGAGAAGGAGTGGCCGAACGAGGGCCGGTTCCTCATGCACGTCCGCAGCGTCACCCAGCACCTCGTGCACGACGGCGTGCTGACCCGCACCGAGCGCGCGGCCATCATCGCCGCGGCCGCCCGCAGCTGACCCCGTCCGTCAACCCCGGAAAGGACCATCCATGCAGCTACGACCGAGGATGAAAGGCGTCGCGGCGGCCGTCGCGACGGTGCTGGTGGCCGGCCTGGCGCTGCCGACCCAGGCCGCGCCGCCCGCGCCGGCGGCCGCGTCCACGGACCGGCCGGACGACGACCTCTCGCGGGCCGACCGCGCCACCCTGAAGCGCTACGCCGAGGACACCTGGGCGTCGTTCGCCGCGATGACGGACGTGGCCAGCGGGATGCCCGCGGACAAGCTGAAGGCCGACGGCACGACCAGCGTCCAGACGTCGACGACGAACATCGGCGCCTACATGTGGAGCGCCGTCGTCGCCGAGGAGCTGGACATCATCGACCGCGACGAGCTGGTCGACCGGCTGTCCGTCACGCTCGAGACGCTCGCCGGGCTGGAGCGCGACGAGGGCAGCGGCCAGTTCTTCAACTGGTACGACCATCACACCGGCGAGGTCATCACCGTCTGGCCCGACGACGGCAGCACGGTCGTCCCGCACTACTCGTCGGTCGACAACGGCTGGCTGGCGACCGGCCTGCAGGTCGTCCGCGAGGCGGTACCGGAGCTGGCGGAGCCGGCCGGTGAGCTGTTCGACAGCATGGACTTCGGGTTCTACTACCGGCCCGAGGTCAACCGCATCCTGTTCCACTACGCGCCCAGCACCGGCGCCGCGCCGTGCTGCTACGACACGCTCGTCAGCGAGAGCCGCATCGCCACCTACATCGGCATGGCGAAGCGTGAGATCCCGCGCAAGGCCTACTTCGGCACCTTCCGCAGCTTCCCGAACACCTGCGACTGGAACTGGACCGAGCAGAAGTCCGTCGGCGAGCACCGCAGCTACCTGGGCCAGGACGTCTGGGAGGGCGCCTACCAGTACCGCGGCATGGAGATCGTCCCCGCCTGGGGCGGCAGCATGTTCGAGGCGCTGATGCCGACGCTGTTCGTGCCCGAGGAGAGCTGGGGCCGGCGCAGCTGGGCGGTCAACCACCCGAACTACGTCCAGGCGCACATCGAGCACGGCCTGGAGGAGGCGCAGTACGGCTACTGGGGCTTCTCGCCGTCGAACAACACCAAGGGCGGCTACAACGTCTACGGCGTCGAGGCCATCGGGATGGACCCGAACGGCTACCCGTCCAACAACGACGCCACGCTCGTCGACTACGGCTGGGAGGGCTGCGACAAGCCGGCCCAGCCGCTGCCCGAGCCGGAGGACTACACCAACGGCGTCGTCACGCCGCACGCGTCGTTCCTGGCGCTGCGCTACGCCCCCGAGGAGACGATGGAGAACCTCGCCAACCTGGAGCGCGACTTCGACATCTACTCCGACTGGGGCTTCCGCGACGCCGTCAACGTCGACAGCGGCACCGTCGACGAGTACTTCCTGTCGCTCGACCAGGGCATGATCATGGGCGCCATCGGCAACGCGCTGGCCGACGACCTGCTGCGCGACGCCTTCGTCACGCCGCAGGTCCAGTCGGCGGTGAAGCCGGTCATCGCCATGGAGGAGTTCACCAACTTCCGCTGACGGGTGATGCGGGCGGGACCGAGGGGATGCCGGCATCCCCTCGCCCGCCCCGCCCGCCGTCCCTCGTCCCGCGAAATGGGCGAGGGGCGGCGGGGAAGCGGACCCGTCCGTATCCTCGAAGGCATGCAGGCAGGGATCCTCGACTGGGCCTCGACGACCGCCGTCGACCTGCAGCCGGTGCTGCGGACGGTCGCCGTCACCGTGGCCATCGTGTTCGTCATCTACAAGGCCGTGCACTCGAAGTTCTCGCTCGGCACCATCATCGTGTCCGCGCTCGCGGCCGGCATCTTCGTCTGGCTCGTCTTCAACGTTGACCAGCTCAGCGACACCATCGGCGAAGACCTCCCCGGCGGGTCGTCCTCGTCCGGCTGACCCCGGCGGTGTCGGGATCGCTCTGCTGGTGTCGATGGCGTGCACCTCCTGCCTGACGACGTCGCCCGCTGCTCCGTGCCGGTCACGGTGTCCTCACTGTCGCTGACGCCGAGTCGCGGCGGATCACCGGGCGCGCGGCGTCTACACGTGTGCGGCCACCTACCTCGACGCTGACGAGTGGGTTGCATTCGGCCCGAGGTCGCGGGCGTTCACGTTGGCCTGCGGCCCTCGCTTGCTCGCACGGTCGTCGATATCGCACGGACGGCACCTCGTGCCGACGCCCTGGTCGTTCCTGATGCCGCCTTGTCTACGTCGATGACGTCGGCAGATCTGCATGCGGTGCTTGCTGCCTGCCGCTGTGAGGCCGGCCTGGAGGTGGTGCGTTATGGATGGGGGCTGGCGCGCCACGACCGGACGCAGCTGGCGGCGCGCTTCGCGGCCGTGATCGAGCGGTGTCCGGTGCGTCAGGAACCGTTCCCGTGGTGGCGCTCGCGCATCCTGGTCTGACGTGACGTCCTGGTCTGTCGTTGCGTGAAGCTGCCGGAATCGGCCCCGCGGCGTCACGGCAAGCCAGCACGTCACGCCAGACCAGGACCCTGGCCCACTGGTAGGGAGAGGTACGTACCAGTACGTGTGCCGTGCGTCACGCGCCACCCACCATGGCTGTGGGGTCGGACGCGGTCACGGATGTACGGGTCGCGGGCACACTCGCGTTCCGTGCGATTGGTCCGGAAGTGGTCCAAGCGGCCGTTCGGCGCGCGTCGTTAGGCTCCGCGCAACTTCGCACGTTGGATGCCGTACGCGACACGGAGGGCCGGCCTGTGCAGTACGTTTTCGACTTCACCGAGGGCAGCAGGGACCAACGCGACCTGCTCGGAGGCAAGGGTGCCAACCTCGCCGAGATGACCTCACTGGGACTCCCCGTTCCACCGGGCTTCACCATCAGCACCGAGGCATGCCGCACGTACCTGGCGACCGGACGCGAGCCCGAGGGCCTCGCCGACGAGGTCGACCGGCACCTGGCCGGCCTCGAGGCGCAGATGGGCAAGCGGCTCGGCGACGCGACCGACCCGCTGCTGGTGTCGGTGCGTTCCGGGGCCAAGTTCTCGATGCCCGGGATGATGGACACCGTCCTCAACGTCGGGCTCACCGACATCTCGGTGTCGGGGCTGGCGGCGGTCGCCGGCGACGAGCGGTTCGCCTGGGACTCCTACCGCCGCCTCGTCCAGATGTTCGGCAAGACCGTGCTCGGCGTCGACGGCGAGCGCTTCGACCACGCGCTGGAGACGCGCAAGAAGGACCGCGGCGCCGAGTCCGACGTCGACCTCACCGTCGACGACCTGCGCGACCTCGTCGCCGAGTTCAAGGCGATCGTCCGCGACGCGGCCGGGACGGAGTTCCCGCAGGACCCGCGCGCCCAGCTCGACCTCGCCGTCCGCGCCGTCTTCGAGTCGTGGAACACCGAGCGGGCCAGCATCTACCGCCGCCAGGAGCGCATCCCCGACGACCTCGGCACCGCCGTCAACATCGTCGCGATGGTGTTCGGGAACCTCGGGGCCGGATCCGGCACCGGCGTCGCGTTCACCCGCGACCCCGCCACCGGCGAGCAGGGCGTCTACGGCGACTACCTGCCCAACGCGCAGGGCGAGGACGTCGTCGCCGGCATCCGCAACACGCTGGCGCTGGCCGAGCTGGAGCGGCTGGACAAGACCTCGTACGACCAGCTGCTCGACATCATGGAGACGCTGGAGAAGCACTACCGCGACCTGTGCGACATCGAGTTCACCATCGAGCGCGGCAAGCTCTGGATGCTGCAGACGCGCGTCGGCAAGCGGACGGCGGCCGCGGCGTTCCGCATCGCCGGCCAGCTGGTCGACGAGGGCCTCATCGACGAGGACGAGGCGCTCGCGCGGGTCACCGGCGCGCACCTGGCGCAGCTGATGTTCCCGCAGTTCGACCCCGCCGCGGATCGGACGGCGATCGCGCGCGGCATGGCGGCCAGCCCGGGCGCCGCCGTCGGGAAGGCCGCGTTCGACTCCGCGACGGCGGTCGAGTGGGCCCAGCGGGGCGACGACGTCATCCTCGTCCGGCGCGAGACCAACCCGGACGACCTGCGCGGCATGGTCGCCTCGCGCGGCGTCCTGACCTCGCGCGGCGGCAAGACGTCGCACGCCGCCGTCGTCGCCCGCGGCATGGGCCGCACCTGCGTCGTCGGGGTCGAGGCGCTGCGGGTCGACCCGCGGGCGCGCGAGTTCACGACGCCCGACGGCGCCCGCGTCGTCGAGGGCGACGTCATCTCCATCGACGGCGGCACCGGCGAGGTCTTCCTCGGCGCCGTCCCGGTCGTGCCGTCGGCGGTCGTCGACGCGCTCTACGGTGAGACGGAGCCGCCCGCCGACGGCGACACCGTCCGCCAGGAGGTGGTCGCCGCCGTCCTGCGGCTCATGCGCCACGCCGACGAACGCCGCCGCATGGAGGTGCGCGCCAACGCCGACACCGGCGAGGACGCCCGCCGCGCCCGCGAGCTGGGCGCCGCCGGCATCGGGCTGTGCCGGACGGAGCACATGTTCCTCGGCGCCCGCCGCAAGATCGTCGAGCGGGTCATCCTCGCCCGCACGGCCGAGCAGCGCGACGCCGGACTGGACGAGCTGCGGCCGCTGCAGCGCGCCGACTTCACCGAGATCCTCGAGGCCATGGACGGCTTCCCGGTGACGATCCGGCTGCTGGACCCGCCGCTGCACGAGTTCCTGCCCGACGTCACCGACCTCTCCGTCCGCGTGGCCGTGGGCGACGCGACCGGCGCGCCGGACGCCGAGGCGGCCGCGCTGCTGGCCGAGGTGCAGCGGCTGCACGAGCAGAACCCGATGCTCGGCATGCGCGGCGTGCGGCTCGGGCTGGTCGTGCCGGGGCTGTTCCAGCTGCAGGTGCGGGCGATCGCCGAGGCGGCCGCCTCGCTGCTGGAGCGCGGGCTGGACCCGCGGCCGCAGATCATGGTGCCGCTGGTCGCCGCCGTCCAGGAGCTGGAGGCGATCCGCGACATGGCCGAGGCGACGGTGGCCGAGGTCGCGGCCGAGACCGGCGCCGCGCTGCGGTTCCCGATCGGGACGATGATCGAGCTGCCCCGCGCGGCGATGACGGCGCACGCCATCGCCGAGGCGGCCGAGTTCTTCTCCTTCGGCACCAACGACCTCACCCAGACCACCTGGGGCTTCTCCCGCGACGACGTCGAGGCCACGTTCTTCCCGGCCTACCTCGAGCGCGGCATCTTCGGCGTGAGCCCGTTCGAGTCGATCGACGCCGACGGCGTGGGCCGGCTGGTCTCGATCGCCGCGTGGGAGGGCAAGGAGACCCGGGAGGACCTGGAGCTGGGCGTCTGCGGCGAACACGGCGGCGACCCCGACTCCATCCACTTCTTCGAGTCGATCAAGCTCGACTACGTGTCCTGCTCGCCGTTCCGCGTGCCCGTCGCGCGGCTGGAAGCGGGTCGGGCGGCACTGGTCACGGAGGGCAGCGACAGCCGCTGACGCTGAGCGGTCGCCGTCCGGATCGCTGGCCGGGTCGCTGGCCGGGGCGCCGTCCGGGGCGCCGTCCGGGTCGCCGTTCGGGTCCGGTCCGAGGACCTGGACGGTGACCTGCCGGCGACCTGGCGGAGGCCTTGCCGGAGCCTTGCCGGCGACCTGCCGGCGACCTGGCGGAGGCCGTGCCGGCGACCTGCCGGAGCCGTTCCGGCGACCCGCCCGGCATGTCCCTCGACCCCTCGTTGCCCCGGCACGTCGGTGTCCGATATGTTCCCCCTGCCTCCGCAGGGGCCTTCTGTGCACCGAAAATCTCACTTACTGAGGGGCAATCGTGCGTCGAAAGACCTTCATTGCTGCCGCCTGCGCGGCGATCGCCATGGGAGCGGCCGC
The DNA here is from genome assembly GCF_900106035.1 of Jiangella alba. Lineage (GTDB taxonomy): Bacteria > Actinomycetota > Actinomycetes > Jiangellales > Jiangellaceae > Jiangella > Jiangella alba. The sequence goes on from NZ_FNUC01000004.1 coordinate 3,273,631, forward strand.
ACCCGCTGCCGCCGGCGAAGTACCGGACGATCCGGAACAGTTCGAGGGCAACGTCACCACGTGTGAGGCCGCCATCGCCGCCGGGGCCGATTTCACCGGCGATACCGAGTTGGGCGCGTCCATCGTCGAGGGCACCGTCTCCGACGACGGCACGACGCTGCAGCTCGAGCAGATCGACGACTCGTGGACGATCACGGCCGTCATCGTCAAGGGTGGTCCCAGGTACAACGTGTACACCCAGCCGCCGTTCGAGGGGCGCGACTTCGTGTCGCCGCTCAACAACGGTGGCAACGTGCCCGCGATCAGCCACTGGTTCGTGTGCGGCGTCGAGGGCGGCACCCAGCCGACCGAGCCGCCTACGGAACCCCCGACCGAGCCGCCGACGGAGCCGCCGACGGAGCCGCCTACGGAGCAGCCGACGGAGCCGCCGACGGAGCCGCCGACGGAGCAGCCGACGGAGACCCCGTCCGAGTCGCCGAGCGAGTCGCCGTCGGAGACCCCGAGCGAGTCCCCGTCCGGGTCGCCCAGCGAGTCCCCGTCGGAGACCCCGAGCGAGTCGCCGTCGGAGACACCGGACGGCGAGCTGCCCGACACCGGAAGTTCGCCGGCCGTGCTGCTCGCGGCCGCCGGCGTGCTGATGTTCGCCGGCCTGCTCGCGCTGCGGCACCGCTTCGTGAAGCCGTAACACCCGCTCGTCCGGTCAGGCGCTCGGTCCCCAGGGGCCGGGCGCCTGACCCGTTTCCGGGCCGGCGCCGCCCGTCGCCGTCAGCCGGCCACGAGTTCGCCCGCGACGTCGTCGGCGATGGCGAGGCAGGCGGTCGCGGCCGGCGACGGCGCGTTGCGGATGCACAGCACGTTCCCGCGGCGGCTGGACCGGAAGTCGTCGACCAGGGTGCCGTCGGCGTCCATGGCCTGCGCGCGGATGCCGGACGGCGCGGGCACGAGGTCCGCTGCCGTCAGCGTGGGCAGGTACTGCCGGGCGGCCGCCGCGAACCGACGCCGGCTCATCGAGCCGTACAGCTCGTTCACCGCCGTGCGCCGGTTGGCCCACGCGAACCGCCGGAAGCCGTCCCAGCGGGCCAGCCGGATCAGCTCGGCCGGGTCGATGTCGCGTTTGCGGTAGCCCTCGCGGGCCAGGGCGAGGACGGCGTTCGGCCCGACCATCACCTCGCCGTCGACGCGCTTCGTCAGGTGCACGCCGAGGAACGGGTAGCGCGGGTCCGGCACCGGGTAGACCAGGCCGTTGACGAGGTGCCGCCGCTCCGGACGCAGCAGCGCGAACTCGCCGCGGAACGGGACGATGCGCGGGTACGGGTCGTCCCCGGCGATGCGGGCCAGCCGGTCGGACTGCAGCCCCGCGCACACGACGACGCGGTCGAAGGCGAGCGTCTCGCCGGACGCGGCCGTCACCCGCACCTCGTCGTCGGACTGGTGGAACCGCGTCACCTCGAACCCGGTCCGCACCGTCGCCCCGGCGTCGGCGGCGTCGGCCAGCAACGCGGCCGCCACCGCGGCGAAGTCGACGATCGCCGTCGTGGGGGAGTGCAGGCCGGCGACGCCGCGCACGTGCGGTTCCAGCTCGCTCAGCGCGCCCGCGTCGAGCATCCGCACACCGGGGACGCCGTTGGCGACGGCCCGGTCATGCAGGTCGTCGAGGCGCAGCCGCTGCGACTCGTCCAGCGCGACGATCACCTTGCCGCACTCGTCGTACGTCAGGCCCCGCTCCGCGCAGTAGTCGCGCAGCAGCCCCACGCCGCGGCGGGAGAACCGGGCCTTCGCCGAGCCGGGCGCGTAGTAGATGCCGGCGTGCACGACGCCGCTGTTGCGGCGGGTCTGGTGGCGGGCCGGCTCGGCCTCCTTCTCCAGCACGGTGACGGTGGCGGCGTCGGACGAACGGGCCAGCGCGCGGGCGACGGCCGCGCCGACGATGCCGCCGCCGACGACGGCGAAACTGGACGGGACGCTCATGCGGCCACTCCCCCCGGTGACGGTGGCGCCAGGGTACCGAACGCGCGGTGGCCGCGGGCCGCGTAACCTCTGGCAGTGATGAGCGGCTACGACGACGCGGACCGCGAGAGGTGGGCGGCCGAGCCACCGAAGCGGGCGGTCCGCACGGCGTTCGAGCGCGACCGCGCCCGCGTCGTGCACTCGGCGTCGCTGCGGCGGCTGGCGGCCAAGACACAGGTGGTGGCGCCCGGCAGCGACGACTTCGTCCGCAACCGGCTCACCCACTCGCTCGAGGTGGCGCAGGTCGGCCGCGAGCTCGGCAAGGAGCTCGGCTGCGACCCCGACGTCGTCGACGCCGCCTGCCTCGCGCACGACCTCGGGCATCCGCCGTTCGGGCACAACGGCGAGCAGGTGCTGGACGAGATCGCGGCCGGCATCGGCGGGTTCGAGGGCAACGCGCAGACGTTGCGGCTGCTCACCCGCCTGGAGGCCAAGGCCGCCCACCCCGACGGCCGGTCCGCCGGGCTCAACCTCACCCGCGCCAGCCTCGACGCGTCGACGAAGTACCCGTGGCGACGCGGCGAGCGCGAGGGCCGCAAGTTCGGCGTCTACGACGACGACGCCGAGGTGTTCGGCTGGCTGCGCGACGGCGCCGCTGGCGACCGCCGCTGCCTCGAGGCCCAGGTCATGGACTTCTCCGACGACGTCGCCTACTGCGTCCACGACGTCGAGGACGCCGTCGTCGGCGGCTGGCTGCAGGTCGGGCCGCGTCTCGACGACCCGGACGAGCGGGCGCGGGTCGCCACGCTGACCCGCGACTGGTACCTCCCCGACGCGCCGGCCGACGAGATCACCGAGGCGCTGGACCGGTTGCGTGCGCTGCCCTACTGGGTCGGCTCCTACGACGGGCGGCTCCGCTCGCTGGCCGCGTTGAAGGACATGACCAGCCAGCTCATCGGCCGCTTCTGCGACGACGCCGAGCGGGCCACGCACGCGGCCTACGGCGGCGGGAGCCTGACCCGGTACGCCGCCGACCTCGTGGTGCCGCGGCACACGCGCGCCGAGGTGGCCGTGCTCAAGGGCCTCGCTGCCGTCTACGTCATGACGGCGTCGGACCGCGCGCCGATCTACGCCCGCCAGCGCGAGCTGATCGAGGAACTGGTGTCGGCGCTGCGGCTGCGGGCGCCGGAGTCGCTGGAGCCGGCCTTCCAGGAGTCCTGGGCCGCCGCCCCCGGCGACGCCGCCCGGCTGCGCGTCATCGTCGACCAGGTCGCCTCGCTCACCGACGACTCCGCGGTCGCCCTGCACGCCCGCCTCACCCGCTGACGCCCCGCCTCGCTGACCGACCCCGCCCGGGCCCACCGCCGGGCGTCCGGCCCGCCGTCCCGGCGTCGGGCTCTGCCGCCCGCCTGGCCCCGCTGCCTGCCCGCACGGCCCCGCTGCTCGGCGTCGGGCTCTGCCGCCCGCCGGGCTCCGTTGCCCGGGCGTCCAGCCCCGCTGCTCGGAGTCGGGCTCTGCCGCCCGCCGGGCTCCGTTGCCCGGGCGTCCGGCCCTGCCACCCCGTCGCGCCCTGCCACACCCCGTCGCGCCCTGGCGCCCGCCCGTCCGGGCCCGGTTCGGACCCGTCCAGCCGTGGTTCCGGTCGTCCGCGCCGCGTGCCGGCTCTCCTCGGCCTGGGAGGGAAGCGGCGGATCGGCGGCGGTCGTAGACTCGGGCGCGTGGCAGGTCGCATCCGGGACGAGGACATCGCATCCATCCGCGAGCGCGCCCGAATCGACGTCATCGTCGGCGAGTACGTCGCGTTGCGCAACGCCGGCGGCGGTTCGCTCAAGGGGCTGTGCCCGTTCCACGACGAGAAGTCGCCGTCCTTCCACGTCACGCCGGCTCGCGGGTTCTTCCACTGCTTCGGCTGCTCCGAGGGCGGCGACGTCATCAGCTTCGTCCAGAAGATCGATCAGCTGTCGTTCACGGAGGCGATCGAGCGGCTGGCCGACAAGGTCGGGCTGCAGTTGCGGTACGAGGAGACCGGGTCCGGCGGGCCGGCGCCGCGGCAGAACCGCGAGCAGCGCACCCGGCTGGTCGAGGCGCACCGCGTGGCGGCGGAGTTCTACGCCGAGGCGCTGGCCGGGTCGCCGGAGGCCGTCGCCGGGCGGCAGTTCCTCGACGAGCGCGGGTTCGACCACGCCGCGGCCGAGCGGTTCGGCGTCGGGTACGCCCCGCAGGGCGGCGAGGTGCTGCGCAAGCACCTGCGGCAGAAGGGCTTCAGCGACCACGAGATCATCACCGCCGGGCTGGTCGCGCAGGGCCGCAACGCGCCGTACGACCGGTTCCGCGGCCGGCTGGTGTGGCCGATCCACGACCTCATGGGCGACGTCGTCGGCTTCGGCGCCCGCCGCCTCTACGACGACGACCGCATCGAGGCCAAGTACCTCAACACCCCCGAGACGCCCATCTACAAGAAGAGCCACGTCCTCTACGGCGTCGACCTCGCCAAGAAGGACATCGCGCGCACCTCTCAGGCCGTCGTCGTCGAGGGCTACACCGACGTCATGGCCTGTCACCTCGCCGGCGTCACCACCGCCGTCGCCACCTGCGGGACGGCGTTCGGCGAGGACCACGCGCGGATCCTGCGCCGGCTGCTGCGCGACCAGGACGAGTACCGCGGTCAGGTGATCTTCACCTTCGACGGCGACGCCGCGGGCCAGAAGGCGGCGCTGCGCGCGTTCGAGGGCGACCAGCGCTTCGTCGGGCAGACGTACGTCGCCATCGACCCCGACGGCCTCGATCCGTGCGAGCGGCGGCAGAACTCCGGCGACCTGGGCGTGCGCGAGCTGATCGCCCGGCACCGGCCGCTGTTCGAGTTCGCGATCCGGTCGATGATCGACGAGTACGACCTCGACAACGCCGAGGGCCGGGCGCACGCCCTGGACAAGGCGATCCCGTTCATCGCCCGCATCCGCGACCGCTCCGTCCGCGACCAGTACGCCGTCCGGCTCTCCGGGTGGGTCGGCCCGCCGCTGGGCCACTCGGAGAACTGGGAACGCGACGTCGTGTCCCGGGTCCGCGCCGCCGCCGGCGTGCCCGACCGCCGGGCCGCCGCCGGGCGTGGCCGGGCCGCCGCGCCGCCGCCGGCCGGGCAGCAGGCGCTCGGCGTGCCGGTGCACGGCAACGTCGACCCGCAGACGCTCGAGCTCGAGCGCGCCGCCCTGCGCGTCGCCGTCCAGCGGCCCGCGTTGGCCGGCCCCACCTTCGACGACCTCGCGCCCGAGGCGTTCCTCTCGCCCGCCTACCGCTCCGTCCGTGAGACCGTCTCCAAGGCCGGCGGCTGCGCCACGCAGGGCGGTGGGCACGAATGGGTCGAGGCGCTCCTCGCCGTCGCCCCCGACGACGCCGCCCGGCACATCGCCACCCAGCTCGCCGTCGAAGCCATGCCCGTCGACGAGAACGCCGTCCAGCGCTACGCCGACTCCGTGGTCCTGCGACTGCACGAGGTGTGGGTGTCGCGGCAGCTGGTCGCGTTGAAGGCCAAGCTGCAGCGCACCGACCCGTCGGCGCAGGTGGAGGTCTACAACCGGCTGTTCGGCGAGCTCATGGCGCTCGAGAAGCACCGTCGCGACCTGCGCGAACGAGGCATCGGCAGCGCCGGCTGACCGCCCGCCGCCGCAGGCTGACGCCCCGCCGCTGGCGCTCACCGCTGGGCCGCAACCGGCGCCACCGGGCAGATGTCCGGCGCTGCCGGCTGGCGGCCGCTGCGGCCACCGCTGGCGGGCGCTCGCCCGCTGGGCCGGCTGTCGCCCGGACCGGCGCCGCCCGGCTGACGACCGGTGCGGTCGGCTGACGCTCGGCGCCGGCCTCCGGCTGGCGGTTGGCGACCGCGGCCGGCGTCGATGGCGGCTTGCGGTCAGCCGTCGTCTCGGTGGAACGCGCGCCGCGTCAGTGCGACGACGTCGCCGTCGAGGTGCTCGATGCGCCGGTTGACCTCGTCGAACCGGGTGTTCATCTCGGTGCGCATGGAATCGAACTTCGCGTCCATGGCGCCGAACTTCGCGTCCATGGACTGGAAGCGGGCCTCGGACTTCTCATCCATCGCCGCGAATCGGTGATCGATGGCGTCGAAGCGGCCCTCGAACCGGTTCCCGAGACCGTCGATCTTCGCGTCGACTGTCCGCAGCAACATCGTGGACATGACGCTGATGACGGCGATGAAGCCGCCGATCAGCGTCCAGGTCTGCGCGTCGTTCATCTAGTGCTCCTTCGTGGATCGTCATGGTACGACCCTGCCCGGGAGCGGCGCAGCTTGCGCTGAACGAATCGGACAGTGTGGATAACGTCGCGGATTGTCCGGCCCTGTGGACGGAGCGGGTCAGACGTGGCCGAACCGGGCCAGGCACTCGGCCAGCGTGAGGCCGTCCGCCAGCGCTGCCCGGATGGACACCTCCGTCGTGGTCAACCGTTCCGCCGCGTCCAGCACCTCCTCGACCAGATCGGACGGCACCACGATGCCGCCGTCCTCGTCGGCGAGGACGAAGTCGCCGGGCCGCACCCGCACCCACGCCGTCGTCGCGCCGCGCAGGTAGACGGGCTCCTGCCAGCCGGTGACGGCCCAGCGGCCGATCGACTGCACCGGCGTCCGATACTGCGCGAACACCGGGAAGCCGTGCTGCCGCAGCCAGCGCAGATCGCGCACACCACCGTCGACCACGGCGCCGACGCAGCCGCGTTCGCGCAGACCCAGCGCGATCAGCTCGCCGAAATAGCAGACGCCGTGACCGTCACCCGCCCAGACCGTCACCTCGTCGGCCCCGACGCCCTGGCAGGCCTCCATCTTCGCGGCGTCACCGGTGCCCGCGTACGGGCGCATCTGGCCGCGGATCGTGTAGGCCCAACCGGCCACCCGCGTGCCCGACACCGCCGCCAGCGACGGCGCCAGCCCCTGGTCGGGCCGGCCGAGGGCGTCGAGTGCGTCCGCGACGTTCGACGTGTCGACGGCGGCGAAGCGCCGGCGGATCTCTGCTCGCTGCTCTGTCGTGTGCACGATGGATTGTCCATCACCACGCGACGCCGCCGCGAGGGAATGCGCCGCAACCCGTTGACGCTTCAATCATCATGAGCGAGCCACGGGACACCACGACCGCCGTCGACGACGCGGAGGAGGCGGCCACGGCGCCGCCCGGGTTGATCGTCCTCGGCACCGCAGACGGCGCGGACGGCGAGTGCGCCGACGGCTTCTGCGCTCTGTGATCGCGCCCCGAACGCCACCAACGAACGCAAGGAGAACGTGACAGTGCTGGTCGAGGTGTGGTCGGACTTCGTCTGCCCGTGGTGCTACATCGGCAAGCGGCGGCTCGAGACGGCGTTGAGCCGGTTCGAGCACGCCGGCGATGTCGAGATCGTCTGGCGCAGCTTCCAGCTGGACCCGTCGACGCCGGAAGGCGCGGACGGTCCGGTGTCGGAGAGCCTGCGGACGAAGTACGGCGTCAGCGCCGAGCAGGTCGTGCAGATGAACGAGCGCGTCACCACGCTCGCCGCCGCCGAGGGGCTCGAGTACCACCTCGACACCGCGCGCGTCGCCAACACGTTCGACGCGCACCGGGTGGCGCACCTGGCCCGCGAGCACGGGGCCGGGCCGCAGCTGCACGAGCGGCTGATGCGGGCGCACCTGATCGAGTCGGTGCACCTGGGCACGCCCGAGAACGTGGTCCGGCTGGCCGCCGAGGTGGGCGTGCCGGCCGACGAGGCGCGCCGGGTGCTCGACGGTGACGACTACGCCGACGACGTGCGGGCGGAGATCGACCTCGCCCGCCAGTTCGGCGCCAGCGGCGTGCCGTTCTTCGTCATGGGCCGCACGCACGGCGTCGCCGGGGCGCAGCCGGTCGAGGTGTTCGACGGCGCCCTCGCGGAGGCCTACAGCCGGGCGGCCGCGCCCACCGCGTAACGGCGAACCCACCGTCGCGGGCACCGGGTCGCGGCGGGCATGATGCGGGCATGACCCTCGTCGCCGGCATCGATTCGTCCACTCAGTCCTGCAAGGTCGTGCTCGTCGACGCCGACTCGGGCGCCGTCGTCGCGACCGGCCGCTCCGACCATCCCGACGGCACCGAGGTCGACCCCCGCGCCTGGTGGGACGCTCTGCAGCAGGCCGGCGACGGGCTGCTCGAGCGCGCCGCCGCGGTCGCCGTCGGGGGCAGCAGCACGGCATGGTCGTCCTCGACGCGGCCGGTGAGGTGGTGCGCCCCGCGCTGCTGTGGAACGACACGCGTTCGGCCGGCGCCGCCCGCGACCTGACGGCCGAACTCGGCGGCCCCGCGGCGTGGGCCGAGGCCGTCGGCCTGGTGCCGGTCGCGAGTTTCACCGTCACCAAGCTCCGCTGGCTGGCCCGGCACGAACCGGACCACGCCGCCCGCGTCGAGCAGGTCATGCTCCCGCACGACTACCTCAGCTGGCGCCTGGCCGGCCGGCCCGAGCAGGCGGTGACCGACCGCGGCGACGCCTCCGGCACCGGCTACTGGTCCGCCGCGACCAACGAGTACCGTCCCGACCTGCTGGAACTCGGCTTCGGCCGGGCCGTCGGCGTGCCGCGGGTCGCGGGTCCGGCCGAGGTGACGGGCTCGACGGCGTCCGGCGCGGCCATCGCGCCCGGCACCGGCGACAACATGGGCGCCGCGCTGGGCCTGACGCTCGAGCCGGGCGACGTCGTCGTCTCGCTCGGGACCAGCGGGACGGCGTTCGCGGTGGCCGAGCGGCCGGTGGCCGACCCCACCGGCACCGTCGCCGGGTTCGCCGACGCGACCGGCCGGCACCTGCCGCTGGTCGCGACCCTCAACGCGGCGCGCGTGCTGACGGCCGCCGCGACGCTGCTCGGGACCGACCTCGCCGGGCTGGACCGGCTCGCGCTGGAGGCGGAGTCCGGTGCGGGCGGCCTGGTGCTGCTGCCGTACCTCGACGGCGAGCGGACGCCGGATCTGCCGGACGCGACCGGCTCGCTGGTCAACCTCACGCGCGCCGCGATGACGCCGCAGAACCTGGCCCGGGCCGCCGTCGAGGGCATGCTGTGCGGGCTCGCCGACGGTGTGGACGCGCTGGCGGCGCAGGGGGTGACGGTGCGGCGGGTGCTGCTGATCGGCGGTGCGGCGAAGTCGGCCGCGGTCCGGGCCGTCGCGGCGGAGGTGTTCGGGACTCCGGTGGTCGTGCCGGCCCCGGGCGAGTACGTCGCGCTGGGCGCCGCTCGGCAGGCGGCGTGGGCGCTCTCCGGCGACGCGACCCCGCCGCCCTGGCCGCTCGACCTGGAGACGACGGTCGACGCGGCGGCGGGCGCCGGGGTGCGCGAGGCGTACGCGGCGGCCCGGGAACGCCTGCACGGCTGACGGTGATTGCGGGCGCCGGTGTGGGTGGCGGTGCCGGTGGGACTCACGCCGACGGCGGCGGCTCGGGCAGCGGCGTCGCGTCGTGGACGGCGTGCGCCGCACGCCGCGGTGGCGGCGATCACCTGTGTGGGTGGCGGTGCTGGTGGGGCTGACGGCGCAACGTAGTACCGGCAGAGAGGTGGCGCGGAGGTGGACGGCGATCGCGTACGGCTCCGCGCCGTGCTCCTGGGAGCCGGAGGATGGCGCGGAGGTGGCGGCGATCGCGTACCCCCGCGCCGTGCTCACTGGCAGCCGACGGTGGCGGTTCGGAGGGCGATTCGGCCGCGGGAAGGGCGTGAAACCGCACGCCATGGCGGGTCGGGGGTGGCTGCACGGCGACGCCGGGCGTGACACTCTGGAATACGGGCACACGTCGGCCGGTTGTGGCGGTTAGATTTGGTTGACACGTCAACAGTCGGCGAGAGGGAGTGACGCGAGATGCAGTTCGGGATCTTCACGGTGGGGGACGTGACCACCGATCCCACCACGGGGCGGACGCCTACCGAGAACGAGCGGATCAAGGCGACGGTGGCGATCGCGAGGAAGGCCGAGGAGGTCGGCCTGGACGTCTTCGCGACCGGCGAGCACCACAACCCGCCGTTCATCGCGTCGGCGCCGACGACCACGCTGGCCTACATCGGCGCGCAGACCGAGCGGATCATCCTCTCGACGGCGACGACGCTGATCACGACCACCGACCCGGTGCTGATCGCGGAGAACTACGCCAAGCTGCAGCACCTCACCGACGGCCGGGTCGACCTCATGATGGGCCGCGGTAACACCGGCCCGGTGTACCCGTGGTTCGGCAAGGACATCCGCGACGGCATCGCGCTGGCTGTGGAGAACTACGCGCTGTTGCACCGCCTGTGGAGAGAGGACGTCGTCGACTGGCAGGGACGGTTCCGCACCCCGCTGCAGGGCTTCACGTCGACCCCGCGGCCGCTGGACGGCGTGCCGCCGTTCGTGTGGCACGGCTCGATCCGCAGCCCGGAGATCGCCGAGCAGGCCGCCTATTACGGCGACGGGTTCTTCCACAACAACATCTTCTGGCCGATGTCGCACACGAAGCAGATGGTGGGCCTGTACCGCCGCCGCTTCGAGCACTACGGCCACGGCCCGGCCGACACCGCGATCGTGGGGCTCGGCGGGCAGGTGTTCATGCGGCCCAACTCGCAGGACGCGATCCGCGAATTCCGCCCGTACTTCGACGTCGCGCCGGTGTACGGCCACGGGCCCTCGCTGGAGGAGTTCATGGACCAGACGCCGCTCACGGTGGGCAGCCCGCAGCAGGTCATCGACCGGTACGCGGCCATGCGCGACGACGTCGGGCACTATCAGCGCCAGTTGTTCCTGATGGACCACGCGGGCCTGCCGCTCGACATCGTCCTGGAGCAGATCGAGATCCTCGGCACGGAGGTCGTGCCGGTGCTGCGCCGCGAGATGGCGAACGGCCGCCCGGAGCACATCCCCGACGCGCCGACGCACGCGTCGCTGGTGGCGGCGGCCGGCGGGGCGCGCGACGCGACGGTGCACGCCGAGGACGACGTCACCGGCCGGACGGCGGAGAACGCGGAGGCCGCCCGATGACGACGTCGCGGCGCATCGCGGTGGTGTCGGCGGGCCTGCGCCAGCCGTCGTCGACCCGGTTGCTGGCCGACCGGCTCGCCGACGCCGCCGGCCGCCAGTTCGCCGCCCGCGACGTCGACGTCGACCTGCGCGTGGTCGAACTGCGCGAGCACGCGCACGATCTGACGAACCACCTGCTCAGCGGCTTCCCGAGCGCGTCGCTGGAGCAGGCGATCGAGGCGGTGACGACGGCCGACGGGCTGATCACGGTGTCGCCGATCTTCACCGCCTCCTACAGCGGCCTGTTCAAGACCTTCTTCGACGTGGTCGAGGCCGACGCGCTCGACGGGATGCCGGTGCTGCTCGGCGCGACCGGTGGGACCGAGCGGCACTCGCTGGCGCTGGAGCACGCGATGCGGCCGCTGTTCACCTACCTGCACGCCATCGTCGTGCCGACGGCCGTGTACGCGGCGACCTCCGATTGGGGTGCGGAGAACGCGGGTGACGGCGACGGCGGCGCGGTGCCGACCGGGCTGACCCGGCGCATCGAGCGCGGCGCCCGCGAGTTCGCCGAACTGGTCAGCGACCGCGAACCGCGCCAGGCGGCCGACCCGTTCGCCGTGCCGACGCCGTTCGAGCAGCTGCTCGCGGAGAACTGACCGGCCGGGGTGGCGCTGCGTAGCCCGGGCGGGGCTGCGTGCGGGTGCCCGGCCGGGTGGTAGGCGGGTGGCGCTTGCGGGTCGGGTGACGGGCCTGGGCGACGGGCGGTGGCGGGCCTGGGCGACGGGCGGGTGGCGGTGCCCGGCTGGTGGCACTTGGCTGGGTGATGATCTGGCGGGCAGGTCCGGCCTGGCGCCGGTGGGACGACGTCGTGCCGGGGACGGGCTGGCGGCCGCACGCCGCGGGTTCGGGCGCTTCGCGCACGCTCGTCGAGGTTCGGTACGGGGCGGGTTCGGGCGTCTCGCGCACGCTCGTCGAGGCGCGGCCGTACGCGGTGGGCGCGGGTGCCTCGCGCACGCTCGTCGAGGCGCGGCCGTACGCGGCGGGTTCGGGCGTCTCGCGCACGCTCGTCGAGGCGCGGCCGTACGCGGTGGGCTCGGGCGTCTCGCGCACGCTCGTCGAGGCGCGGCTGTACGCGGTGGGTTCGGGCGCTTCGCACACGCACGTCGAGGCTCGGCACGCGGCGGGCTCGGCCCCCCGCATAGGGCTCGGCGTCCCGCCGATCAGATGCCCAGCAGGCGGTCCTTGGCCGTCTCGTACTCGTCCCGGGTGAGGGAGCCGGAGCGGTACTGTGCGGCCAGCTCGGCCAGCTCCGTCGCGAAGAACGCCGGGCTCCTGCCGCCGTTCAGCTCCTCGAACGTCGGTATGCGCGGCTCGTCGGCAGGGGAGTGGGTCGGGTCGTGGCCGTGCCGTGCGACCTGGCCGAACGCCCATCCGTCGGAGCCCCGCCAGATCCACACCGGGTCGCCGATGGTGAACAGGCCGTGGCCGGGCCGGCTGCGCGACCGGGCGTCGACGAAGATCACCTCGCCGCCGGGCGCCTCGGCGACGACCAGGACGGTGACCGACCGCCAGGACGTCGGGTCGCCCGTCGGGTAGGACACCCAGACGGCCCGCCCGTGCTCCGGGTCGGTGCCGCTCGCGATCGTGGCCATGGCCTCGCGGCCGCGACGGATCTTGCGCCGGCGCAGCTGCCACCGGATGAACCATGCCCAGAGCGGACCCAGGACCACCCACGGGACGAGCAGCCAGGCCACGTTCCAGAACCACGGGAGGACGGGATCGTCCGTCCACAGGGCGATCGTGATGAACCGGACGCCCACCACGGACAGCACCGTCAGGGCGAGGAACCCCAGCACGGCCAAGGGGACCGACGGGGTCTCGAGGAAGTCGTCGGGGTCGCCGGAGAAGACGCGTGCGTCCTCGCCGCGGTCGACCAGGCGCAACGCGGTGCTGGGGCCGCCGTTCCTGGCTTCGTCGCTGTAGCTGCGCGAGGAGGGTTCGGCCACAGGGGGCGACGCCTTTCAGGGGGCGGCGAGGTGCTGGGCCGAGCCTACCGGGTGCCCGTGACGAGGCGGACGGGTCAGCCGGCGGCGGCGGTGGCGGCCGACATGAGCAGATCGACCTGCGCCGGCGCCAGGGCGTGGTCGATGACCATGACGGCCGCGCCGATGATGCCGGCGCGGTCGCCGGTGCTGGACTGGACGATGCGGAGGTCCTGCGTGGCCAGTGGCAGCGACCGCCGGTAGACGATCTCGCGGACGCCGGCGATGAGGTGCTCGCCGGCCTGGGAGAGGGATCCGCCGATGACGATGACGGACGGGTTGAACAGGCTCACCGCGGCGGCCAGCACCTCGCCGATGTCGCGGCCGGCCTGCCGGAGCAGCTGAAGGGCCTCGATGTTCCCGCCGCGGGCCAGCCCGACGACGTCGAAGCTGGAGGAGGCGTCGATGCCGCGGGCGGCGAGCTTGGCGGCGATGGCGGCGCCGCTGGCGACGGCCTCGAGGCAGCCGGTGTTGCCACAGCGGCAGACGACGTCGGTGCCGTGCGGGAGCTGCAGGTGCCCCATGTCGCCGGCGGCGCCCTGGGCGCCGCGATGCAGCCGCCCGTCGCTGATCAGGCCGCTGCCGATACCGGTGGCGACCTTGACGAACATCATGTGCGGCGCGCCGCTCCACGCCACGTGGTGCTCGCCCAGCGCCATGATGTTGACGTCGTTGTCGACGAGGGAGACCGCGCCGAAGCGGTCCTGCAGGTAGCCCTGCACGTCGAAGCCGTCCCAGCCGGGCATGATCGGCGGGCTGACGGGGCGGCCGGTGGAGTGCTCGACCGGGCCGGGCAGGCCGAGGCCCACGCCGAGGAGGTCGGACGGGTCGCGGCCGGCGTCGCGGATGAGCTCGTGGCCGATGCGGTCGACCCAGTCGAGGACGGTCTCGGGGCCGGCCGCGACGAGGAGGTCGTCGGCGGACTGGGCCAGCACCTCGGCGGCGAGATCGGTGAGCGCCAGCCGGGCGTGCGTGGCGCCGATGTCGGCGGCCAGCACGTACCGGGCGTTGGGGTTGAACGCGAACCGGGTGGGCGGCCGCCCGCCGGTGGACGCGGCCTTGTCGGCCGGGCCGATCAGGTTGCTCGCCAGCAGGGCGTCGACGCGCTGGGTGACGGTCGAGCGGGCCAGGCCGGTCTCGGCCGCCAGTTCGGCACGCGTGCGCGGCCGGCCGTCGCGCAGCAACTGGAACAGCGACCCCGCCGAGTACATGGAAGCGCCGTCGGGCTGGACGTTTGCCGGCCGTGACGTCGTGACGCCTACGCCTTCGAGCATGCCACTAGTGAAACACACCAGACTTCTTTCTGTGCAACATCCGCACATGCGGTAACGACCGCGCAACTTTTGCTTGACGTACATGCAAAAGTGCCTCTAAGTTCCTCTGCCATGGCAGTGACTCCGATCACAGACCGCGCGGCCGGTGCGGATTCCTTCCCCGAGACGGGGTACCGGGCAGCGATCGTCGGGACCGGCTTCATGGGCCGTGTGCATGCGCGGGCGGTCCAGGTGGCCGGCGGCCGGGTGGTCGGAGCGGTCGGCTCCACACCGGAGCGCGCGGCGGCGGCGCAGGGCGAGCTGCAGGCCGACGCGGTCTACACGACCCTCGACGACCTGCTGGACCGCGCCGACGTCGACGTCGTCCACGTGTGCACCCCCAACCACCTGCACGAGCCGGTCGTGCTCGCCGCGCTGGCCGCCGGCAAGCACGTCGTGTGCGAGAAGCCGCTCGCGACCTCCACCGAAGCCGCCGCCGCGATGACGGCCGCCGCCCGTGAGGCCGGCCGCGTCGCCGCCGTCCCGTTCGTCTACCGCTTCCACCCGATGGTGCGCGAGGCGCGCGAGCGGGTCCGCGCCGGCGAGGTCGGCAGCATCTTCCTCGCCCACGGCAGCTACCTGCAGGACTGGCTGCTGCACCCGACCGACGACAACTGGCGGGTCGACCCGCGCCTCGGCGGCCCGACCCGCGCGTTCGGCGACATCGGCTCGCACTGGTGCGACCTGCTGGAGTTCGTGACGGGGGAACGCATCGCCCGGCTGTCGGCGCAGTCGTCGACGGTGAACAAGCTGCGCGGCGTCGAGACGCTGCGCGACGTCACCACCGAGGACGTCGTGATCGTCCAGTTCGCCACCCGCGGCGGCGCGATCGGCTCGGTCGTCGTCAGCCAGGTGTCGGCGGGCCGGAAGAACCGGCTGCTGCTGGAGGTCTCCGGCTCGCGCGGCTCGCTCTCGTTCGACCAGGAGAACCCCGAGCAGCTGTGGTGGGGCGGACGTGAGCGCAGCAGCCAGCTGGTCCGCGACCCCGAGACGCTCAGCTCGCCGGCCGCCCGCTACGCCCGGGTGCCGGCCGGCCACCCGCAGGGCTACCAGGACTGCTTCGACGCGTTCGTCGCCGACACCCAGGCGGCCATCGGCGGCGAGATCCCCGACGGCCTGCCCACGTTCGACGACGGCCTGCGCGCCGCCCGGCTGGCCGAGGCCGTCGTGACGTCGGCCCGCGAGAGCGACTGGGTGGAGGTGCCCGAATGACCGGTGTGGCAAGTCCCGCCACGACGCTGCTGCGGATGCGCGGCATCGAGAAGTCGTTCCTCGGCGTCCAGGTGCTGCACGGCGTCGACCTCGACCTGCGCGCGGGCGAGGTGCACGCGCTGATCGGCGAGAACGGCGCCGGCAAGTCGACGCTGATGAAGATCCTCGCCGGCGTCTACCAGGCCGACGGCGGCAGCGTCGAGCTGGACGGCGAGCAGGTCCGGTTCGAGCACCCGCTGCTGGCCCAGCAGGCCGGCGTGTCGACGGTGTTCCAGGAGTTCAACCTGCTGCCGGAGCGCACCGTCGCCGAGAACGTGTTCCTCGGCCGCGAGCCGCGCCGCAACCGGCTGGTCGACGCCGGCCGGATGCACGCCGACACCGCGGCGCTGCTGGACGACCTCGGGCTGACCTGGCTGCGGCCGGAGACCCGGGTCAGCTCGCTGTCGGTGGCCGGCCAGCAGATCGTCGAGATCGTCAAGGCGCTGTCCTACGACGCGCGGATCATCTCGATGGACGAGCCGACCGCGGCGCTGGCCGACGAGGAGGTGGAGCTGCTCTACCGCCTCGTCGCGAAGCTGAAGGAGCGCGGCGTCGCCATCCTCTACGTCTCACACCGGCTCAAGGAGATCTTCGACCTGTCCGACCGGGTGACCATCCTCAAGGACGGCGCGCTGGTGGACACCGTCGCCACGTCCGACATCACCTCGGACGAGCTGGTGCGCAAGATGGTCGGCCGCCCGATCGCCAGCTTCTTCCCGGACAAGCTGCCCGGCACCGAGGCCGGCGACGTCCGCCTCGAGATCCGCGGCGGCGGCAACGAACAGCTCGACGGCATCGACCTGGACGTCCGCGGCGGCGAGATCGTCGCGCTGGCCGGGCTGCAGGGCAGCGGCCGCACCGAGATCGCGCACGCCCTGTTCGGCGTCGACCGGTTCACCCGCGGCACGGTGCGCCTGGACGGGCGCCCGCTCACCGCGCGGTCGCCGCGTCAGGCGGTGCGGGCCGGGCTGGCGCTGGTGACCGAGGACCGCAAGGGCGAGGGCCTGGTGCTCAACCAGTCCATCGCCGCGAACGCCCGGCTGGTGCTGGACGCCGTCCTGCCGCGCCGCGCGTCGCAGGGGGCGCGGCGGATCCCCGGCATCCTGTCGTCGCTGGAGCTGGTCTCGCGCGGCAGCAGCCAGGAGGTGCGCTTCCTGTCCGGCGGCAACCAGCAGAAGGTCGTGCTGGCCAAGTGGCTGGCCACCGAACCGAAGGCGATCGTGCTCGACGAGCCCACCCGCGGCATCGACGTCGGCGCGAAGGAGCGGGTCTACACGCTGATGCGCGAGCTGTCGGCGCAGGGCGTGGCGATCCTGATGATCTCGTCCGAGCTGCCCGAAGTGCTCGGGATGGCCGACCGCATCGTCGTTCTCCGGGACGGCCGCGTCGCGGGCGAACTCCCCGCCGGCGCTGATGAGGAGACCGTGATGGCACTGGCCACGGGCCACGAGACCGAAGGAACCCAGCGATGAGCCGCGCGGTCGCGGTCACCGGGACCGGCAAGGAGGCCCGCCGCCGGCTGGGCGCCACCGAACTGGTGTGGCTGGCGCTGGCCGGCGTGCTCGTCATCGGCGCGATCCTGGTGGCGCTGGACGACCAGAACCTGTTCAGCATCGCCAACACCCGCGACATCCTGAGCCGGTCCAGCCTGCTCGGGTTCGTCGCCATCGGCCAGACGCTGGTCATCCTGTGCCGGTCGCTGGACCTGTCCGTCGGCTACGTCATGGCGCTGAGCAGCCTGATCGCGGCGACGACGATGAACGGCGACCCCGCGCGGGTGCCGCTGGCGATCGTCGCCGTGCTGCTGGTGGCCGGCGGGATCGGCCTGTGCAACGGCCTGATCGTGTCGGTGCTGAAGGTCAACCCGTTCATCGCGACGCTCGGCGTCGGCCTCATCATCAAGGGCTACCTGGACACCGAGTACCAGGGCCCGGCCGGCGCGGTGCCCAGCTCGTTCCAGCAGTTCGGCTTCAGCCGCATCGGCCCGATCCCGGTGTCGACGCTGGTCATGCTGATCGTCGCGGTCGCCGGCATCCTGTTCCTGCGCAAGACCCGCACCGGGTACCACATGTTCGCCGTCGGCGGCAGCGCGGACGTCGCGCGGCTGTCCGGCATCCGCACCGGCCGGGTGCTGGTGACGGCGCACGTGCTCTGCTCGATCGCGGCGGGCATCGCCGGCCTGCTGATCGCGGCCCGCTTCGGCACCGGCAGCGCGCTGGTCTACAACTCCGGCTACGACCTGGAGTCGATCGCGGCGGTGGTGCTGGGCGGGACGCTGCTGCTGGGCGGCCGCGGCGGCATCGCCGGGACGATCGCCGGCGTGCTGATCCTGGCCGTGCTCGACACCGTCTTCAACATCCTCGCGGTCGACCCGTTCTTCAAGGACGTGCTGCGCGGCACCATCATCGTCGCCGCCGTCGCGATCTACGCCCGCCGGCAGATCGACCGCAAGGCCAGCCGCGTCAGATTCGGCGGTGACGGCGGCAGCGGCGGCTCCGCGCCACCCGGACCGAGGCCCGATCAGCCGACGCCAGAGCTCGCCGGAGGCCCCCGATGACCGTCACCACGCAGCAGCCCACGCCGCAGCGCAGCGCCGGCTCGCGGGCCGGCGACCTGCTCGCGCGGGTCTTCGGCGGCGGCAGCGCCACGGTGTTCGCCCTGCTCATCGTCGTGTTCGCGGCGATCTTCATCGTGAACCCGAGCTTCGCCGAGCCGCCGTCGCTGATGGCGTTCCTCAAGCAGGCCGCGCCGCTGATGATCCTGGCCATCGGCCAGTACTTCGTCATCGTGTCCGGCGAGTTCGACCTGTCGGTCGGGTCGCTGGTCGGCGCGCAGGTGGTCATCGCCGCCGCGCTGATCGACGGCGAGGAGGGCCGCACGGTCCCCGTCATCCTGCTGATGCTCGGCTTCGGCATTCTCGTCGGCCTGATCAACGGGCTGATCACCACACTGCTCAAGGTGCAGTCGTTCATCACGACGCTCGGCATGATGCTGGTGCTCTACGGCGCGATCCGGTTGTGGACCGGCGGCGCGCCGACCGGTGCCCTGTCCGAGGCCTTCCGCCAGCCCGGACGCGGCGGCATCGACATGTCGGTCGTACGGCAACTGCCGTGGGCGCTGATGATCCTGGTCGGGATCGTCATCATCGCCGTGGCGGTCATGCGCAGCTCGTACGGCCGCACGTTGATCGCCACCGGCGACAACGAGCGCGCCGCGGGGTTCTCCGGCGTCCGGGTCTGGCGGGTGCGCACGCTGGCGTTCGTCATCTCCAGCGTGCTGGCCACGCTGGCCGCGATCCTCATCGGCGGCTACGCCGGTGTCACGGCGCAGGTGGGACAGGGTTTGGAGTTCACCGCGATCACGGCGGTGGTGCTCGGCGGCGCCGCGCTCGGCGGCGGCCGGGGCTGGGTCGTGGCGGCGATGGCCGGCGCGCTCACCCTCGAGGCCCTGTTCGTCCTGTTCAACCAGTTGAGCATGCCGTCGACCATCCGGCCGGCGGTTCAAGGCGTGATCATCATCGCGGCCGTCGCCTACGCGGCCCGTGAGAGGGCGCGTCCCCGGCACCACCAGGAAGTCCCGTCCCAACCGCAACCGAACGAAGCCTGACTCCGCCGAGGCACGCTTCTCAGCCGAGGCGGCTATGTCATTTTCGTCGTCACCCAAGGAGGGGGAACGATGCGCACTACGCGCGCTCTACTGGCGGCGGCTGCTGCCGCGGCCCTGACGCTCGCGGCCTGCACCACCGACGAGCCGTCCGACACCGCGGCGCCCGAGGAGACCGAGGCGGCCGGCGAGGACCCGGGCGCCGAGGGCGAGGAGCCGGAGGACGAGACGGCCGACGGCGAGTTCTTCGTCCGCGCCGACTACGACCGGCAGCTGGCCCAGCGTGACATCGCGCCCGAGGGCGACCCGGCCACGCCGTGGCTGCAGGCGATCGAGCCGGAGTACGTCGACACCGCGCAGTACGCGCAGGACGGCAACACGCTCTGCTTCTCGAACGCCTCGGTCAGCAACCCGTGGCGGGTCACCGGCTGGATCACCATGCAGCAGCAGGTGGAGGTGCTGCAGCAGCAGGGCCTGATCGGCGAGTTCCGGGTCTCCGACGCCGCCGACGACGACAACAAGCAGATCTCCGACATCCAGGCGTTCATCGACGCCGGGGACTGCAACGCCATCATCATCTCGCCGTCGACGACGGCCACCCTGACCCCGGCGGTCGAGGCGGCCTGCGCGAGCGGCGTCCCGGTCATCGTGTTCGACCGCGGCGTCAACTCCGACTGCATGGCGACGTTCATCCACCCGATCGGCGGCTACGCCTACGGCGCGGACGGCGCGGAGTTCCTGGTCGAGAACCTGGAGCCGGGCTCGAAGGTGCTGGCGCTGCGGATCCTGCCGGGTGTCGACGTGCTGGAGAACCGCTGGGCGGCGGCGCAGGAGATCTTCGGCGACAGCGAGCTGGAGATCCTCGGCGACGAGTTCACCGGCGGCGACGGCGCGGAGATCAAGAACATCGTCACGCAGTACCTGCAGCGCGGCGACGTCGACGGCATCTGGATGGACGCCGGTGACGGCGCCGTCGCGGCCGTCGAGGCGTTCGAGGACACCGGCAACGACTACCCGGTCATGGTCGGCGAGGACGAGCTGAGCTTCCTGCGCAAGTGGCAGGAGACCGACATAACGGCGGTCGCCCCGGTCTACTCGAACTTCCAGTGGCGCACCCCGATCCTCGCCGCGACGATGATCTGGGCCGGCGAGCAGGTGCCGGTGGAGTGGGTGCTCCCGCAGGACGAGATCACCGAGGACGACCGCGACGAGTTCCTCGACCGCAACGCCGACATGCCCAGCCTGCACTACGCCAAGTTCGGCGGCGAGGACCTGCCGGGCTTCCCGGCGGCCTGGCAGGACCGCTGATCGGCACCGCCTGAACCGAGTCGCCACCCCCGCCGGCCGCGCGCACCGCGGCCGGCGGGGCACGGCGGGGAGAGGAGTCCGCACGTGAGCAGAGCGTTCGGGGTCAACACGTGGGTGTGGACGTCGCCGCTCACCGACGCCGCGCTGGCCGAGCTGGCGCCGCGGATCAGCGGCTGGGGCTTCGACGTCGTCGAGCTGCCGGTCGAGAACCCGGGCGACTGGGACCCGGCCCGCGCCGCCAAGGTGCTGGGCGACCACGGCTTGTCGGCGGCGGTCGCGCTGGTCATGGGCGACGGCCGCGAGCTGGTCGCGGCGGACCCGGACACCGTCGCCCACACCCGTGACTACCTGCGCCACGTCGTCGACGTCGCCGCGACGGTGGGCGCGCCGGCCATCGCCGGGCCCGCGTACGCGTCGGTCGGGCGGACCTGGCGGATGACGCCGTCCGAGCGCGCCGCCCACTACGCCGAACTGCGCGACGGGCTCGGCCCGGTGGTCGAGCACGCCCGCGCCGCCGGCGTCACCGTGGCCGTCGAGCCATTGAACCGCTACGAGACCAGCCTGATCAACACCGTCGACCAGGCGCTCGAGGCGATCGACGGGCTGCCGGCCGACGGCATCGGCCTGGCGCTGGACGTCTACCACATGAACATCGAGGAGCAGTCCGTCACCGGAGCGATCGCGCGGGCCGCCGGGCGCATCGCGCATGTCCAGGTGTGCGCCAACGACCGCGGCGCGCCGGGCGCGGACCACCTCGACTGGCCCGGCATCGTCGCCGCGCTGGACGCGGCGGGCTACACCGGCCCGCTGGTCATCGAGTCCTTCACCGCCGACAACGCGACCATCGCGACCGCGGCGTCCATCTGGCGGCCGCTGGCCGCGAGCCAGGACGCCATCGCCGTCGACGGACTGGCCTTCCTGAGGGGAGTGGTACCGCAGCACCACGCCTGACCGCACCACGCACGACCGCCGGCGCCGGCACGCCGCGGGGTTTCGAGAAGCATCGTCGCTCTTTCCCTGGAGGAACCCCTCATGCTCGTGGCACTACGCCAGCGATGGGCCAGGCTCCTGGCCGTCGCCCTCGCCGCTGTGTTGGCGATACCACTCCTGACGGCAGTGCCGTCGACGGCTCACGAAGGTGAGCACGGCGAGTCAGCGCACGTCCTGATCTTCACCAAGACCACGCAGTTCCGGCACACCGAGGCGATCACGCAGGGCGTGCCCGTGCTGCAGGCGGCGTTCGAGGCCGCCGGCATCACGTCGGAGCACACCGAGGACTCGTCGATCTTCAACGACGAGGACCTGTCCCACTTCGACGCGCTGGTGATGTTCCAGGCGTCCGGCGACCCGTGGACGGCCGAGGAGAAGGCCGCCATGGAGCGCTACCAGCAGGCCGGCGGCGGCATCGTCGCCATCCACAACGCCGCGGACATGCGCGGCAACTACGCCTGGTGGGACAACCTGATCGGCGCGCTGATGCCGGGCCACGCGGCCACCGGCTCCAGCCCGGGCCTGCCCGGCACCGTCCGCGTCGAGGACGGCACCCACCCGTCGACGGCCCAGCTGCCGCAGCGCTGGGAGCGCGCCGACGAGTGGTACAACTTCTCGGCCAACGTCCGCGGCACGGCGCACGTGCTGGCGACGATGGACGAGACCACCTACGACCCGGGCGGCAACGCCCAGGGGTACGACCACCCGATCTCGTGGTGCAAGCCGTACGACGGCGGACGCGCCTGGGTGACGGCGATGGGCCACTTCGGCGCGCACTACACGCAGGAACCGGACTTCGTCCAGCACATCGTCGGCGGCGTGCAGTGGGCCGCGGGCGTGGCCGAGGGCGACTGCGGCGGCACCGTGTGGGAGCAGTTCGAGCGGGTGCCGCTGGACCAGAACACCAGCGCGCCGTTCGCGATGGACGTCGCGCCCGACGGCCGCGTGTTCTTCACCGAGCTGGTGCGCGGGCAGATCCGCGTCTACGACCCGGCCACCCAGGTCACGTCGACGGCCATCACCATCCCGGTGTACTCCGGCGGTGAGGACGGCCTGCTGGGCATCGCGCTGGATCCGAACTTCGCCGAGAACGGGCACCTGTTCGTCTATCACTCGAAGGCCAGTGCCGACGACACCGATCCGGCGAACTTCGTCAGCACGCTGTCGCGCTTCACCGTCGGCGCGGGCTCGCAGATCGACCCCGCGTCCGAGGTCGTCGTGCTCGAGGTGCCGGCCCGCCGGCTCCCGGACGAGCCCGGCCACACCGGCGGCGGCCTGGAGTTCGGCCCCGACGGCAGCCTCTACCTGTCCGTCGGCGACGACGTGAACCCGCACTCGGAGCCGTCGGGCGGCTACGCCCCGCTGTCCGAGCGCGACGGCACCTTCCACGACGCCCGTGAGACGTCGGCCAACACCAACGACCTGCGCGGCAAGATCCTGCGGATCCAGCCGCAGGCGGACGGCGGCTACACGATCCCCGAGGGCAACCTGTTCCCGCCGGGGACCGAGGGCACCCGCCCGGAGATCTTCGCGATGGGCTTCCGCAACCCGTTCCGGTTCTCCGTCGACCCGGAGACGGGCTGGCTGGGCGTCGCCGACTACGGCCCGGACAACGGCAGCAACAACCCGAACCGGGGCCCGGCCGGCATGGTCGAGTGGAACCTGATCAAGGAGCCCGGTTTCTACGGCTGGCCGCTGTGCATCGGCCCGAACACGCCGTACCTTGACGTCGACTACCGCACCAACCCGGTCACCGTCGGCGAGCCGTTCGACTGCGCCAACCCGGTCAACGACTCCGTCCGCAACACCGGCCTGACCGAACTGCCCCCGGCTCAGGAGCCGGAGATGTGGTACGGCTACCAGACCTCGTCCGTCCCGTCGGTGATCCCGGCCGGTGGCGGGCTGGCGCCGATGGGCGGCCCGTTCTACGACTACGACCCGGACCTGGTGTCGGACACCAAGTTCCCGGAGTACTACGACGGCAAGCCGTTCTTCTACGAGTGGGCGAAGAACAAGATGTACTCGCTGGACCTCAACGAGGAGACCAGCGCGCTGGAGAAGATCAACCCGTTCCTGCCCGGTGAGCAGTGGATGGCGCCGATCGACTCGTCGTTCGGTCCCGAGGGCTCGATGTACGTGCTCGACTGGGGCGGCGGCTTCGGCCGCGACAACCCGAACTCGGGCCTGTACCGCGTCGACTACGTGTCCGGCTCGCGCTCGCCGGTGGCGCACGCGACGGCCACGCCCGACTCCGGCCAGGCGCCGCTGAGCGTCCAGCTCGACGGCACCGGCAGCACCGACCCGGAGAACGAGACGCTCACCTACGAGTGGGACTTCACCGGCGACGGCACCGTCGACTCCACCGACGCGCAGGCGTCGTTCACCTACACCGAGAACGGCGTCTACAACGCCCGCCTCACGGTGACCGACCCCGCGGGCAAGACCGGCACCACCACGGTGCCGATCACCGTCGGCAACACCCGGCCCGAGGTCGACTTCGACGTGCCGCCGGACGGCTCGTTCTTCGACTTCGGCGACACCGTCGCGTGGGACCTCAGCGTCAGCGACGCCGAGGACGAGACCATCGACGACGCCGACGTCATCATCCAGCCGGCCCTCGGCCACGACGAGCACGCCCACCCGGCCGACCCGCTCAGCGGGCGCACCGGCCAGGTGACGACGGCGCTCGGCGGCGGCCACGGCGAGGACATGAACGTGTTCTACGTCCTCGACGGGCGCTACACCGACGGCGGCGGCGTGGACGGCGTCCCGGCGCTGACCGGCTCGGACCTCACCCGGTTGTTCCCGCGGCAGCGGGAGGCCGAGTTCTACACCGCCGCGCAGGGCGTCACGACGGCGTCGTCGCGCGACGTCGAGGGGCACGGCACCGCGGTCTCCGGCCAGGACGGCGCGTGGGCGTCGTACGACCCGGTCAACCTGTACAACGTCGACGCGCTCGTGCTGCGGGCGTCGTCGGTGGCCGGCGGCCCGATCGAGCTGCGTCGCGACGCTCCCGACGGCCCGCTGCTCGGCACCGGCGAGGTCCCGGCGACGGGGTCGGGCACGTACGCCGACGTCCGCGTCGAGGTCGACGACCCGGGCGAGAGCTTCGTGCTCTACGCCGTGTTCCCGGGCGCCGGCGAGCGGCGGCTGAACTTCGTCGAGGCCGACGGCAAGGGCGCGGCCACGACGACGAAGCCGACGGTCGCCATCACGGCGCCGACACCGTCCGACGAGCTGGAGCTGGGCGACGTCCAGGTCACGGCCGACGCCGCCGACGCGGAGAACACGATCACGCAGGTCGAGTTCTTCGTCGGCGACGAGTCCATCGGCGTCGACACCGAAGCGCCGTACGAGGCCACCTGGACGGTGACCGAGGAGCAGCGCTACCGGCTGACCGCGGTCGCCACGAACGACAACGGCGCCACGACGACGTCGCGGATCGTCCAGGTGGAGATCGGCGACCTCTACGGCGACTGGCTGACGTTCTCGCACGCCAGCGCGAACGGCACCTTCGACCGTCCGGACAACAACACCTGGGTGGTCGAGTCCGGCGGCGGCAACATGTGGCAGGGGACGGACGAGTACAGCGCCGTGTACCTGCCCGGCGCCGCCGGTGCCACGGGCGACCAGTGGACGGCGACGGCGCAGGTGGTCAGCCAGACCAACTCGAACAACTCCGCCAAGGCCGGCCTGATCGTCCGCAACGACGTCACGCAGCCGGGCGTCTCGCCGGGCTACGCGGCGATGACGATGCGGGCGGGCAACAGCTTCGAGTGGCTGCGCGACAGCGACGGCAACGGCCAGCTCGACGCCAGCACCGGCGCCGGCCAGCACGGCTACCCGGCGTGGGTGCGCATCGTCCGCGACGGCGACCAGTACACGTCCTACTGGAGCCGCGACGGCGAGACGTTCACGCAGGTGGGCGACCCGGTCACGCTGACGGGCGCGGCGGACGTCCAGGACATCGGCCTGGCCGTCACCGCGCACAGCAGCAGCGCCCGCACCACGGCGACGTTCACCGACTTCACGCTGGTGGACGGCCTGCCCGGCCCGGACCCGGAGCCGGAGCAGCCGCCGGTGTGCCTGATGACGGGGTCGGACCAGTTCGACGGGTCCGAGCTCAACGCCCGCCGGTGGACGACGGTGCGCAGCGCCGACGGCCTCCCGGTGAGCGTCGCCGACGGCGGTCTGGTGCTGCCGGTCACCAACGGCGACATCAACGAAGGCGTCGAGGGCCCGATCAGCTACGTCGGCCAGCCCACCCGCGACGGGGAGTGGACCGTCGAGACCGCGGTCTCGGTGGAGCACACCCGCGAGTGGCAGCACGCCGGCCTGCTGATGCACGGCACCGACGACGACTACGTCAAGCTGGCCTTCACCCGCACCAGCTCGGGCAGCCGGATCCTCGAGTTCCAGACCGAGGCCGGCGGCACCCGCACCTGGCACGCCAACGTCACGCTGCCGGCGGACTTCCCGTCGACGGCGCACCTGCGGCTGGCCAGCGACGGTGAGCAGGTGACGGCGGCCTACTCGGCCGACGGCGAGACGTGGACGGCACTCGCCGGCGCGGCGCAGGTGATCGACGACTCGACGATCGGGCTGATGGCGGCCGGCGACACGGCGGCGCACTCGGTGAACGCGGTCTTCGACCACTTCACCCTCACGCCGGACGTCGCCGGCGACGACGGCTCGCGCGAGCCGTCCGACGAGTTCGACGGCGCCGCGATCGACGGCTGCCGGTGGAACTCGGTGGTGCGCTACGACTCGTCGGCGGCCTCGGTGGCCGACGGGCGGCTGCAGATCCAGACGCAGCCGGGCGACATCAACGGCTCCGCCAACGAGGACCCGAACAACTTCATCCTGCAGCGGGTCCCCGAGGGCGACTGGACGATCGAGACGCGGCTGACGCCGACGATGCTGCACCAGTGGCAGCTGGCCGGCCTCATGGTGTACGGCAGCGACGACGACTACGTGAAGTTCGACGTCGTCGCGAACAACGGCGCCACGTCGCCGACCGACCTCCGGGCCGAGCTCGTCTCGGAGAAGGGCGGCCAGTTCGGCAACGGCGGCAACCGCAACATCGACATCCCGGAGACCAGCGAGAGCGGCTGGTTCTACCTCCGGATGACGAAGAGCGGCGACACCTACAGCGCTGAGATCAGCGACGGCGGGGTCAACTGGACCTCGCTGGGCGACCCGGTCACCAACGACGCCGAGCTCACCTCGTTCGGCCTGATGGCGATCGGCCCGCAGCAGACCCAGCCGGTCACGGTGGCGTTCGACTACTTCCGGGTCACCACGGACCAGCCGGACACCACCCCGCCGGTGATCACGGTCGAGGGCGTCGCCGACGGCGGCAGCTACGACCTGGCCACCGGGCTGGAGCTGAGCGCGACGGCGACGGACGACGTGTCCGGCGAGGTCGCGGTGTCGCTGACGCTGGACGGCGCCGCCGTCGAGAACCCGTCGACGGTGACGCCGGACCTGGGGGCGCACACGCTGGTCGCCACGGCGGTCGACGAGGCGGGCAACGCCGCGGAGACGACCGTCGCGTTCGAGGTCGTCGCCACGTACGACGGCGCGAAGGCGCTGGTGCAGCGGTACCGCACCGACGGCGCCGTCAACCGCAACCAGGGCGTCCAGCTGTCCACCCACCTGGCCAACGCCGAGCGGCTGGCCGGGCAGGGCGTCACGGACGGCGCCACGCAGTCGCTCAACCGGTTCGTCGCGGTCGCCGAGGAGGTGACGGACGAGACCGCGCGCGGCTGGCTGCTCGCCTACGCCGACGCGCTGCGGGCTCAGCTGTAACTCCGCACCGAACGTGCCGGGCGGCGGTGGTCATCGTCACCGCCGCCCGGCACCGGCACCACACTCGCGGCCGAGGCGGGTGGACGGGGGAGCAAGGGGCGCACGCACCGTATTCGAGGAGGCACCGTTGCCACGCCAATCGAGACGACCCCTGCTCAGATCCGCGGCGCTCGCCGCGGCCGGAGCCCTGCTGCTGCCACTCGCCGCGACCACGGCGCCGGCCGCCGCCGAGCCCGTCGTCACCCAAGACGTCGAGACCATGCACGAGGGCACCCACGTGCTCGTGTTCAGCAAGACCGCCGGGTTCCGGCACGACTCCATCCCGACCGGCATCGCCACCATCCAGGAACTGGGCGCCGAGCGCGGCTGGGAGGTGACGGCGACGGAGGACGCGGGCGCGTTCACGCCGGAGAACCTCGCCCAGTACGACGTCGTCGTCTGGCTGTCCACGACCGGTGACGTGCTGAACGACGAGCAGCAGGCCGCGTTCGAGGGCTACGTCGCCGACGGCGGCGGCTACGCCGGCGTGCACGCGGCCGCCGACACCGAGTACGACTGGGAGTGGTACGGCGGCCTCGTCGGGGCGTACTTCCAGTCGCACCCGCAGATCCAGCCGGCCACCGTCGTCGTCGAGGACCGCGTCCACCCGTCCACCCAGCACCTGCCGGACCGGTGGGAGCGCACCGACGAGTGGTACGACTACCAGGCCAGCCCGCGCGGCGGCGTGCACGTGCTGGCGTCGCTGGACCCGGACAGCTACGACGGCGACGTCATGGGCGCGGACCACCCGATCGCCTGGTGTCAGGACTACGAGGGCGGCCGGTCCTGGTACACCGGCGGCGGGCACACCCAGGAGTCCTACGCCGAGGCGGAGTTCCGCGAGCACCTCGCCGGCGGCATCGAGACCGCCGCGGGCGCCGTCGACGCCGACTGCGGCGCCACCGTCACGGAGAACTTCGACCAGGTCACGCTGGCCCGCGGACCGCAGGAGATGGGCGAGCCGATGGGCGTCGCCGTGCTCCCCGACGGCAGCGCGCTGCACACGTCGCGCGACGGCCGGGTCTTCTACACCGCGGCGGCCGGCCAGACGACGCTGGCGGCGGACATCCCGGTGTACGACTTCCGCGAGGACGGCATGCAGGGCATCGCCCTCGACCCGGACTTCGCCACCAACGGCTGGGTGTACCTCTACTACTCGCCGCCGCTCTCGACCCCGCCGGGCGAGGTGGCGCACTCCAGCCTGGACCCGTCGATCTGGGCGGCCTACGAGGGCCACAACAACCTGTCCCGGTTCCGGTTCGCGAACGGCGTGCTGGACCCGGCGTCGGAGCAGGTGGTCCTGCAGGTCCCGCAGGATCGCGGCAACTGCTGCCACCACGGCGGCGACATCGACTTCGACGCCGACGGCAACCTGTACCTCTCGACGGGTGACGACACCGACCCGTTCGAGTCCAACGGGTACGCGCCGATCGACGACCGGACCACGCGGGCGCCGCAGTTCGACGCGCGCCGCACGTCCGGCAACACCAACGACCTGCGCGGCAAGATCCTGCGAATCACCGTCCAGGAGGACGGGTCGTACACCGTCCCGTCCGGGAACCTGTTCGCGCCGGGCACGGAGCTGACCCGGCCGGAGATCTACGCGATGGGCTTCCGCAACCCGTTCCGCATCAGCGTCGACCAGGAGACCGGCGACGTGTGGGTCGGCGACTACGGCCCCGACTCCGGCGGCCCGAACCAGTACGGTCCCGGCGGGCAGGTCGAGTTCGACCGGGTCACCGAGGCGGGCAACTTCGGCTGGCCCTACTGCACCGGCCGCAACACGGCGACCGAGACGTACGCCGACCGCGACTTCACCTCGTACTACGGCATCGACCCGAACACCGGCCAGCCGGACCCGAACGACGGCACGCAGGACCCCGTCGGCGCGAAGTTCGACTGTGCGGGCGGCGCGGCGAACGACTCCGCGCTGAACACCGGCCTGCCGACGGTGCCGCCGGCGGTCGCCGCGTGGCTGCCGTACGACGGCGGCTCGGTGCCGGAGCTGGGCAGCGGCAGCGAGTCGCCGATGGGCGGCCCGGTGTACCGCTACGACCCGGCGCTGGAGTCGGAGACGAAGTTCCCCGCGTACTACGACGGGCAGTTCTTCGCCTACGAGTTCGGCCGCCGCTGGATCAAGAACATGACCGTCGGCGCCGACGGGCCGGCGCGCATCGGCGCGTTCTCCGCCTTCATGCAGAACACCCAGCTGATGGACCTGGAGTTCGGCCCCGAGGGCTCGCTGTACGTCCTCGACTACGGCACCGGGTTCTTCAACGGCGACGAGAACTCGGCGCTCTACCGCATCGACTACGTCGCCGGCACCCGCTCGCCGTCGGCCGTCGCCACCGCGACGCCGACGTCCGGCCTGGCGCCGCTGACCGTCCAGTTCTCGTCCGAGGGCTCCGCCGACCCCGACCCCGGTGACGTCCTCAGCTACGCGTGGGACTTCACCAGCGACGGGACCGTCGACTCCACCGAGCCGGCGGCGTCGTACACCTACACCGCCAACGGCGAGTACACGGCGACGCTCACCGTCACCGACTCCGACGGCAACACCGGCGTGGCCACCGCGCACGTCGTCGTCGGCAACACCGCGCCGGTGGTGGAGTTCGTGTCGCCGCCCAACGGCGGCCTGTTCAGCTTCGGGCAGGACGTCGCGTTCGAGGTCAGCGTCACCGACCCGGACGGGCAGCCGGTCGACTGCGCCGACGTCGAGGTGACGTTCGCGCTCGGCCACGACCAGCACACGCACGGCGGCGAGTCGGTGACCGGCTGCTCCGGGACCATCTCCACCGGCACCGACGGCGCGCACGGCACCGACGACAACATCTTCGGGCTGCTGCTGGCCGAGTACACCGACACACCGCCGTCGCCCGACACCGTCCCGGTGACGGGGACGGCCGAGCTGGTGCTGCAGCCGCGGCACCGTCAGGCCGAGCACTTCTCCGCGCAGAGCGGCGTGCAGGTGGTCAGCCACGGCGCGGCCGAGGGCGGCGCCCGGGTCGGCTACATCGACCCCGGCGACTGGATCTCGTTCGAGCCGTACGACCTGGCCGGCGCGAAGTCGGTGCAGCTGCGGGTGTCGGCCGGCGGCCCCGGCGGCACCGTCGAACTGCGCACCGGCGCCCCCGACGGCCCGATCGCGGCGGTGGCGGACGTCCCGCACACCGGCAGCCCGGACAACTACGTCGACCTCGAACCCGTCCCGGTCACCGACCCGGGCACCGGAACCGGGCCGCTCTACCTGGTGTTCCAGGGCAGCGGCGGCGGGCTGATGGACATCGACGCGTTCACGTTCAGCTCCGACGCGGCGGCCTGCGAGGACCCTGGCGCCGAGGTGGACCCGAACGACGAGTTCGACGGCACCGCGCTGGACCGCTGCCGGTGGACGTCCATCCTGCGGCCGAACGGCGAGCATCTTGTGGTGGGCGAGGGGCGCCTGCAGATCGATGCGCTCGAGGGCGACATGTTCGGCGGCAACACCACCGCCGCCAACGTCGTCCTGCAGCCGATCGCCGACCCGGCGGCCGGCTTCGAGGCGTCCACCCAGCTGGCCATCCCGGCCGGCGGCGACTACGAGCAGGCCGGGGTGATCGTCCACGCGGGCGACCAGAACTTCGCCAAGGCCGTGCTCATCAACATCCCCGGTATCGGCTGGCGGTTCGAGTTCGGCCTCAACCAGGGCGGGCAGGCGGTGTTCGACGCCGCGCTGGACCGCTCCGGGCCGCTGCCGGAGGGCATCAACGAGAACGCGCACGTGAAGATCGTCAGCAACGGCGCGACGCTGACCGCGTACTGGTCCGCCGACGGCGAGGAGTGGACGGCGTTCGGCCGGCCGCGTCCGACGTCCGGGCTGCCCGGCGCGCGCATCGGCCTGGCCGCGTTCAACGGCGTCGGCCAGCCGGCGACGTTCGAGCGGTTCACGTTCGGCGAGGCGCCGGTCGTCCAGTGCGACCCGACCGACCCGGGTGCGGGCTACCAGAGCCTGTTCGACGGGACGGCGGACAGCCTGGCGGCGTGGCGGATGGCCGGTCCGGGCGGCTTCCTGCACGCCGACTGCGAGCTGGTCTCGTACGGCGGGCTGGGGCTCTACTGGTACGACCAGCCGCTCACCGACTACTCGCTGAAGCTGGACTGGATGATGCCGGGCGACGACAACTCCGGCGTCTTCGTCGGGTTCCCGAACCCCGGCGACGACCCGTGGCTGGCGGTGAACCAGGGGCACGAGATCCAGATCGACGCGACGGACGCGCCGGACCGCACGACGGGTGCGATCTACGCGTTCCAGTCGGCCGATGTCGCCGCTCGTGACGCCGCGCTCAACCCGCCAGGGGAGTGGAACGCGTACGAGATCGTCGTGCGGGGCGACCGCATCCAGGTCTACCTCAACGGCGCGCTGATCAACGACTACACCGACACCGATCCCAACCGGATGAACCAGCCGAGCTTCGTCGGCATCCAGAACCACGGCAACGGCGACGACGTGTACTTCCGCAACGTCCGGGTCCAGGAGTTCACGTTCGAGTCCGGCGCCCGGCTGGTCGCCGACCACTACGCGGCCGGTGCGCTGAACCGGCAGCAGGAACGCCAGCTCGCCCAGCACCTGTCCATGGCCTCGCGACTGTCCGGCGACGGCCAGGCGGCGCAGGCCGGGCGGGCGCTGGACCGCTACGACGCCGTGGCCGCCGAGGTCCAGGACGAGGCGGTCCGCGTCGAGTTGCTCCGCATGAGCGACGCGCTGCGGGCGCGGCTCTAAACCACCACAGGAAGGGAGACGTCACCGTGCAAGCTCAACGTCCTGCGAACGTGGCGAACCAACGCGACGAATCACGGAGACCGAGCGCGCGCGGCGGACGGGGGACCGGTGCCGGCCGGTCCTCGTCCCCGGCGCCGGGGCAGCAGTCCCCGCCCCGGCGCCGGGGCTTCTGGATCGCCGTGGCGGTGGCCCTCGCCGCCGTCAACATCGTCCTGGCGACGCTGGTGCTCAGCGGCGGCCGCGACGACGGCGACCCGGTGGCCGATCGCGTCGCCGAACTGGAGGCGCAGGAGGAGGTGCGCCAGGTCGAGCTGGTCGGCCAGCTGACCGAGCAGACCACCGCGGCGCACGCCGGGCTGCTCAACGTGATCGACGGCCTGCACATGGTGGTGCCGTCCGGCGGGCAGGCGGTCGTCTCGCCCGCCGTCAGCCCCGCCGCCTGGCACTCGGCCGTCGGCGCCGCCATCGGCACGTTCGGCGACCCGCCGTCCGGGTCGACGCAGTTCAACACCGCCCGCAACGGGCTGCTGCTGGCGATCGACCTGCTCGGCTCCGCGGCGACGGCGTACGAGTCGGCCGTCGTCGCGCCGGCCGGGCCGGACCAGGAGCGGCTGCTGGAGCTGGCCGGGCGGCTGCGCGACCAGGCGGTGGCCGCGTGGTCGGTGGCCGCCACCCAGCTCGACGTCCTCAACATCGACGCCGGCAACGGCCACGTCCACATCACACTTCCGACGCGGCCCGGCGAGGAGGTCGACCCGCACGGCGGCGTCGACTTCGAGCCGAAGGCGGAGGACCACACGAACCACACCGGAGGGTAGGTGAGGTTAACCTAACTTGGCCGGATAGGCTGCGGGGCATGACCCTCGTGCCCCGCCGCCTCCGCGCCGCGTCCGCCGTCACCGTCCTCGCTCTCGCCCTGGCCGCCTGCGGTTCCGACGACGAGCCGGCGGCGGACGCGAGCGGCGCCGCCGGCTACACCGTCGAGCACGCGATGGGGACGACGGAGCTGCCGGGTGAGCCCGAGCGGGTGGTCGTGCTCGACTCGCCGCACCTGGACGCCGCGGTGGCGCTCGGCGTCACGCCGGTCGGCGCCACCGAGGCGGAGGCCGGCGCCGGGTACCCCGACTACCTCGGCGACCTGGACGGCGTCGAGACCGTCGGCCTGACCGTCGAGCCCAGCGTCGAGGCCGTCGCGCAGCTGGAGCCCGACCTCATCATCGGCGCCCGGGTCCGGCACGAGGAGCTGTACGCCGACCTCAGCCAGATCGCGCCGACCGTGTTCTCCGCCGACTCCGGTACCAACTGGAAGGAGCAGGTCGAGATCGTCGGCGCGGCACTGAACCGCCAGGACGACGCCGCGGCCCTGCTGGACGAGTTCGCGCAGCGGGCCGCCGCCATCGGCGACTCCGTCGGCGCCGCGGGCCGGACGGTGTCGATGGTGCGGTTCCTGCCGGAGAACTTCCGCCTCTACGGGCCCGAGACCTTCTCCGGCTCGATCCTCACCGAGGCCGGCTTCGACCTCGGCGACCACGCGTGGAACGAGTACTCGATGGCCGAGCTGAGCCCCGAGGAGTTCGAGCAGATCGACGGCGACCTCGTCATCCACACCAGCTACGGCGACCCGCAGACCACCACCCGCCCGTCCGTCGAGCGGCTGTGGACCGGCCTGCCGGCCATCGCCGCGGGCGACGTGCACGAGGTGGAGGACGACACCTGGATGCTGGGCATCGGCGTGCTCGGCGCCGGCCTCATTCTCGACGAGCTGGAGGCCATCGCCGGGACCGAAGCCTGAGACATCGGCGCTCACGATGGGAGACGACTTTCGCGGTGTAGCGGCGAAAGTGTGGCACGATTATCCCATGGCGCACACGCTCGCCGGCCGGCCGGAGACGGCGACCCAGGCGAAAGTCCTCAAGCTGCTGCGCGACGAGGGGCCGCTCTCCCGGGTGGAGCTCGCCGATCGGCTCGGAGTCTCACGCACCACCATGGCCAGCGAGGTCAGCCGTCTCACCGAGCTCGGCCTCGCCGAGGGCGCCGGGCCCGCCGCCTCGCGCGGCGGGCGCCGCTCGACGCTGGTGGACCTGTCGTCCGACGTCCGGTTCGTCGGCGTGGCGATCGGCGCGACCACCGTGTCCGTCGCGCTCACCGACGGCCGGCTGACGGTGCTCGGGCAGCGCTCCATCGACATGGACGTCCGCCTCGGCCCGGAGCCGGTGCTGGCCAGCGCGCTCGAGCTGACCCACAAGGTGCTCGCCGAGCACGGCGTCACCCGTCCCGCGGGCGTCGGCGTGGGGGTGCCCGGCCCGGTCGACTTCCACGGCGGCATGCCGGTCTCGCCGCCGATCATGCCCGGCTGGGACGGCTACCCCGTCCGCGACGCGCTCGCGCGCGAGCTGGGCTGCCCGGTGCTGCTCGACAACGACGTCAACGTCATGGCGCTGGGGGAGCAGCACTCCGGCGTCGCCAAGAACGCCCGCGACTTCCTCTTCGTCAAGATCGGGACCGGCATCGGCTGCGGCATCGTCGTCGACGGCCAGCTCTACCGGGGCGTCGACGGCTGCGCGGGCGACATCGGGCACATCCGGGTCGAGGAGTTCGGGCCCACCTGCGCATGCGGCAACACCGGCTGCCTCGAGGCCTTCTTCGGCGGCTCCGCACTCGCTCGCGACGCCCTGGCCGCCGCCCGCGGCGGACGGTCGCCGGCGCTGGCGTCGCTGCTCGCCGAGAAGGGCGAACTCACCGGCGCCGACGTCGCCGCCGCCGTCACCATGGGCGACCCCTACACCGTCCAGATGATCCGCGACGGCGGCCACCGGGTCGGCTGGGTGCTGGCCAGCCTGGTGTCGTTCTTCAACCCCGGCCTCATCGTCATCGGCGGCCGGGTGGCGCGGCTCGGGCACCCGCTGCTGGCCGAGATCCGCGGCGTGGTCTACCGCCGCTCGCTGCCCCTGGCCACCGGCAACCTCCCCGTCGTCCTCAGCGAGATGGGCGACGACGCGGGTGTCGTCGGTGCGGCGGCGCTGATCAGCGACGCGATCTTCGCCGCTCCCTGACGGGTGGCTTCGCCGTCAGCCGATCGCCGGTCGCCAGCCAGCGGCCAGCGGAGCGGGACCAGCAGCGGAGTCGGTAGCCAAGAACACCACCCACGACCCGCCAGCGGCCAGCGAACCAGCAGGCCAGCGGAGCCAGAAGCCGAGGCCCTTTTCCGGCCGGCCCCTGACGCTGCTTTCACGAGGGCGCGGGCGGCTGGGTCAAGCGGTCACGCGCCGCGCGAAGCGCCGCTGGGGTCCGCTTGAGGCGGACGCCCGCGCCCTCGACACTGGAAGCAGCAGGGGCAGACGGAACGGTGGTGACCCGGCCAACGAGAGCCCGGCGAACGTGCGGCCACTGAGACGTCCGCGCCGCCATGATCATCATCCAGGTTTTGGGGTGCTATCACGCCCGAAATCCTGGATGGTAACGGCGATCCTGGGCGGAGGGGCGCTTCCACGACCCGGAACGCTCGCAATCACACCGCCTCGAGCCGGGCGGCCTGCTGATGCAGCCAAGCTGCTCGCGCCGCCCGTTGGCCCCCATCGGGTCCGCTCGAGTGGGCGGCCGGCTCCGCTCTGCGCTGCCGGCCGGCGGGCAGCACCGGGCGGCCCTTATCGCCGTCGCCGCGTCGTCGAGTCGAGGTAGGTATGACCCGCCCCTCTAGGGAGGGTGCCCACCCTACGGGCGGGCACTGACACTCGCGGCGGCCTCGGGCTCCGACACGCGGGCGGCGCCGGGTGCTGACGCTCGCGGCAGTCGCCCGATACGCGCGGCGAAGGACGCCGATGCTCGCGGCGGCGGCGGGCACCTGGGGAAACGCTCACTATCCCCGGCGCAGGCGTTACTTACCACGTCAAGTTGCGAAAGTACGCCGCAAACCGTTGACCAGGGTCTCTCCGGGCGTCTAGTTTGCGTGATCAACGGCCGGTTCGGGCCGTTTCTTCGCGCGTTCGCACGGGCACCGGAGCGAAGGGAGGGGGGCATCGCTCGGCGCGCACTTGGCATCCCGTCACCGATCCCGCATTGCGGTCGATCGACTCAACGAGGAGAACGAGATGACACGTCCCGAGATCAACCGGCGGCGGTTCCTGGGCGCCGTCGCCGGCACGACCATGGCGGTGACGGCGGCGGGGCTCGCCGCTCCGTCCGCCGCGAACGCGGCCAAGGGCATGCTGGTGCCGCCCGGCAAGATCGGCATCCAGCTGTTCACCATCCGCAACCTGGTCTCGTCGCTCGGCTTCCGGATCGTCTTCGAGGAGCTGGCCCGGCTGGGGTACAAGAACGTCGAGTTCGCCGGCTACAGCTCGCCGGCCGAGCCGGGCATCACGGTGCAGCAGATCAGGCAGCTGCTCGACGACAACGGGTTGACGGGTATCGGCAGCCACGTCGGGCTGAACGCGTTCCGCACGAACATCGAGCTGGAGCTGGACCGCGCCGAGATCCTCGGCCTGCCGTTCATCGGGACGGCGAACGAGCCGGTGACGGCGGCCAACCGGACGGTGGCCGGGTACCGGGCGGCGGCCGCGGAGTTCAACGCGTTCGGGGCGGCCGCGCAGGTCCGCGGGCTGCGCTGGTACCACCACAACCACCAGAACGAATTCCGGATGGCGGCCGACGACCCCGGCGTGCGGCTGTACGACCTGCTGCTGTCGGAGACCGACCCGAAGCTGGTCTTCCTCGAGATGGACATCTACTGGGCATACGTGGGCCAGCACATCGCGCCGGGCTTCGACCCGATCGACTACGTCGTGGCGAACCGGCTGCGGTATCCGCTGTTCCACGCCAAGGACGGACGGCGGTCGGCGGCGGCGAACGGGTACGACATCGTCGAGTTCGGCGCCGGGGACATCGACTTCCAGCGGTTCTACACCAGCATCGGCTCCCGCGGCCGGCACTACTCGCTGTACGAGCAGGACAACGCGCCGAACACGTCGCCGGACGCCGGCGGCGCGCTGGGCGCGGCCGAACGCAGCTTCGACGCCATCTACGGCCTGCGCGGCTGACGAGAGGACCCCCCCATGCACCGCATCCGCAGCATCCTGACCGCCATCCTCGCCGTGCTCCTGCCCGTGGCCGCCCTGACGGCGACGGCTCCGGCGGGCGCCCACGAGGGCCACGACCCCGCCGCCGACGACCCCGCGCTGGACTGGGACAACTACGAGAAGATCCTGCTCAGCAAGAACACCGGCGAGCCGATCGACCTCGCCGTCCTGCCGGACAGCCGGATCCTGCACACCGCCCGCAACGGCGACGTCCGGCTGACCGACCCGTCGACCGGCATCACCCGGGTGATCAACACCATCGACGTGTACGCCAACTCCGAGGACGGCCTGCAGACGATCGCGATCGACCCGGACTTCGCGACGAACCAGTGGGTCTACCTGCTGTACGCGCCGCGCGTGATGCAGGCGCCGTACCCGCAGACGACGCCGACGGGCAACGCGCCGAACTCGCTGCCGGCCGGCGAGACCGAGTCGTACTGGGACCGCTGGAAGGGCTACAACGTCCTGTCGCGGTTCAAGTGGGACGAGGCCACCGACGCGCTCGACCTGTCGACGGAACAGCAGATCATCAAGGTCGAGACGCAGCGCGGCCAGTGCTGCCACGTCGCCGGTGACATGGCGTGGGACGCCGACGGCAACCTGTATCTCTCGACCGGCGACAACACGCCGGCCAGCACGCCGGGCGCCAACGGCTTCGCGCCGAACAACGACGCGCCGGGGATGAACCCGGGCTTCGACGCCCGCCGCGGCCCGGGCAACACCAACGACCTGCGCGGCAAGATCCTGCGCATCCACGTCGAGGACGACGGGTCCTACACCATCCCGGACGGCAACCTGTTCGCGCCGGGCACGGCCCAGACCCGCCCGGAGATCTACGTCATGGGCGTGCGCAACCCGTTCCGCATCGATTACGACGTGCAGACGGGCGCGCTGGTCTGGGGCGACTACGGGCCCGACGCCGGTGCGCCGAACCCGAACCGCGGCCCGATGGGCTACGTCGAGTGGCAGTCCACGCTGCAGCCGATCAACGGCGGCTGGCCGTACTGCCACGGCCCGAACGCCAACTACAACGAGTGGGACTACGCGACGGCGACGCCCGGGGCGTGGTTCGACTGCGAGGCCGGCGCCGAGAACAACTCGCGCTGGAACACCGGCCTCGACGTCGTCCCGCCGGCCACCGCACCTCACCTGTACTACGGCGACAACGCCAGCCACCAGCCGTGGCCGGAGCTGACCGACCTCGGCGGCGGCGGCCAGGGCCCGATGGGCGGCCCGGTGTACCGCTACGACGCGGCCAACCCGTCGCCGGCGAAGTTCCCCGCGTTCTGGGACGGCCACCCGTTCTTCGCCGAGTTCTCGCAGGACTACGTCGCGGCGTTCACGCTGGACCTCGCCACCAACGGCCCGGTCACGGCCATCACCGACTTCCTGCCCAACGCCCACCTCGGCGACGTGGCCCAGCCGATCTGGGACAACGTCATGGACATGGAGTTCGGCCCGGACGGCTCGCTGTACGTGCTCGAGTACGGTGACGGCTTCTTCCGGCAGAACCCCGACGCCGGCCTGTACCGGGTCGACTACGCCGAGGGCAACAAGTCGCCGCAGGCCCGCTACACCGCCGACCCGGTCTCCAGCAGCGGCGCACCGCTGACCGTGACGTTCGACGCGTCGGCGTCGGCCGACCCGGAGGGGGCCGCGCTGACCTACGAGTGGGACTTCGACGGCGACGGCACGTTCGACGCCACCGGGGTCACCGTCACGCACACCTACACCGAGTTGGGCCAGTACAACGCGGCGCTGCGGGTCACCGACCCGTCCGGGAAGTTCGGCGTCCGGTCGTCGCAGATCACGGTCGGCAACGTGGCGCCGACGGTCACGCTGGACACCCCGACCGGCGGCTTCTTCGACTGGGGCCAGGCGGTGCCGGTGACGGTGTCCGTCAGCGACCCCGAGGACGGCGACACCCCGGTCTGCTCGCGGGCGACGTGGGCGTTCGGCCTCGGGCACGACGAGCACGCGCACCCGCTCAGCTCGGGCACCGGCTGCACGTTCGGCGTCCCGACGCCGGCCGACGCGCCGGAGCACGGCGAGACGGAGAACATCTACGGCGCGCTGGTGGTCGGCTACACCGACGGCGGGCACCTGGGCGTCCCGCCGGCCCGCGGCGAGGCGTCGCTGCTGCTGAACCCGAAGACGCAGCAGGCGGAGTGGTTCGACGCGAGCAGCGGCGTGCAGGTCACCGACGACCCCGACGCGCGCGGCCTGCGCAAGGTGACCTCGTTCGACGCCGGCGACTGGATCGCGTTCGACCCGGTCAACCTGGCCAACATCGACGGCATCGTCGCCCGCGCCTGGGGACGGGGCACGCTGCACCTGCGCTGGAACGACCCGAAGGCGCCGCCGTTCGCGCAGCTCTCGTTCCGCAACCGGACCGGCTGGTTCGAGGTGGAGCAGGCGCTGACGAACCCGCCGGCGGGCTCGGGCCGGCTGTACCTGACGTCGACCAGCGGGTTCGACCTCGACGAGGTCCGCTTCGTCGGCGACGGCGTGGCCGACGTGACCCCGCCGGCGGTGAGCCACACGCTCAACCCGGCGGCGCCGACCGGCCAGAACGGCTGGTACACCGGCGACGTCACGCTGACCGTCAACGCCACCGACAACGGCACCGTCGCCAGCCGGCAGCGCTCCACCGACGGCGGCGCCACCTGGGTCAACGCGAACAACCCGCTGACCATCACGGCCGAGGGCAGCACGACGGTGCACTACCGGGCCACCGACAACGGCGGCAACGTGTCGTCCGTCGGCTCGGTC
The DNA here is from genome assembly GCF_900106035.1 of Jiangella alba. GTDB lineage: Bacteria > Actinomycetota > Actinomycetes > Jiangellales > Jiangellaceae > Jiangella > Jiangella alba. The sequence continues at coordinate 3,313,513 of NZ_FNUC01000004.1, forward strand.
ACGCTGAAGATCGACAAGACGCCCCCGGTCGCGGCCATCGGCGGGGTCGACGCCGGCGGCAGCTACGCGGCGAGCGGTACGCTCACGCCGTCGTTCACCGGCACCGACGCGGTCTCCGGGATCGCCTCGGTGACGGGGACGCTGGACGGCGCGCCGCTGGAGTCCGGCGCGACGGTGCAGCTGTGGACGCTGGCCGTCGGCGAGCACACGCTGGCCGCCACGGCCACCGACACCGCCGGCCGGCAGGGCACGGCGTCGGCGGCGTTCACCGTCACGACCTCGCTGGCCGATCTCGGCGCGATCGTCGATCACTACGCCGCCGCGGGCGTGCTCACGACCGCGGGGGAGAGCCGGCTGCGCTTGCACCTCAGCGCCGCGGTCCGCAACGCCGACGCCGGCCGCAACGACAGCGCGGTCCGGTCGCTGGCGCAGTTCCTGTCCACCGCCGGCAGCGCCTCGTTCGTCACCGACGCCGCCGCCCGGACCGTGCTCACGCATCACGGGGAGGTGCTGACCGCCCAGCTCAGCGCCTGATCGCGGCATGGAGAACGCCGGTGGGCCGGGTCGCGGCCCGGCCCACCGGCGTCCTGTCGCGAGCGGACATCGGACACTTTCGTCACTTCACCGCTCAGATTGCACAGTTAGCGACGAAACTGTTTCAAACGTCTTGACATAGTGGAAACAGGACGTTTATCTGAGGCCTTCCGAACCGTGATCGGAGGGCAGCATGCGCAAAGCCGTAGTGATGGCCGTGGGGGCGCTCGTCGCGTCCACGCTCGTCGCGGCACCGGGCCTCGCCGCGTCCGGGGCACCTGACGCGGCACCGCCGGATTCGGCGTTCCAAAAGGTCACCCTCAACGACACACCCGGTGAGCCGATGGACCTCGTGGTCCTGCCGGACGGCCGGGTGCTGCACACGACCCGTGCCGGCGAGGTGTGGCTGCACGACCCCGACACGCGGCTCAACACGCTGGCCGCGGAGCTGGACGTCTACGAGCACGACGAGGAGGGGCTGCAGAGCATCGCGGTCGACCCCGGCTTCGGCACGACGAACAACTGGATCTACCTGTACTACTCGCCGCCGCTGGACACCCCGCTCGACGACCCCGACACCCCGACGCTGAACGAGGGCGACGCGCTGTTCGACGGCGTGCCCGCCGACTGGGAGCCGTTCGAGGGGCACATCACCCTGGCGCGGTTCGAGCTGACCGGCGACCAGATCGACCTGTCGACCGAGCAGCACATCATGGACGTCCCGGTCGACCGCGGCATCTGCTGCCACGTCGGCGGCGACATCGCCTTCGACGACGCCGGCAACCTCTACCTCGGCACCGGCGACGACACCAACCCGTTCGAGTCCGACGGGTTCGCGCCGATCGACGAACGGTCCACCCGCAACCCGGCGTTCGACGCGCAGCGCACCTCGGCCAACACCAACGACCTGCGCGGCAAGATCCTGCGCATCACGGTGCAGGACGACGGCTCGTACACCATCCCGGACGGCAACCTGTTCGAGCCCGGCACCGCGGGCACCCAGCCCGAGATCTACGCCATGGGCCTGCGCAACCCGTTCCGCCTCGAGGTGCAGCCCGAGACCGGCGACGTCTACGTCGGCGACTACTCGCCCGACGCCGGCGCCGACGACCCCGCGCGCGGGCCGGCCGGTCAGGGCAAGTGGACGGTCGTCCGCGAGCCGGCGAACTACGGCTGGCCGTACTGCGCCACGGCCGACAAGCCCTACGTCGACTACGACTTCGGCACCGGGGCGTCCGGCGCGCCGTTCGACTGCGCGGCGCCGGTGAACGAGTCGCCGCACAACACCGGCCTGACCGAGCTGCCGCCCGTCACGCAGCCGGACATCTGGTACGGCTACGGAGCGTCGGCGGAGTTCCCGGAGCTGGGCACCGGCGGCATCGGCCCGATGGGCGGCCCGGCCTACGACTTCGACCGGAACGCCACCCGGGGGCGGGCGCCGATCGCCTGGCCCGAGTACTACGACGGCATCCCGCTGGCCTACGAGTGGACCCGCGACTGGATCAAGGGCATCCACCTCGACGACGACGGCGGGGTCGAGGCGATCGAGAGCATCGTCCCGTCGATCGTCACCGACAACCCGATGGACATGGAGTTCGGCCCCGACGGCGCGCTCTACGTCCTCGAGTACGGCGACGGCTTCTTCGCCGAGAACCCCGACGCCCAGCTGTCGCGCATCGACTACATCGGCGTGGGCGGCAACCACACGCCGACGCCCGTCGTCGCGGCGGACGTCACCGAGGGGCTGGCGCCGCTGGCGGTGCAGTTCTCCAGCGATGGCACGGCCGACGCCGACGGCGACCGGCTGCGCTACGAGTGGGACTTCGACGGCGACGGCAAGGTCGACTCGCGGCAGAAGAACCCGTCGTTCACCTACGAGGAGAACGGCCTGTACCACGCGACGCTGAAGGTCACCGACCTCGGCGGCAAGCACCGCAACAAGTCGGCGTCGGCGGAGGTCGACGTCATCGTCGGCAACCTCACGCCGCAGGTCGAGTTCGTGACGCCGCAGTCGGGCGACACCTTCAGCTTCGGCGACCAGGTGGCGTACGAGGTGCAGGTCACCGACGACCAGCCGGTGGACTGCTCGCGGGTGCGCGTGACGTACATCCTCGGCCACGACACCCACGGTCACCCGCAGACGACGGCGCTCGGCTGCAGCGGCACGCTGCTGACGACGCTGCCGGGCGGTCACGACCCGGGCGACAACCTCACCGGCGTCTTCAACGTCACCTACACCGACGACCCCGGCGAGGGAGTGCCGGCGCTGACCGACAGCGCGGAGGTGGTGCTGGTTCCGGCGGGCTGACGCCCTGATCGTCCGGACACACACGCCGGCCGGGTTCTCGTCCACGGGGCGAGAACCCGGCCGGCCCCTACTCCCAGACCGTGGCGGCGGCGGTGAACTCGGCCGGGTCGCTGTGTACCGGGATGACGCACAGCAGGTGCCCGCCTGGCGCCCGCAGCGTGTGGCAGCCCTGCCACTCGCCGACCTCGACGGCGCCGAGCCCGGTGAGCCGGGCCACCTCGGCCGCGACGTCGTCGGTCTCGATGTCGACGTGGTAGCGCGACGGCCCGTCCTCGAGCGACTGGACGGCGGTCACCAGCCCGGGGACGGCGCCGGGCAGCCCGTGGAACTGCGGCTCGCCGGGCGGGCTCTGGCTGGTGGTGCCGAGCGCGGCGGTCCAGAACGCGACGCTCCGCCCGGCCTCGGCGGCCGGTGCGTCGATCAACAGGGTGGAGAGGCGGCTGCGATGCATGCCCCGTGACGCTACCCGCCGGGCCGTCCGCGCCGTTTGCCATGGACACCGCTACGCACCATCCGCCAGGCGGCCGTCCGCGCTGTTTGCAATGGACACTTCTACGCACCATCCGCCAGGTCGTCCGCGCCGTTTGCATGGACACCTCTACGCACCACCCGCCAGGCGGTCGTCCGCGCCGTACGCACCACCCGCCAGGTCATCCGCGCCGTTTGCAATGGGCACCTCTACGCACCACCGTCCGCGGCGGCGGGACCGGGACTCGGCTCGCTGACCATCACCTTGGCAAGGCTGGTCGTCGCGCGCGTGCCCGGAATGCCCGGGTTCGGGCGGCGGCCAGCCTTGCCAAGCTGTGCCCGGCCGCGGGCGGTGCGTAGAGGTGCTCATTGCAAAGGTGCCGCACGCCATCCGGAATCAGCCGATGGCCGGGTCGCCGGCCGGTGACCCCGTCGTCGCCGCCGGCGGCGGACCCTTGAATCGGTTCGCGACTTTGTCCAGTGACGGTGAGAAGTTCGTCGCCGAGATGCGTGAAACCTGGCTTGAGTGCTGACGTTCTGTCGCCACGGCGCCGGATGTTGCCGAACCGTGACCTCGTCCGCTCGCCCGCCGGCCACCCCGTCCCGGCCGCCGCGCCCGACCCGCCAACCCGCAGCTCAGAGCGCATATTGCCTGGTATCGACCGGATCGTCCAGCTGATCCGGCCGCCACGGCCGGCCCGGCGGTTGTTCGAGCGTCATCGGCTGGTCACCGGAAGAAACTCGTTCGTAACCCTTGACCGCGACTGGCCGCCCTTCCTAGTTTGTTGTCCCAACCGACGAACACTCGTGATGCAGGTCACGCCGGGGAGAGGGGGCACCCATGACGGACGCGTCCGCGCCCGCCGACCAGGTGTTCCTGCGCCGGCACAATCTGGCGATGGTCCTGCGCGACCTCCGCGACCACGGGCCGCGCTCGCGGGCCCGCATCGCCGCCGACACCGGCCTCAACAAGGCCACGGTCTCCAGCCTGGTCGCCGAGCTCGGCGAGCTGGGCCTGGTCCGCGACGGCGACGTCGAGCGCGGCGGCGGGGTGGGCCGGCCCGGGCAGACGGTGGAGATCGACGGCCGCATCTGCGGGCTGGGCGCCGAGGTGAACGTCGACTACGTCGCGGTGCTCGTGCTCGACCTGCGCGGCGAGCAGGTCAGCTACGTCCGCACCCCGCTCGACGTGCCGCGCCTGGGCGTGGAGAAGACGCTGGACGAGCTGGCCGCGGCCATCGCGGCGGCCGTCGACCACGCCGCGGCTCAGGGTCACGACGTCGGCGGCATCACCGTCGGCATCCCGGGCATGGTCGAGACCGCGCCCGGCGTGCTGCGGCACGCGCCGAACATCGGCTGGCGCGAGGTGCGCATCGCCGACGAGCTGACCGCGCGGCTGGCCGGTCCGGCCGCGGCCATCCGGGTCGACAACGACGCCAACCTCAGCGCGCTGGCCGAGTACGCCGTCGGCTCCTCGGCCGGCACCGGCGACCTCGTCTACGTCACCGGCGAGACCGGGGTCGGCGGCGGCGTCATCTCCGACGGCGTGCTGCTGCGCGGCACCGAGGGCTACGGCGGCGAGATCGGGCACATGCCGATCGGCGACCCCGCCCACCGCTGCGGCTGCGGCAAGCTCGGCTGCTGGGAGGCGTCGGTCGGCCTGGCGGCGCTGCTCCGCGAGGTGGCCGACAAGGACGACCCGGTCACCGACCCGTCGGTCGACCTCGAGGTCCGGCTGGCCGAGATCCGCCGCCGCGCGTCGCTCGGCGACGGCCGCACGCTGCGCGGCATCGAGGCGGTCGGCACCACGCTCGGGCTCGGCGCGGCCATCCTGGTCAACCTCTTCAACCCGCGGGTGATCGTCCTCGGCGGCTACTTCGCCGCACTCGGCGAGTTCTTCCTCCCGGCCATGGAGACCGAGCTGGACAAGCGGGTCGTCGCACCGGCCCGCGGCGGCTGCCGCATCGAGCTGTCCGCGCTGGGCTTCACCGCCGCCTGCCGCGGCGGCGCGCACGTCGCCCTCGAAGCCGTCTTCACCGACCCCGCGTCCGTGGCCACCGTCCCGGCCCCACTTCCCGGAGGTATGGCGTGAGCGACCCGTTGCTGCAGATGACCGGCATCGTCAAGGTCTTCCCGGGCGTGCGGGCCCTCGACGGCGTCGACCTCGAGGTCCGCGCCGGCGAGGTGCACTGCCTGCTCGGCCAGAACGGCGCCGGCAAGTCCACGCTCATCAAGGTCCTGGCCGGCGCCCACCAGCCGGACGAGGGCGAGATCCGCTGGCAGGGCGAGGCCCTCCGGCTCACCACGCCGCTGGCGGCGATGAAGAACGGCATCGCGACCATCTACCAGGAGCTCGACCTCGTCGACGGCCTGTCCGTGGCCGAGAACATCTACCTCGGCCACGAGCTGGCCGCGGCCGGCTTCTCCCGCCGCGGCGACACCCAGAAGCAGGCCGCCACGCTGCTGGCGCGGCTCGGCCACCCGGAGATCTCGCCGCGCCGCGAGGTCGGCACGCTGTCGGCGGCCGGCAAGCAGATCGTCAGCATGGCGCGGGCGCTGTCGCACGACGTCAAGCTGATCATCATGGACGAGCCGTCGGCGGTCCTCGACCAGGAGGAGGTCGCCCGGCTGTTCAAGGTCATCCGCGACCTCCAGGCCGAGGGCGTCGCCGTCGTGTACATCTCGCACCGGCTCGAGGAGATCCGCCAGATCGGCGACCGCGTCACGGTCCTCAAGGACGGCCGCACCGTCGCCACCGGCCTGCCCGCCCGCGACACACCGACCCGCGAGCTGACCCGCCGCATGACCGGCCGCGACATCGAGTACGTGTTCCCGCAGCGGCAGGCCCGCGACGGCCACGGCTCGGTCGTGCTGGCGGTCCGCGACCTCTCCTCGGGCAAGGCGTTCAGCGGCGTCGACTTCGAGGTGCGGGCCGGCGAGATCGTCGGGCTGGCCGGGCTGGTCGGGTCCGGGCGCTCGGAGATCCTCGAGACCGTCTACGGCGCGCGCAAGGCGGCGTCGGGGTCGGTCAGCGTCGACGGGCGGACCCTGCGCAACGGGTCGGTCCGCGCGGCCGTCGGCGCCGGCGTCGGGCTGTGTCCCGAGGAGCGCAAGAGCCAGGGCCTGCTGCTCGACGAGGCCATCTACCGCAACGTCAGCCTCGCCACCATGGGGCGGTTCGCCCGCCTCGGCTTCCTCGACCGCGGCACCGAGAAGCGCGCCGCCACCGAGCACGTCAAGGCGCTCGACGTCCGCCCGCCCGACGTCGACCGCGCCGTCCGCACCCTGTCGGGCGGCAACCAGCAGAAGATCGTCCTCGCCAGGTGGCTGCTCCGGGAATGCCGGGTGCTGCTGCTGGACGAGCCGACGCGAGGGGTCGACGTGGGTGCGCGCAGCGAGATCTACGCGCTCGTCCGCCGGCTCGCCGACGACGGTGTCGCCGTCGTCCTGGTCAGCAGTGAGGTCCCCGAGGTGCTCGGCCTGGCCGACCGGGTGCTGGTCCTGCGGGAAGGGGTCGTCGTGCACACCGGGCCGGCCGACGACATCGACGAGCACCGGGTCCTCGACCTGGTGATGGAAGGGAGCGCAGCGTGAGCGACCAGACTCCGTCCGCACCGCCGACCACCCCGCCCGCCGACGAGCACCGTCGCATCGAGGCGGCCGCGGCGGCCGAGGGCGAGACCCAGTCCGGCTTCGTCCGGTTCATGAGCAGCCCGTTCGGCCGGAACCTCGGCCTGGTGCTCGCCCTGCTGGTGCTGTGCGTCGTGGGCGTGGCCACCGCCGGCGACCGGTTCGCCAGCACCGACAACGTGCTGACGATCCTGCGGTTCGCCTCGGTCATCGGCGTGGTCAGCATCGGCATGACGTTCGTGATCATCGGCGGCGGTTTCGACCTGTCCGTCGGCGCCATCGTCGCGCTCGCGTCGGTCTGGGCCACCACCCTGGCGACGCAGCGGATGGCCGAGGACACCCACTGGCTGATGATGGTGTTCGTCGCCTGCGCGGTCGGCGTCGGCTGCGGGTTGGTCAACGGCGTCCTCATCGCCTACGGCGGGATGGCGCCGTTCATCGTCACCTTGGCGATGCTGGTCGCCGCTCGTGGCCTCGCCGAGATCATCTCCGAGAAGCGCACGCAGATCGTCGACGTCCGCGGGCTGGTCGACACCCTCAACGGCGAGTTCCTCGGCATCTCGGTGCTGATCTGGATCTTCGCCGTGATCAGCGCCATCGGGTGGGTGCTGCTCAACCGCACCACGTTCGGCCGGCGCACCATCGCCGTCGGCGGCAACGCGACGGCGGCGCGGCTGGCCGGCATCGCGGTCAAGCGGCACATCGTGCTGCTGTACGTCCTGGTGGGTCTGGCCTGCGGCATCGCCGGGATCATGCTGACCGCCCGCACCGGCACCGGCAGCGCGACGCACGGCCTGTACTACGAGCTGGACGCGATCGCCGCCGTCGTCATCGGCGGCACGCTGCTCTCCGGCGGCCGCGGCACCATCGTCGGCACCGTCTTCGGCGTGCTGATCTTCACCACGCTGACCAACGTGTTCACCCTCAACAACCTCGACAGTTCCACCCAGGCCGTCGCCAAGGGCGCGATCATCGTCATCGCCGTGCTCCTGCAGCAGCGGGTCGCGGTCCGCAGCAGCGACTCGTCCTAGCCCCCCAGAGCCCACCCCCAAGAGCGCACCCGCCGGACGGGCAGTCCGGGACCGAATCGATCCGAGGAGAGACCCATGTCCGTACGCACGAATCGGCCGTACCGCCGGTTACTGACGTCCACGGTCGCCGTGTTCGCGGCCGGGGCCTTCGTCGTGGGCTGCACCAGCAACGAGCCGGAGGAGGAGAACGAGCCGGCCGCGGAGACCGACGCCGAGGCGCCGTCCGGCGGCAACGACGAGATCGGCGAGACCGTGACCATCGGGTTCTCCGGGCCCGAGGCCGACCACGGCTGGCTGGCCGCGGTCAACGACTCGGCCATCGCCGAGGCGGGGAAGTACGAGGACATCGAGCTGCGCACCGCCGAGGGCACCAACGACGCCAACCTGCAGATCAGCCAGATCGAGACGTTCATCAACGAGGGCGTCGACGCGATCGTGCTGCTGCCCACCGACGGCGCGCAGCTCACCGAGGTGGCCACCCGGGCGATGGACGCCGGCATCCCGGTCGTCAACGTCGACCGCGAGTTCTCCACCCCGTTCGCCGCGCGCACGACGATCCTCGGCGACAACTACGGCATGGGTGTCTCGGCCGGCACCTACGCCTGCCAGCTGATCGAGGACAACGGCATCGCCGACCCGGTGATCGCCGAGATCGCCGGCATCGACTCGCTGCCGCTGACCCAGGACCGTTCGCAGGGCTTCGCCGACGCGCTGGAGGCCTGCGGGCAGACCGTCGACAACCGCGTCGCCGCCGAGTTCACCGTCGAGTCCGGTGAGGAGCAGGCCTCGAACCTGCTGCAGGCGGCTCCGCAGATCGACATCGTCTGGAACCACGACGACGACCAGGGCGTCGGCGTGAAGCAGGCGTTCGACAACGCCGGTCGCGACGAGTTCTTCTTCATCGGCGGCGCGGGCTCGGCGAACGCCATGCGGTGGATCCAGGACGGCGAGATGGAGGCGACCATCCTCTACCCGCCGACGCAGGCCGCCGACGGCATCCGGCTGGCCCGGCTGCTGGCGCAGAACAAGGGTTTGTCGGACCTGGTCCAGGTCGAGGTACCGCGCCGGATCGTGCTCAACGCTCCGGTCGTCAACGCCGACAACGTCGAGCAGTACCTCCCCCTGGGGTTCGAATCCTGATTCAGGACGCGGTGAGCGGCGGGGCCGGCGCCGGCCCCGCCCGACCCGTCACCGACGGGGGACACAACGGAAGGCACAGCACATGACGGTTGACGACACGCCCATCCTCGGTATCGGAATGGTGGGCTACGCGTTCATGGGGGCAGCCCACTCCCAGGCCTGGCGCAACGCGCCGAGCTTCTTCGACGTACCGGTGGTCCCGCGCCTGGTGGCGCTGGGCGGCCGCAACGCCGAGGCGGCCGGCGACGTCGCCAGACGCTTCGGGTGGGAGAGCGTCGAGACCGACTGGCGGCAGCTGATCGCCCGCGACGACGTGGGCCTGGTCGACGTCTGCACGCCCGGCGACACCCACGCCGAGATCGCGATCGCGGCCCTCGAGGCCGGCAAGCACGTGCTCTGCGAGAAGCCGCTGGCCAACAGCGTGGCCGAGGCCGAGGCCATGGTCGAGGCGGCGGAGAAGGCGGCGGAGTCGGGGGTGCGCAGCCTGGTCGGCTTCACCTACCGCCGGGTGCCGGCCATCGCGCTGGCCCGGCAGCTGGTGGCCGAGGGCCGGCTGGGACAGCTGCACCACGTGCGCGCGCAGTACCTGCAGGACTGGATCGCCGATCCGGCTGCACCGTTGTCGTGGCGGTTGCAGAAGGAGCGGGCCGGGTCCGGCGCGCTGGGCGACATCGGCGCGCACATCGTCGACCTCACCCAGTTCATCACCGGCGAGCGCATCACCGGCGTCAGCGCGATCCTGGAGACGTTCGTCAAGGAACGCCCGATCCCCGAGTCGTTCACCGGACTGGCCGGCTCCGCCGGCGAGGGCGCCGCGATGGGGCCGGTCACGGTCGACGACACCGCGTTGTTCCTGGCCCGGTTCTCCGGCGGAGCGGTGGCCTCGTTCGAGGCGACCCGGTTCGCCAGCGGGCGCAAGAACGCCATCCGCATCGAGCTCAACGGGTCGAAGGGCAGCCTCGCGTTCGACTTCGAGGACATGAACGTCCTCAACGTCTACGACCACACCGAGGACGCCCGGCTGGCCGGCTTCAGGCGGGTGCTGGTGACCGAGCCCAGCCACCCGTACGTCAGCGCCTGGTGGCCCGCGGGGCACGGGCTCGGCTACGAGCACGCCTTCACCCACCAGGCCGTCGACCTGCTGACGGCGATCGGCGAGGGCCGTGACCCGGCGCCGTCGTTCGCCGACGGCCTGGTCGTTCAGCGCGTCCTCGCGGCCGTCGAGGACAGCGCGGCCGCAGGCAGCGCGTGGACGGAGGTGCCCGCACCCGCCTGAGCACACCCAGCAGGGGCCGAGTACCACCGGGGGCGACCCCGGGCACGGAGCGCATCATCCGTTCCCGACAGTCGAAGGAGACTGTGGTGAGTCATCCCGCGCAACGCGCCCGCCGATGGGCGCGGCGATTATTGGCCGCAGGTGCCGCCGTCGTGACGGCGGTGCCGCTGGCAGTGGCCGCGATGGCGCCTCCGGCGGCGGCCCACCCGGGCCACGGTGGCTACTCGATCCTGGTGTTCTCGAAGACGGCGGGGTTCCGGCACGACTCCATCCCCGCGGGCATCGCGGCGATCCAGCAGCTCGGCACCACGCACGAGTTCGACGTCACCGCGACGGAGGACGCCGCGGCGTTCACCGACGAGAACCTGGCCCAGTACGACGCCGTCGTCTGGCTGTCGACCACCGGTGACGTGCTCAACACCGACCAGCAGGCGGCGTTCGAGCGGTACATCCAGAACGGCGGCGGGTACGCCGGCATCCACTCCGCGTCCGACACCGAGTACAGCTGGCCGTGGTACGGCGAGCTGGTGGGCGCCTACTTCGCCAGCCACCCGCAGAACCAGACCGCGACGGTGAAGGTGGAGGACCCGGCACACCCGTCGACGCAGCACCTCGACCCGCTCTGGTCCCGGTTCGACGAGTGGTACAACTACCAGACCAATCCGCGCGGCAACGTGCACGTGCTGACGTCGCTGGACGAGAAGTCGTACTCGCCGGGCGGCGGCGCCATGGGCGCGGACCACCCGATCACCTGGTGCCAGGACTACGACGGCGGCCGGTCCTGGTACACCGGCCTCGGCCACACCCAGGAGTCCTACGCCGACCCCGACTTCCTGCAGCTGCTGCTCGGCGGCATCGAGACCGCGGCGGGCGTCACACCGGCCGACTGCTCGGCCAGCCAGCCGGACAGCTTCGAGAAGGTGACGCTGGACGACAGCACCAGCAACCCGATGGAGCTGGCGGTCGCCGACGACGGCCGCGTCCTCTACATCGACCGCAACGGCGCGGTCCGGCTGATCCGCCCGGACGGCTCGGCCACCACCACCGGCACCCTGAGCGTGTACACCGGCCAGGAGTTCGGGCTCATGGGCATCGCGCTCGACCCGGACTTCAGCACCAACGGCTGGGTGTACCTGACGTACGCGCCGGCGGGCGGCGAGGCGATCGACCGGGTGTCGAGGTTCACGCTGACCGGTGAGACGCTCGACCTCGCCAGCGAGACCGTCATCATCGAGTACCCGACGAACCGGGTGGAGTGCTGCCACGCCGGCGGCGCGCTGGAGTTCGACAACGACGGCAACCTGTACCTCACCACCGGCGACAACACGAACCCGTTCGCGTCCAGCGGCTACGCGCCGATCGACGAGCGGCCCGGCCGGGAGCTGTGGGACGCGCAGCGCACGTCGGCCAACACGAACAGCCTGAGCGGCAAGGTGCTGCGCATCACCCCGCTGGACGAGGGCGGCTACGCGATCCCCGCGGGCAACCTGTTCGCTCCGGGTACGGCGCAGACCCGTCCGGAGATCTTCGCGATGGGCTTCCGCAACCCGTTCCGCATCGGCCTGGACCCGGCGACCAACAAGCTCATGGTCGCCGACTACGGGCCCGACGCCGGCAGCGCGAACCCCAGCCGCGGCCCGGACGGCCGGGTCGAGTGGAACATCGTCGACGAGCCCGGCTTCTACGGCTGGCCGTACTGCGTGGGCAACAACACGCCGTACATCGACTTCGACTTCGCCACCAACGCCTCGGGTGCGGCGTTCAACTGCGACGCGCCGGTGAACGACTCGCCGAACAACACCGGCCTCACCCAGCTGCCCGGCGCCATCCAGGCCGAGGTCTGGTACGGGTACTCCACCAACCCGCTGTTCCCGGAGATCGGCGGCGGCGGCGCCCCGATGGCCGGCGGCGTGTACCGCTACGACCCCGACCTCGTGTCGGACCGCAAGTGGCCGGCCTACTGGGACGGCAAGGCGATCTTCGGCGAGTGGAACCAGGGCAACCTCTACTCGTTCCAGCTGGACCAGACCGGGTCCGCCGTCACCGACATCAACGCGGTCTTCCCGGACTGGCCGTTCGCCCGCCCGCACGCCCTGCAGTGGGGCCCGGACGGCGCGCTGTACGTGATCGAGTGGGGCAGCGGGTTCGGCGGCAACAACGCCGACTCCGGTGTCTACCGCATCGACTACGTGCAGGGCACCCGGGCGCCGGTGGCGCGCATCAGCGCCAGTGCGACGTCCGGCCCGCTGCCGCTGGAGGTGAGCTTCGACGGTTCCGCGTCGATCGACCCCGAGGGCGGGCCGGTCACGTACGCGTGGGACTTCGACGGCGACGGCAGCACCGACTCCACCGAGCCCGAGGCGTCGTACACGTACACGACGGCCGGCGACTACACCGTCGCGCTCACCGTCACCGACGCCGACGGCCTGTCCGACATCGCCAACGTCGAGATCGCGGCCGGCAACACCGCGCCGGACGTGCAGGTGGCGTGGCCGCCGAACGGCGGGTTCTTCGAGTTCGGCGACACCATCCGGTACGAGGTGGGCGCCACCGACGCCGAGGACGGCCAGGCCGACTGCGCGCGCATCGTCACCCAGCCGGCGCTCGGGCACGACGAGCACTCGCACGGGTACGCCGAGAACTTCGGCTGCGAAGGCGTGTTCCCGCTGCCCGGCGACGAGGGCCACGTCGGCGCGAACATCTTCGGCACCGTCACGGTCACCTACACCGACGACGGCGCGCCGAACGTGCGCCCGCTGACCGGTCAGGAGGTGCTGGTCCTGCAGCCGAAGCGGCGCGAGGCCGAGCACTTCGACACGACCGGACGACTGTCCGGGTCCACGTCCGGCGGCGACCCGGGCGTGCAGCGCGAGACCACCGGGGACGTCCTGGGCGGCGGCCAGAACATCGGGTTCATCGAGCCCGGCGACTGGTGGGCCTGGGACCCGATGAACCTCACCAACATCGACAGCATCACGCTCCGGGCCGCGACGCCCACCGGCGCGTCGACGGTCGAGGTCCGCACCGGCTCGCCGGAAGGCCCGGCGGTGGCCACCATCACCGTCGAGCCGACCGGGGCGTGGCAGACCTACGACTACTTCACCGGCGAGGTCAGCGGCGCGACGGCGACCGACAGCGGCCCGCTGTACTTCGTCAACGTGTCCGGCGGGCTGAACGTCAACTGGATCGACTTCGAGGGCCGCGGCGTCACCGAGAACCAGCGGCCCGACGTCGAGGTCACGGCGACGCCGACCAGCGGGACCGTCCCGCTGGACGTCGAGTTCGAGGCCACCGCCACCGACCCCGAGGGCGACGACCCGCTCACCTACGCGTGGGTCTTCGGTGACGGCGGCACGGCCACCGGCCCGACGGCGTCGCACACCTACACCGAGGCGGGCACGTACGACGCCACGGTGACGGTGACCGACGCGCGCGGCGCCGCGGCGACCGAGCACGTCACCATCGAGGCCGAGGACGTCGTGGTCGAGCCGCCGGTCTGCCTGAACGGGCGCTCCGACGGGTTCGACGGCACGTCGCTGGACCGCGACCGCTGGACCACCGTGGTCAGGGAGAACCAGGACCTCGTGGTCGCCGACGGGAGCCTGGTGCTGCCGACGTCGAGCACCGACATCTACGGCACCAACAACACCGACACGCCGAACATCGTCCTGCAGGACCTGCCGGACGGGCCGTTCACCGCGACCGCGAAGCTGACCATGCAGGCCTACCGGGCCTACCAGCAGGCCGGTCTGATCATCTACGGCGACGACGACAACTACGCCAAGATGGTGCTCGAGGGCCGCGACACCGGCGTCAGCAACCCGGCGGCGCGCATCTTCCAGTTCATCCGCGAAGAGAACGGCGCGCCCAACGAGGTCGGCGACAGCAACACCGCCAACCTCGGCGCCGCCTACCCGGACACCGTCTGGGTGCGCTACAGCAGCGACGGCCAGAACCTGCGGGCCGCGTACAGCGCCGACGGCGTGAACTTCACCGAGATGGCGCAGACGAAGAGCCTGGCCGGCATCGAGAACCCGAAGATCGGCCTGGTCGCGCTGGCCGGCACCGGCCAGCCGGTCACCGAGGTGCGGTTCGACTCGTTCCACATCACGCCCGACGACACCGCCACCGCGCCGACGCCGGACGACGAGTTCGACGGCGCGACGCTGGACGGCTGCCGCTGGACCGTGCTGCGTCCGGACGAGGCCGGCTACCGGCTCGCCGACGGCAAGCTGGAGATCGACACCCCGAACGGCGACATCTACACCGGCGACACCACGCCGCCGCCGGGGAACTTCATGCTCCAGCCGGCGCCCGAGGGCGACGAGTGGACCATCGAGACGCTGGTCGACGGCTCGGCGCTGGCCGAGCAGTACCAGCAGGGCGGTCTGATCGTCTACGGCGACGACGACAACTACGTGAAGCTCGACTTCGTGGTGGACAACCCGGCCGGTTCGCCGGTGGCCCGCCGCATCGAGCTGCGCAGCGAGGTCGACGCCGTCATCCAGAACCCGCAGCCCCAGGTCACGGCGTTGACCCAGGGCGTGTGGCACCTGCGGCTGTCCCGCTCCGGCGACACCTACACCGGCGCCTACAGCGCCGACGGGCAGACCTGGACGCCGTTCGGCGAGGCCGTCACGAACGCCGCGCTGTCCGGCGGCGACACGCGGGTCGGCCTGTTCGCCATCGGCACCTCGCAGTCCGCGCCGCAGACAGTGACGTACGACTACTTCCACGTCACCGGCGGCCAGCAGGCGTGCGAGCCGACGGCGCCGGAGGAGGGCTACACCAGCCTCTTCGACGGCACCGCGGCGAGCCTCGCGGGGTGGCAGATGGCGGGTCCGGGCGGGTTCACGCTCACCGAGGACTGCACGCTGCTGTCCGAGGGCGGCATGGGCCTCTACTGGTACTCGGCGGACTCCTACGAGGACTACAGCCTCAAGCTGGACTGGATGATGCCGGGCGACGACAACTCCGGCGTCTTCGTCGGGTTCCCCGACCCGGGCGACGACCCGTGGGTCGCCGTCAACCAGGGCCACGAGATCCAGATCGACGCCACCGACGCGCCCGACCGCACCACCGGTGCGATCTACGCGTTCCAGGGCGCCGACCAGGCCGCTCGCGACGCCGCGCTCAACCCGCCCGGGGAGTGGAACGAGTACGAGATCGTGGTCCAGGGCGACCGCATCCGGGTCTACCTCAACGGTGCGCTGATCAACGACTACACCGACACCGACCCGAACCGGATGAACCAGCCCAGCTACATCGGCATCCAGAACCACGGCGCGGCGGACCAGAACTACTTCCGCAACGTCCGCATCCAGGAGCTCGTCGACGAGACGGCGCCGACGGTCGAGGTCGCCCTCGACCCGGCCGAGCCGACCGGCCAGAACGGCTGGTGGACCGGCCCGGTGTCCGTCTCCGCGGTGGGCACCGACGACCAGGGCGGCGAGGTCGCGCTGGAGCACCGCGTCGACGGCGGCGACTGGACGCCGTACACCGGTGCGGTGGTCGTCGACGCCGACGGCGAGCACGCGCTGGAGTTCCGCGGCACCGACACCGCCGGCAACGTGTCCGCGCCGGTCGCGGCGGCCGTCCGCAAGGACGCCACCCCGCCGGTCACGACCGCCACGGTGGCGGGCACCTCGCCGGTGGCGGTGACACTGGCGGCGGCCGACGCCACGTCCGGCGTCGCGGCCACCGAGTGGTCCCTCGACGGCGGCGACTGGACGGCGTACGACGGTCCGGTCGCGGTCAGCGGCGACGGCGAGCACGAGCTGCGCTACCGCTCGGCGGACGCGGCCGGGAATGTCGAGGACGCCAAGGCGGTCACGGTGACCGTCGACGGCACCGCGCCGGTCCTGGTGGTCAGCGGCGTCGCACACGGCCAGCTCTACGGCGACAGCCAGAACCTGACCGTCACCTGGACGGCCACCGACAACGGCCCGGTCACCACGACCGGGACGCTGGACGGCGCGCCGCTCCAGTCCGGCGCCGTGGTCGCGCTGCACGCGATCCCGCTCGGCCTGCACGAGCTGGTCGTCACGGCGACCGACGCGGCGGGCAACGAGACCGTCCAGGAGCTGGTGTTCTTCTCCACCACCTCGTTCGCCGACATGGAGAGCCTGATCACCCAGTTCCAGACGGCCGGCACGATCACGTCGCAGGTGGCCAAGGACCTGCAGAAGTCGCTGGCCACCGCCCGCCGCCAGGAGGGCATGGGCCGCGGCGAGCGGGCCGTGATCGCGCTGGAGACGTTCAAGAGCACGGTCAACGCGAAGGTCACCGACGCAGGGGTGAAGAGCACCCTGCTGCGGGACGCCGACGCGATGATCATCCGGCTCGGCGGCACGCCACGGCAGGCGGCGGCCGGAGTCCGGGCCAACGGTGGCGAAGCGCTCACCGGGACGGGCCGTCTCGACGGCGACCCGGACCGTACAGAGGGCAGGGAGTTGCCCGCCACCGAATAGTCCTCCACCCCCCTGAAGAGGAGACGTCACCATGAGAGTTCTGCTGCCGTCCGGCGCACCGCGCCGGAACGGAACCCGCGACCAGGGCACCTCGGCCCTGCCCCGGATCGCCGGGCCGGGCTCTCATGGGCGACGGGGAGCCGGCCAACGCCGGTTCCCGGCCCCGGTGCCGGTGCGACGCGCTCCGCGCCGGCACCGGGGCGCCACCTTCGCGGCGGGATCGTCCGAAGGAGGCCGGGCATGAGCGGCGTCGGCATCTGGTTCGTCGGCGCCCGTGGCTCCGTGGCCACCACGACCACCGTCGGGCTGCTGGCCATCCGGTCCCGGCTGGCCGGGCACGTCGGCATGGTCTCCGAGCTGCCGGAAATCGCGGCGGCCGGGCTGCCGGCACTGGACGGCATCGTCGTCGGCGGCCACGAGGTCGCCGAGGGCACCCTGGGCAAGCGGGCCGAGGAGCTGAGCGCGGGCGGGGTGTTCCCGCCCGCGCTGGCCACCGTCCTGGCCGGTGACCTCGCCGCGGCCGACGAGCGGATCCGGCCCGGCGTCGTCGCCGGGCACGGCACGCAGCGCGCGGCGGCGGAGCGGGTCGAGGCCGAGCTGCGCGCGTTCCGCGACGAGCACGGCCTGGACCGCGTGGTCGTCGTGGACGTGTCCAGCACCGAGCCGCCGGCCGGCGACGTCCCCGCGCTGGCGACGCTCGCCGCGCTGGAGGCGGCGCTGGACGCGGGCGAGGCGCCGCTGCCGGGCAGCTCGCTCTACGCGTACGCGGCGTTCCGGGCCGGTTGCGCGTACGTCGCGTTCACGCCGAGCCCGGGGCCGCGGGTCCCGGCGCTGGAGCAGCTGGCCCTGGACCGCGGCGTCCCGTGGGCCGGCTCGGACGCCAAGACCGGCGAGACGCTGGTCAAGACCGTGCTCGGGCCGATGTTCGCGATGCGCGCGCTGAAGGTGCGGTCGTGGTCGTCGGTCAACCTGCTGGGCGGCGGCGACGGCCAGACGCTGGCCGACCCGACCAACGCGGCCAGCAAGATCGCCACCAAGGCCAACGGCCTGGAGTCGATCCTCGGTCACCCGGTCGACGGGCCGCTGCACATCGACTACGTGCCCGATCTCGGCGACTGGAAGACCGCCTGGGACCTGGTGTCGTTCGAGGGCTTCCTCGGCACCCGGATGTCCATGCAGTTCACCTGGTCCGGCTGCGACTCGTCGCTGGCCGCGCCGCTGGTGCTGGACCTCGTCCGGCTGGTGGCGCGGGCGCACGAGCTGGGTGTGGCCGGGCCGATGCCGCAGCTCGGGTTCTTCTTCAAGGACCCGGCCGCCAGTGACGTGCACGCGCTCAGCACCCAGTGGGAGTCGCTGGTCGCCTGGTGCGAGCGGGCCGGCCGGGGCACGACATGAGGCTGCGCGACGTCGCCGAGCTGGTGCGGGCGCCCGCGGCGCTGACCGTGCCGGGCGACTCGCTGGCCGGCGCGGCCGCGGCCGGGTTCCCGTACGGGGCCCGGACCGCGGTCACGCCGCTGGCCTCGGCCTGCCTGTACTGGGCCGGCATGGCCCTGAACGACTACGCCGACCGCGACCTCGACCGTGTCGAGCGGCCGGAGCGGCCGATCCCGTCCGGGCGGGTGACGCCGGGCGAGGCGCTGGGCGTCGCCACCGGGCTCACCGCCGCCGGCCTCGGGCTGGCGGCGGTGGCCGGCGGACGGCGGGCGCTGCGGGTCGCGGTCCCGCTGGCCGCGGCCGTGTGGACGTACGACCTGGTCGCCAAGGCCACACCGGCCGGCCCGCTCGCGATGGGCGCGGCCCGCGGCCTGGACGTGCTGCTCGGAGCGGGCGGACGGGAACGGGCGGCGGCGCTGCCGGCGCTCGCCGTCGCCACGCACACCGTCGGCGTGACGGTGCTCAGCCGCGGCGAGGTCCACGGCGCCTCCCCGTCGTCGGCGCGGGTGGCCCTGGGGGCGACGGCGACAGCCGCGGCCCTGTCGGCCTGGCCGGGCTCCCACGGGATGCCGTCATGGGTAGGCTCGGGCGTCCGAGCGAGGAACGAGCGAGGCGGGCGGGGACGGCATCCCGTGGGGGGCCGGCCCACCGCGCTCGCCGCCGCGGGCGCCTACCTCGCGACCGTCGGGAAGGCACAGCTCGACGCGGCTCGGACACCCGACGCGGCGACGGTGCGGTCGGCGACCGGTGCGGGCGTGCGCGGCGTGATCCCGCTGCAGTCGGCGCTGCTGGCGAAGACGGGCGCGGTGGCGCTGGCCGCGGCGGTCGTCGGCATCGGCCCGGCCGTGCGGGCGCTGTCGAAGGTGGTGTCGCCGACATGAGCCTGCGCTTCGGTTACGGGACGAACGGGTTCGGCAGCCACCGGCTGGACGACGCGCTCGCCGTCATCGCCGGGCTCGGCTACGACGGCGTCGCGCTGACCGTGGACCACCCGCACCTGGACCCGTTCGGCCCGGACCTGTCCGCGCGCACGGTCGCCGTCGGGCGGCGGCTGGACGAACTCGGTCTCGCCGTCGTCATCGAGACCGGCGCGCGGTACGTGCTGGACCCGTGGCGCAAGCACGAGCCGAACCTGGTGTCGGACAGCGGGCGGGAACGGCGGGTCGACCTGCTGTGCCGGGCGGTCCGGATCGGCGCCGAGCTGGGCGCCGAGGCGGTGTCGTTCTGGTCCGGCACGCTGCCGGACGGCGTCGGCGCCGACGAGGGCTGGCGGCGGGTGACGTCCGGCGTCGCGGCGGTGCTGGAGGAGGCGGAGCGGCGCGACATGGTGTGCGCCTTCGAGCCGGAGCCCGGGATGTTCG
This sequence comes from Jiangella alba, assembly GCF_900106035.1. GTDB lineage: Bacteria > Actinomycetota > Actinomycetes > Jiangellales > Jiangellaceae > Jiangella > Jiangella alba. The sequence continues at coordinate 3,333,165 of NZ_FNUC01000004.1, forward strand.
TCGACACCGTTGGCGGCGTGCTGGAGCTGCGCAAACGGCTCGGCGACCCGGAGCGGCTGCGGGTCACGCTGGACGTCGGGCACGTCGTTGCGAACGAGACCGGCAGCGTCGCCGACTGCGTCCGCCAGGCCGGGGGCCTGCTGGCGAACGTGCAGGTCGACGACATGGTCGAGGGCGTGCACGAGCATTTGGAGTTCGGCGAGGGCGAGGTCGACCTGCCGGCGGCGCTGGGCGCGCTGCTGGAGGTGGGCTACGGCGGGCTGGCCGCCGTCGAACTGCCGCGGCACGGGCACGCCGCGCCCGTCGTCGCGCGCCGTTCGCTGGCGGCACTGCGGGCGGCCGAGGCGCAGGCCCTGGCCGCCATGGGACACGGGGGAGAGGAGGCAACGTCATGAGCGCGACGATCGATCGAACCACCCCGCACCTGGACGACGCCGCTCGCGGGCGGCTGGCGGAGCTGCTGGCGGAGGTCGAGACCGACCCCCGGCGGATCTCGGTGCTGTTCCCGGCGGTCGGACGGCGGGTCGCCCGCGGCCCGTCCAACCCGTCCGACCCCGACGGCCTGCGCAGCCCGCGACTGGAGGACGAGGCCCGCGCGGCGCTGCTGGTGGCCGCGGCCGCACGCCTGGAGCGGGCCGCGCTGGTCGAGGAGGTCGGCCAGCTGTACCGGTACGGCGACGCCGACGAGAAACGGGCGGTGCTGCGGGCGCTGGCGGTGCTGGACCTCGGCGACGCCGGGCTGCCGCTGGTGGCCGACGCGCTGCGCACCAACGACGTCCGGCTGGTGGCCGCCGCGCTGGGGCCGTACGCCGCCGCGCACCTCGACGCCGCCGCCTGGCGTCAGGGCGTGCTGAAGTGCCTGTTCGTCGGCGTGCCGCTGGACGCCGTCGCCGAGCTCGACGCACGCACCGACGAGGAGCTGGCCCGCATGGTGGCCGACTACGGCAACGAGCGCGTCGCCGCCGGGCGGTCGGTGCCCAGCGACGCCTGGCGCATCCTCGGCCGTCACCCCGAGGCCGTGGCCGGCCGGTTCCCCGTCCCCGCCGAGGAGGCCTGACGATGCGCATCTTCGACCCCCACATCCACATGACCTCGCGCACCACCGACGACTACCAGCGCATGTACGCCGCCGGGGTGCGGGCCATCACCGAACCGGCGTTCTGGCTCGGCCAGCCGCGCACGAACGTCGGCTCGTTCGTCGACTACTTCGACGCGCTGGTCGGCTGGGAGCGGTTCCGGGCCGCGCAGTTCGGCATCCGGCACCACTGCACCATCGCGCTGAACCCGAAGGAGGCCAACGACCCGCGCTGCCACGGCGTGCTCGAGGTGCTGCCGCGCTACCTCGCCAAGGACGGCGTCGTCGCGGTCGGCGAGCTGGGCTTCGACTCGATGACCGACGACGAGGAGAAGGTGTTCGTCCGGCAGCTGGAGCTGGCCGGCGAGCACGACCTGCCGGTGCTCGTGCACACGCCGCACCGCGACAAGGCGGCCGGCACCCGGCGGACGCTGGAGCTGGTCGCGGCCAGCGGGCTGCCGCCCGAGCGCGTGCTCGTCGACCACCTCAACGAGACCACCGTCGGCATGGTCGCCGACTCGGGCTGCTGGATGGGGTTCTCGATCTACCCGGACACCAAGATGGACGAGCACCGCATGGTGCGCATCCTCGCCGGCCGGGGCCTGGACCGGATGATCGTCAACTCCGCCGCCGACTGGGGGCACAGCGACCCGCTGAAGACGGTGAAGACCGGCCGGGCCATGCTCGCCGAGGGGTTCGACGCCGCCGACGTCGACCGGGTGCTGTGGCAGAACCCGGTCGCGTTCTACGGGCAGAGCGGGCGGCTGCTGCTGGACGAGGTGGACCTGTCCGGCACGGCGCGCACCGCGACCTTCGAGGGCAACTCGATCCTGCGCGGCCAGCGCCCGGAGGCGTGATGCGGTTCCGGCACCACGACGGCACCGTCGTCCACCTCGCGTACTGCACGAACGTCCACCCGACCGAGGACGTCGAGGCGCTGCTGGACCAGGTGACGCGCTACGGCGCCGGCGCGCGGGCCCGGCTCGGGGTGGCCCGGCTCGGCCTCGGCCTGTGGCTGCCGGCCCCGGTCGTGGCCCGGCTGGCCTCCGACGCCGGCCGCCGCGACCTGGACCGGCTGCGCGCCACGCTGGACGCGGGCGGGCTGGAGGTGGTGACGCTCAACGCGTTCCCGTACCAGGGCTTCCACGACCCGCGGGTCAAGCTGGGCGTCTACCACCCGGACTGGCTGACGTCGCAGCGGCTGGCGTACACGCTGGACTGCGCCCGGGTGCTGGCCGCGCTGCTGCCCGACGACGCCGTCCGCGGCAGCGTGTCCAGCCTGCCGCTAGCCTGGCGCACACCGTGGGACGACGCGCGTCGCGGGCTCGCGGCGGAACGGCTGGCGCAGCTGGCCGACGGCCTGGCGAAGGTCGAGGCGGACACCGGGCGGACGGTCCGGGTCGCGCTCGAGCCGGAGCCGGGATGCGTCGTCGAGACCGTCGGCGAGGCGGCCGCCCAGCTCGGCGGCGTCGACACCGACCGCATCGGGATCTGCCTGGACGCCTGCCACCTGGCGACCCAGTTCGAGGAACCGGCGGCCGCGCTGGCCGTGCTCGACGCGGCCGGGCTGTCCGTCGTCAAGACGCAGGCGTCGGCCGCGCTGGAGGTGGCCGACCCGTCCGACCCGGCCGCGCGCAAGGCGCTCGCGGCCTACGCCGAGGACCGCTTCCTGCATCAGACCCGGGTGCGCACCCGCGGCCAGGTGGTCGGCGCCGACGACCTGCCCGTCGCGCTGTCGTCGGCGGCGTTCCCCGACGACGGACCGTGGCGGGTGCACTACCACGTGCCCGTGCACGAGCAGCCCGAGCCGCCGCTGGCCGCCACCCAGGGGCACCTGGCGGCGACGCTGCGCGGGCTGTTCGGCGGCGAACGGGCCGTGACCGACCACGTGGAGGTCGAGACGTACACCTGGTCGGTGCTGCCCGCGGGGCGTCGGCCGGACGGCCCGGACGGGCTGGTGGCGGGGCTCGCGGCGGAACTGCGCTGGGTCGCGGACCGGATGGCGGAGATCGGTATGGAGGAGATCGCGTGAACAAGCTGCTCGTGCTCGACGTCGTGGGCCTGACGCCGCGGCTGCTGGAGCACACCCCGAACCTGCGGGCCATCGCCGGCGACGGCTGGCAGGCCGCGCTGGGCACGGTGCTGCCCGCGGTGACCTGCTCGGTCCAGTCGACGTTCCTCACCGGCGCGATGCCGCGCGACCACGGCGCCGTCGGGAACGGCTGGTACTTCCGCGACCTCGGCGAGATCCTCCTGTGGCGCCAGCACAACCGGCTGGTGCAGGGCGAGAAGGTGTGGGACCTCGCGCGGCGGGCCAAGTCCGACTACAAGGTCGCGAACGTGTGCTGGTGGTACGCGATGGGCGCCGACACCGACTGGACGGTGACGCCGCGGCCGATCTACCACGCCGACGGCCGCAAGTCGCCGGACTGCTACACCCGGCCGCCGGCGCTGCACGACGAGCTGACCCGGTCGCTGGGGGAGTTCCCGCTGTTCCAGTACTGGGGCCCGACGGCGTCGATCAGGTCCAGCGAGTGGATCGTGCAGGCGACGCGGCGGCTGATGCCGCAGGCCGACCTCACGCTGGCCTACGTCCCGCATCTGGACTACGACCTGCAGCGGTTCGGGCCGCACAGCCCGCAGGCCGTCGCCGCCGCCCGCGACGTCGACCGCGTCCTGGCGCCGCTGCTCACCGAGGCGCGCGACCAGGGCGTCACCGTCGTCGCGCTGAGCGAGTACGGCATCGGCCCGGCCAGCCGCCCGGTGCACGTCAACCGGGCGCTGCGCCAGGCCGGGCTGCTCGACGTGTACACGCAGGCCGGCATGGAGTACCTCGACCCGTGGGCGTCGCGGGCGTTCGCCGTCGCCGACCACCAGGTGGCGCACGTCTACGTGAAGGACCCCGCCGACCTCGAGGCCGTCCGGGAGCACTGCGAGGCGCTGCCCAGCGTCGACCTCGTCCTGGACAAGCAGGCGCAGCGCGAGTTCGGGCTCGACCACGAGCGCTCCGGCGAGCTGGTGCTGGTGGCCGACCTCGGGGCCTGGTTCACCTACTACTACTGGCTGCACGACGACCGCGCGCCCGACTTCGCCCGCGGCGTCGAGATCCACCGCAAGCCCGGCTACGACCCGGCCGAGCTGTTCCTCGACCCCGCCGACCCGCGGGTCAAGCTGCGGGCGGGCGCGAACCTGGCGAAGAAGAAGCTGGGGCTGCGCTACGCGATGAACGTCGTGCCGCTGGACGGGCAGTGGGTGCGCGGCACGCACGGCCGGCTCCCCGACGATCCCGCCGACGGGCCGGTGCTGCTGTGCAGCGACCCGTCGACGGCCCGCGACCAGCTGGCCGCCACCGACGTCCGCGACCTGATGCTCGAGCTCGCCGGACTGAGCACCGCTGCCCGCAACTCGTGAACAGAGCGCACGCACCGACGCACGAAGGAGACGACACGATGGCACGACCGATCACCCTCTTCACCGGGCAGTGGGCCGACCTGCCGTTCGAGGAGGTCGCCCGGCTGGCCGGCGAATGGGGCTACGACGGCCTCGAGATCGCCTGCTGGGGCGACCACCTGGACGTGTGGCGCGCCGCCGAGGACGACGCCTACGTGAAGTCGCGGCACGACATCCTGGAGAAGAACGGCCTGAAGGTCTGGGCCATCTCCAACCACCTCAAGGGCCAGGCGGTCTGCGACGACCCGATCGACCAGCGGCACCGCGCGATCCTCCCGGACCGCATCTGGGGCGACGGCGACCCCGAAGGCGTCCGGCAGCGCGCCGCCGAGGAGATGAAGGTGACGGCCCGCGCGGCCGCCCGGCTCGGCGTGGACACCGTCGTCGGCTTCACCGGCTCGGCCATCTGGAAGTACGTCGCGATGTTCCCGCCCGCGTCGGACGACATGATCGCCGCCGGCTACCGCGACTTCGCCGACCGCTGGAACCCGATCCTCGACGTGTACGACGAGGTCGGCGTCCGGTTCGCGCACGAGGTGCACCCGTCCGAGATCGCCTACGACTACTGGACCACCGTGCAGACGCTGGAGGCGATCGGGCAGCGCGAGGCGTTCGGCCTCAACTGGGACCCCAGCCACATGGTGTGGCAGGACCTCGACCCCGTCGCGTTCCTGTGGGACTTCCGCGACCGCATCTACCACGTCGACTGCAAGGACACGAAGAAGCAGCTCGGCAACGGCCGCAACGGCCGGCTCAGCTCGCACCTGCCGTGGGCCGATCCGCGGCGCGGCTGGGACTTCGTGTCCACCGGCCACGGCGACGTGCCGTGGGAGCAGTCGTTCCGCATGCTCAACGCGATCGGCTACGACGGCCCCATCTCGGTCGAGTGGGAGGACGCCGGCATGGACCGCCTGCGCGGCGCCCCCGAGGCCCTGGAGTTCGTCCGGTCGAACCTGTTCGACGCGCCCGCCGCGGCCTTCGACGCCGCGTTCAGCTCCACCGACTAGACCTCCGCAGACCACCCCCGAAAGGAGCACACGATGTGTTACGGATACGACGGCGATCGTGCCCTGGACGAGTCGCTGGCCCGCCGCGGGCTGGGCCGGCGCTCGTTCCTGCTGGGTGCGGCCGCGGCCGCCGGCGGTGTGCTGGCCGGAGTCGGCGCCGCCCTGCCCGCGTCGGCCGGCGCCCAGCCCACGGGCCGCAAGATCGTCCCGCGCGGCGCCATCAGCATCCAGCTGTGGACGGTGCGCGACGCGCTGGCGCCGGGCGCCCTCTACGACGCGACGCTGCGCTCGATCGCCGGCTACGGCTACACGAAGGTCGAGCAGGCGCTCGGGTACTTCGGCCGCACCGCCGCACAGCTGCGTGACTTCTACGACGAGATCGGCATCTCGTGCTCGTCCAGCCACGACGGCATCAGCGGCGACCGCGCGTCGCTGGAGGCGAAGCTGGAGAACGCCGCCACGCTCGGCCAGCGCTTCGTCGTCGTCCCGTACCTCGCCTCGGAGAGCCGGTCCGACTGGCAGCTGTGGGCCGAGCAGATGAACGAGGAGGCGGCGCTGGCGCGGCGGTACGGGCTGCGCTACGGCTACCACAACCACGCGCACGAGTTCACCACCGACCTCGGCGGCGGCGTCACCCCGTGGGAGGTGCTGACCACGGAGCTGGACCCGAAGCTCGTCCACCTCGAGGTCGACCTCTACTGGGCGGTCACCGGCGGCATCAACACCGGCGTGCCCGTCTCGCAGGCCGAGCAGTTCGCCATCGACGTCATCGACGCCGCGCCGCAGCGGACGCTGCAGTACCACGTCAAGGACCGGCACCTGACCGGCGGCGACATGGCCGACCTCGGCACCGGGCACATCGACTTCGCGGCGATCTTCCGCGCGCACCGCGTGCTGGAGTACATCGTCGAGAACGACACCCCGGACGTCACCCCGCTGCAGACGGCGGAGGTCGGCTACCGGTATCTGACCGAGCTGCGAATGCGCTGAAATCGGTCGTTCCGGACAGGGCGGCGGTCCGCTTCGGCGGGTCGCCGCCCTGGTGCGTCCGCAGGTCGATGATCTTCGATTCGGCCGGAAGGGTAGCTGCGGGGCACCTCGGCGGGGCACACTTGGGGGACCGAGGTGGTGCCGGTGATCCGATCGAGGGCGGAGGGTCGCGCGCTGCCGTCCCAGCGTGGACGGCCGGACGGTGATCTTTCCGAGGTCAGCAGGCCGGGCGATGCTGTGCCCACGGCTGTCGTCGACGACGACGAGCCGGCCGCGGCGCCGGCGCCGCGGTTGTCCGATCCCGGGCCCGGCAGCGGCACCGACCTCACCCGCCGCTACCTGCGCGAGATCGGCCGCATCCCGCTGCTCAAGGGGCCCGAGGAGGTGCGGCTGGCCCGCGCCATCGAGGCCGGGCTGCTGGCCGGCGAGCGGCTGGCCGCGGGCGACGCCGGCGCCGACGCCGACGCGCTGGCCGAGGTGGTCCGGCTCGGGCAGCGGGCCAAGGCCAGCCTCATCGAGGCCAACCTGCGCCTCGTCGTCTCCATCGCGCGCCGCTACACCCGGCGCGGGCTGCCGCTGCTCGACCTCATCCAGGAGGGAAACGTCGGCCTCATCCGCGCCGTCGAGCGGTTCGACCACGCCCGCGGCTTCAAGTTCTCCACCTATGCCACGTGGTGGATCCGCCAGGCCATCAGCCGGGCGCTGGCCGAGCAGGGCCGCACCATCCGGCTGCCCGTGCACGTCGTCGACGAGCTCAACCGCGTGCTGCGGGTGCTGCGCACGCTGGCCCAGCGCGAGGCCCGCGACCCCACCGTCGAGGAGCTGGCCGCCGCCACCTCGCTGACCGCCGACCGCGTCGTCGAGCTGCTCTCCTACTCCGAAGAGCCGGTCAGCCTGCAGTTGCCGGTCGGCGAGTCGTCGGAGAACACGTTCGGCGACTTCGTCGAGGACACCGACGAGCTCTCGCCCGACGAGCTGGTCGCCCAGTTGCTGCTGCGCGACCAGGTCGAGCAGGTGCTCGACGGCCTCAGCGAGCGCGAGCGGGCGGTCGTCCGGCTCCGCTACGGCCTGCACGACGGCCGCACCCGCACGCTGGAGGAGGTCGGCCGCGAGTTCGGCGTCACGCGCGAGCGGGTCCGGCAGATCGAGCACCGCACGCTGACGAAGCTGCGGCGCAACGAGTGGGCCAGTGAGCTGCGCGACTACCTCGGCTGACTAGTGTGGGGGCATGAGGCTGCGCCGTTCGGCTCCCCCTGTCGTCGACGGGCTCGAGCCGGGCGAGCGGGTGCTCGCGTCCGGTTCCGGCCCCGACGGCCACGTCGCCGCCACCACCCATCGGCTGCTGCTGCGCGACACCTCGATCCCCTGGACGGCCGTCGAGACCGCGTCCTGGGACGGCGACGCCGAGCTGCTGGTCGTCACCGAGGTGCCCGACGCGCGCGGGCGCCGGGCCCGGCACCGGGTGGCGCTCGAGTCCCCGCGCCGCCTCGTCGACGTCGTCCGCGAGCAGGTCACCCAGAGCGTCGTCATCAGCCGCCACATCCCCGTCGATGGCCGCCGCGGCGTCCGCGTCACCGGCCGCCGCACCCCGTCCGACGACCTCGCCTGGACCGTCCAGGTCGACTCCGGCATCGACCTGCGCGACCCGGCCACCAAATCCCGGGTCGACGCCGCGGTCGCGCTGGTCCGCAACGAGGTCGAGTAGCTCAGCCGTTCGATACGCCCACACCTCGCGGTCGTCGGGTGTCTTGACCTCGAGGTCCAGCCGCCGGAGCTGGTCGGGCGGGAAGTCGCGCAGATTGTTCGTCACGATGACCTGCGCGCCGGACCGTCTGGCCGCGGCGACCGAGGCGCGCTGGTAGTCCAGGAGGTCGTCCAGTCTGACCCGCCGGTGCCGGCCGACCTTCTCGAAGGCGATGTCGCCATGTTCCAGCCGTCCGACGAGGTAGGGGCGCGAGACGTTCAGCAGGTCGGCGGCCTGCTGCGTGGTGAGCATGGTGTGCATCGGCATCACCGACACGCCCTTGCCTTCGGCCATGTACGCCGGCATGCTCGCGAACAGCTGGACCGCGGCGCGCGGCACCACCAGGACCTCGTCGGTGCGGCCGGCCTCGGTGTGGAGCTCGATCTCGTCCTCGTCGTGCCGTCCGAGGTAGTGGGCGATGCGGCCGAGGGCCCGATCGGCGACCTCCTGTTCGACCTCACCGGGCGCCACCGCAACCTGTAGCGCGTGACAGCCCTACTGGCCAGCGCACATGAGGCACTGGCCAGCAGAGGGAGTGAACCGGCCGGGCCGCCTGCGGTGCGGCCCGACCGGCTCGGCCGGGGGAAGGTCAGCGCGGCCCGGAGGCGCCGGCCCGGTCGGTGAGGCGGTAGGCGTCGTGGATGGTCTGCTCGACCCGGTTGCCGGCCTCGTCCCACGCCTCCACCCGCAGGCTGACGACGTCCGAGGGGCGGCGGTTGGCGGGGCGGTGCAGGGCCGTCACCTCGAACTCGCCGTCGCCGCGGGGGCGGACGCGGGCTTCGGTCCACTCGCCGCCCTGGTCGTAGCTGACCCAGAGGCGCAGCCCCTCGACCTCCGGCTGCGGCCGCAGCGACGGCTGGCGTTCGGCCGTCACGGTGATCCGCTGCGGGCCCGGCGCGGCCACCCGGTTCGTCAGGTCCAGCCCGAGGTCGTAGCGGAGGAAGATCAGCGGCTCCGGCCGGCACGGCGTGCCCAGCGGCGGCCGCTTCAGCACCCGGGTCATCCACTCGGAGTCGCAGACGTACGGGTCGGCCAGCAGGTCCTCGTCGGCCGTGCCGGAGCGGAACTCCCACGCGGTCTCCGTCGGGCCGAATCGGTGGGTCAGCCGGTAGTCGGCCGGCTCGGGCGGCAGCCGGTAGGCGAGCAGCGTCCGCCCGACCGGGTCCGGCCCGCCCGCGATCTCGACGCCGTCGCGGTAGAGGCGGGTGTTGCGGTCGTTGCCCAGCTGCCCGAACTGGCCGACCTGGTCCCAGCCGATCTGGCCCGGGTCGGACGACGCGGTGTAGCGCAGGTGCGGGTAGAACACGTCGCCCTCCCGGCAGCCGGTGCACGGGGCCAGATCCGACGGCAGGTAGCCGTGCGTCTGGTACCCGACCGGCGCGGTACCGGCCGGCGACGGCACCGGCGCGGGCACCGGCGGAGAGTCGTTCCACACCATCGTGGTGCGGGTGGGCTCGTCGAAGACGTCGTAGCGGACCTGCCGCCCGGCCGGCGAGCCGAAGTCCTGCACCTCGTGACGGACGACGGTGCCGGGATCCAGCGGCCAGGCGTACTCGGTCACCTCCCACGGCGCCGTCGTGGCCAGCGGCGGCAGCGCCTGGGTGCCGATGGTGCGCGGCCCGGCCGCCGAATCCTCGGCCCGCCACGACGCCGTCGTCACACCGATCGCCGTGTTCGTGCCGACGTGGATCCGGTGGTCGATGGTGGCCAGGTCGTCCTCGTCGACGGTGAAGCGCAGGGAGTCCGGGATCGCGCCGTCCAGCGCCGGGCGCAGCTGGTAGTAGTACGGCGTGACGGGGGTGCCGTCGACGGTGACGCGCAGGCCGCCGCCGGCCAGGTCGCGCAGGGCGGCGCCCTGGTCGAACGGCAGGTAGACCAGCGGCACCCGGGTGATCGCGTCGTCGTACTGGCTCACCTCGGTCGAGCTCTGCAGCGGCCCCACCTCGCACCACACGCTGCCGTGCAGGTCCGACGCCGGGAAGTCGGCGAATACGTGCTCCTCGTTCGGCGCCATCACGACACCGGCGGCGCCGGCCGCCACCACGGCGTTCACGGCGTCGACGGCGGGCCAGCAGAGCTTCGGCTGGCCGTTGAACTGCTCCGGATCGGCCCGCAGCAGCACCAGCGCGCCGCTCAGGTCCAGCCCGGCCAGCTCGTCCGGCGTCCCGAACCCGGCGTCGACGACGTCGAGGTCCTGGCGGCCGGAGAACATCGCCGGCTCGTCCCGGCCGACGTGGTAGGCGACGGTGGCGGCGCCCGCGACGCCCGTGGCGTCCCGGCCGATGGCGGTGACGGCTGTCGCGGCCCGCCCCGTCACGACCGGCGCCGTCACCGAGCACGTCGTCTCCTCGCTCGGCGCCAGCTCCTGCCGCAGGCAGCTCAGCGCGCCCAGGTCGCTCTGCGCGACGATCTCGCCCAGTGTCGTGGTGCCGGTGTTGCGGACCGTCGCCGCGATGCGCAGGTCCGTCCCCGTCTCCAGCAGCGGGCCGGGCGACTGGTGCGCGGCCTGCCCGGACGCGGTGACCGCGACGATCGACACGGCGGTACCGGACGGCGGCGGGCTGCCCGGGTCCGCCGCACCGGTGTAGTGGACGACGGCGGTGCCGGCCAGCGGCACCGGCCGGCCGTCGGCGTCGGCATCGGCGCCGGTGACGATGACGGGCACGGCCTGCGGCCCGGCCACGGCAGTCGTATGCAGGCCGCAGGTGGTGGACTGGCCGGGGCCGAGCGTGTCGGTCGCACAGGTGCCGGCGCCCAACGGCGTGCGCACCGCCAGCCCGGTCCGGGTGGGCACGCCGGCCGGGTTCGTCACCCGCACCGACAACTCGACCGGCGCGCCGGTCGCGACGACGGGCCCGGGCGCGGCCGCGGCGGGGACGCCGCCCGCCGTGGGCTCGCCGACGGTGAAGCCGGGCGACAGGATCGTCGCGAACGGCCGGCCCCATTCCGGGTACTCCGGCCGCAGCGCGAGATCGTCGTGGCCGTCGGCCCGCATGGAGAGGTCCGGCGCGACCAGCGTGTTCTCGATGATCATCCGGAACTCGCCGGTCTCCACCTCGTCGGTCGGCGTCAGCCAGTAGTCGACCCGGCCGTTCGTCGTGGTCGGGTTCTCCGCGTACGTCACGAACCCGCCGCCGGCCGCCACGTGCTCGGGCACCCAGCGCTGCATGATGACCCGGCGCTGTTGGCCCTCGGCCGGCAGCGGGGTGTCGAAGGTGACCTTCTCCGTGTCGGCGGCGTCCAGCACGATCTCGGTGTCGCCGGTGATCTCCACCTCGGGATCGACCAGATTGGCCCAGTTCGTGCCGCCGGTCTCGGCGTCGTACCACTGCACGGGGTTGGTGAAGGCGATGTACGTGCCGGTCGGCACCTGGAACTCGACGCCGGCCGCCCACTGGTCCGGGGTGCGGACGTCGACGCCGCCGCCGTGGGTGACCCAGCCGTCCCGGGTCGACGCCGTGGCGTCGCCGGCGAGTGGCGCGAACGTCACGCTGCTGGGGTGCCACCCGTCCGGGTCGTCGGAGTGCAGCTGACGGACGGTGATGGTGTGCAGCTGCTCGCCGATGGTCATCCCGAGCGGCGTGGTGAGCCGGACGCCGTCCGCGGTCGCGACGACGCCGCCGGTGTAGACGCCGGGCTCCACGGCGTTCTGGTCGAACGTGACGACGACCGGGGCCGAGCCGCCGGCCGGCAGCTCGACGGTGTCGCGGTCCAGCCGCACGGCGCCGTCCGGCACCTCGGGACCGTCCTCGTCCCGCGCGGCCACGGTCAGGTCCAGCGTCACGGGCTGGTCCGTGGGGTTGGTGTAGGTCAGCGTCCGGGTGTGCGGGTCGCCCTGCGTCGGCAGCCGCAGGAAGCCGAAGTCGGCGGTCGGCGGGTTCACCTGGACCTGCTGGCCGATCGCCCGCGCCACGTCCAGCCGCCCGGCGCCCTGCTCGAAGACCGTGTACCCGCCGTCGTCGGCGCTGGCCACCAGCGCCGACTTCAGTTGCGGCCCGGTCCAGTCCGGGTGCTGCTGGGCCAGGATCGCGGCGGCGCCGGCGACGTGCGGCGTCGCCATCGAGGTGCCGCTGACCCGGGTGTAGTGGTCGTCGATGTGCACGGCGCCGGTCATGCTGGTGCCGGCCGCGCGGGCCGCGCCGATCGACACCCCGGGCGCGGTGATCTCCGGCTTGATGGCGTAGTCGCCGCGGCGGGGGCCGCGGCTGGAGAACGAGGCGAGTGCGTCCTGCTTGTCGACGGCGCCGACGGTCAGCGCCGCGTCCGCGGTGCCGGGGGAGGCGACGGTGAAGTCGCGGCCGTTGTTGCCCGCGGCGATGACGAACAGGGCTCCGGTCTGCTCCGACAGTGTGTTGACGGCCTGGCTCAGCGGGTCCGTCCCGTCGGTCAGCCCGCCGCCGAGGCTCATGCTGACGATGTCGGCGTCCTGCTCGACGGCGGCCCACTCCATACCCGCGATGACCGACGAGCCGACGCTGCTGCCGGCGTCGGACAGCACCTTGCCGATGACGAGGTCGGCGCCCGGCGCGACGCCGGCGAACCGGCCCCCGGAGGCGGCGCCGGTGCCGGCGACGGTCGACGCGACGTGGGTGCCGTGCCCGTGGCCGTCGGCGACCTCCTGCCCAGGGATGAAGCTGCGGCTGGCCACGATCTGGCCGGCGACGTCCGGATGGGTCGTGTCGATGCCGGTGTCCAGGACCGCCACGGTGACGCCGGCGCCGTCGAGCCCCGCCGCCCTGGCCTCGTCGGCGCCGATCTGCGGGACGCTCTCGTCCAGGCTGACGCTGACCGCGGGGTCCAGCCAGACCCGCTCGACCCCGGCCGCCAGCCGGTTCCGTCCGCCGGTCAGCGACGCCCAGAAGTCGGCGGCGCCGGCCAGGGGCACCGTCACCGCGGCGGCGTCGATGCTGTCCAGCGGCACGCTGGTGGCGGTGGCCGCGAGCGCGGCGGCGCGGCCGGTCAGGCTGCGGGCGTCCTGCGCACCGGCGTACTCGACGATCAGCGGCAGGTCGGCGCGGCCTGCGTAGCCGTTCTCGGCCAGGTAGGCGACGTCGAACAGCGTCTCGTCCAGCAGGCCGGACTCGATCTGCCCGGCGACGTCGTCCGGGATGGCGTACACGGCGTCGCTCTCACCCTGGTTGGTCACCCGGATCTCCGGGACGGACCCGTCGGGGCGGGGCGCCGCCTGCGCCTGGACGTCGTAGTCGCCGGGCGCCGTCCGCTCGACCGTCACGTGGTCGCCGGTGACGAGGGTGAGCTGGTAGGTCTGCTGGTCCAGGCCGGCGAACGCCGACGGTGGCCCGCCGCTGCCCGGCGGCGCCGGATCGGCCGCCTCGACGCCCGCCGTCGTCGCTCCGGACAGGACCAGTGCGGTGCAGGTCAGGCCGATGGCCGAGGCCAGGGCCGTGGTCGCGCGTCGCAGTCTTCCCATCGTCACTCCTCGTGTCGGTGCAGCGCCGGGCCGGGCTCAGAGCGGCTCGTAGCCGTCCGGGCGGCGGGCCGGTCCGGGGGTGGGCGAGGTCGGGTCAGGCTCGGACTCCGGGGCGTCCTGCGGGGCGTCGTCCGGCACCCGTTCATGCGGGTCGGGCATGGTCATCCGGGTGTTCTCCTGTGTCTCGACCTGGAGTCGTCAGGAGAGTCTCGACCGGTGCGCCCGATTTGTACCCGGGCTATCGACCTAATCTTTATCGGCGGGGAGCAGCCCGGCCTCGAGCGCCTTGACGGCCAGCGCGGTGCGCGACGTGACCCCCAGCTTGCGCATGGCGGAGTTGAGCTGCCCGGCCACCGTCTTCGGCGAGCGCGACAACGCGCCGGCGATCTCGCGGTTGGTCCGGCCGGTGACGACCAGCCGCACGACCTCCAGCTCACGCGGCGACAGCTGGTCGCCGTAGCCGCGCCGGCCGCGCCGCCAGGTCCGCCGCACCTGCACGCCGAGCTCGCGCAGCCCGGTGCCGACGCGGGCGGCGTCGGTGCGGGCGCCGAGGCCGGCGAGGGCGTGGAAGACGTCGGACAGCAGCGCGGCGCCGTCGTCGGCACGGCCCGCGCGGAGCAGGCAGCGGGCCTGCCGCTCCAGCGTCAGCGCCGCGTCGTACGGACGGGGGAGCGCGGCCCACGCCGCCGCGGCCGCCGCGTAGCCGCGGGCCGCGCCCGTCGCGTCGCCGCCGGCGGCCAGCAGCTCGGCCCGGCAGGTCAGCAGCGCCGCCCGCGACGCCGGCGCGTCGACGTCGCCGAGACCCTGCTCGTACGCCGCCACCAGCTCGGCCGCCTCCGCCGCGCGACCGGCGGCCAGCAGCACGTCCAGGCGGATCCGGGCGAGGTCGCTGGCCCACACCCACATCTGCTTGGCGCCGATCGTGCGCATCGGCTCGTCCGTGGCCGCCGCGGCGCCGTCGACGTCACCGGCGGCCAGCAGCAGCGCGGCCAGCGCCGCGGCCGGCGACACCGGGAGGACGGCGATGCTGTCGGCCGGCGCGTCGGCGAGCAGGCCGCGGAAGCGCTGCTCGGCCCGGCGCGGCGACCCGCCGGCCGCGTGCAGCAGGCCGTCGACGAGGAACGGCTCGAGGCCGCCCATGGCCGCCAGGCCGCCGTCGGCGATCAGCGCCGCCACCCGCCCGGACAGCCCGTCCCACCGCCCGGTGTACCAGTCCAGGTGCGCCTGGATCGCCTGCACGCTGGCGTTCAGCCGCGCGTAGCCGGTGCGCCCGGCCAGCTGCGTCGCGGTGTCCAGTCGGGCCTGGGCGTCGTCGTAGCGGCCCCAGCCGGTGGCGACGTAGGCGAGGTTGGCCAGGCCGCGGGCCAGCTGCCGGGCGCCCTCGAGGTCGGTGACGTCGTCGGGCAGTTCCGCCGCGACCGCCCACCCCTGCTCCTGGCCCAGCGTCACCAGTGCCGCGGCGCGGTCGGCGGTCAGCGCCAGCCGGTCGGCCGGCCGGCCGATGCCGGACGCCACCTCCGCCGCCCGCTCCAGCCAGCCCAGGTGGACGGCGGCCGGCCACGGTCCCTGCAGCGGGTAGCCGAGGTAGGTCATCGCGCGGGCCGCCTCGACCGGGTCGTGGCTGAGGTCGGGGACGGCGCGGGCCAGCTCGGCGTGCGCCTGCTCGAACTCGCCGGCCTGCAGCAGCAGCCGGCCGAGCGGGTTGCGGATCTCCGCCTGCGCACGCGGCGCGAGGTCGTCGCGGGCCAGCACGTCGCGCAGCGTCCGGATCGCCTCGTGGTGCAGGTCGTCGACCGGCTCGCGCCGGTCGCTGGCCGCGGTGGCCAGCCGGACCGCCAGCGGCACCGCGGCGGGCGTGCGCACCGGCGCCGTCGTCAGCAACCGGACCAGCAGTGTCACGGCGGTGGTGTGGTCGCCGGAGGCGGCGGCGTGGGCGGCCGCCTGCTCGGCGTACGCGCACCACTTCCTGACGTCGCGTGCGGCCTGGAAATGCCGGCTCAGCTGCACGACGGGCTGCGGGCGCTGCCGTTCCAGCGCGGCGCCGGCCCGCTGGTGCAGGCGGCGCTGCTCGACCCCGGTCATCGCGTCGTAGACGGCGCGGCCGACCAGCACGTGCCGGAACGCCAGCCGGCCGCGGTCGTCGTCGGCGAGCAGGCCGCTGCGCACCGCCTCGGCCAGCGCGTCGCGCGCCTGCGCCGCCGTCAGCCCGGCGACCTCGGCGATCAGCCGCTCCTCGGCCGGTTCGGCCAGCACGGCCGCCGCCTCGGCCGCGCGCCGGGCCGCCGGGGCGAGCCGCTGGGCGCGTTCCAGCACGGAGTCGCGGACGGTCGGCGGGACGGCCAGCTCGTCCAGGCTGCGCCGGATCCACTCGCCGTCGTGCCGGACGACGTCGTCGCGCTGGCGCAGCAGCCGCACCGACTCCTCCAGCGCGAGCGGGACGCCGTCGGTGCGGTCGTGCAGGAACGCGGCGAACGCGTCGGAGACCCGCTCGCCGCCGAGCATCGACGACACCAGCCCGGCCGTCGCGGCCACGTCCAGCGGCGGCAGCGTCAGCCGTAGCTGCGTCCACCCGGCCGGCAGCCGCGACGACAGCCGCAGCAGCAGCGAGCCGGGCGCGACGTCCTCGGGCCGGTAGCTCAGCAGCAGGCTCAGCGCCGGGCGCCGCGCCACCAGGAACAGCAGGAACTCCAGCGTCGCGCGGTCGGCCCAGTGCACGTCCTCGACCACCAGCACGCGCACGCGCAGCCGGCCGATCAGCTCGGCCAGCGCGCTGAAGATGCGGTGCCGGGCGGCCTGCGGGTCGTCCAGCGGCTCCGGCGCCGGTGGCAGGACGGCGCCCCACTCCGGGAACAGCGGCCGCAGCGCGCCGACCAGCGAGCTGACCCGCAGCCCCGGCAGCCCGGCGCCCGCGCGGCTCTGCCGGACGGCGTCGACGATCGGCCCGAGCGTGAGCGACTCCTGGAAGGGCGGACAGGTCGCGACCAGCGCGCCGGGCGGGCCGGTGGCGACGTACTCGTGGACGAGGCGGCTCTTGCCGATGCCGGCCTCGCCCTCCAGCAGCACCACGGCCGGCGGCTGCGCCAGCGCACCGGCGAGGACGGCGGTCTCGCGCTCGCGGCCCACGAACGCGGGCGCCGCGACGTCGTCGGGCCGGTCGCCGATGCGGGGCGGGTGTGGCACGGCCGGGCACCCTTCGTGTGCGCCACCACGGGACGGGCCGTCGCCGGACCCGCCTGCCCGGTTCGCACCCTAATGGATGTGGTCGGACCGCGACCAGCCTCCGGCGACGCCAACACTGAGCCCTTGCGCTCAGTGTTCACGGGCGTTAATACTTAGCCTCATGGCACAGTTTGAGGGTGCGCTGGACGGAGTGTTCCTGGCGCTGGCCGACCCCACCAGGCGTGCCGTCGTCAGGCGGCTCGGCGGCGGCGCCACCAGCGTCGGCGACCTGGCTCGCGAGTTCCCGATGACGCTGCCCTCGTTCATGAAGCACGTGCGGACGCTGGAGTCGAACGGGCTGATCCGCACGACGAAGTCCGGCCGGGTGCGCACCTGTGTCCTCAACCGCGAGCGGCTGGCGCTCGTCGACGACTGGCTCGCCGAGCAGCGCCGCGGCTGGGTCGAGCGCACCGACCGCCTCGAACGATTCGTCACCGACGCAGAGGAGACCACCTCGTGAACCCCGACCTCGACCTCGGCCTGGAACGCCTCATCCGCGCGCCGCGCGCGTCGGTGTGGAGCGCCTGGACCGACCCCGCCAAGCTGGCGCAGTGGTGGATCCCGGCGCCGACGCACTGCCGGGTCGAGCGGCTGGAGCCGCGCCCCGGCGGCGCGTTCGTCACCCTGATGAGCGACGACGGCGCCGCGTTCGTCCCGCACCTGGACGCCTGCTTCCTCGCCGTCGACGAGCTGGAACGGCTGGTGTTCACCAACGCCGTCGACAGCGGCTGGCGGCCGGCCGCGCCGGCGCCGGTGCCGATGACCGCCACGATCACCCTGGCCGAGCACCCCGAGGGCACCGACTACCGGGTGGTCGTGCGGCATGGCGATCCGGCGGCGCGCAAGCACCACGCCGATCTCGGCTTCGCCGACGGCTGGGGCATGGTCACGGCCCAGCTGGCGGCGCTCGCCGAGGGCGCGACGACTCGCTGACGGTGGCGCTCAGGGCGTCAGGCGGGCGGCCGCGTGCTGGGCGAGGCCGTCGGCGCAGCGCTGCAGGAACTTCGCCAGCGAGCGGCGATAGGCACCGCCCATGCCGGGCACCTTGGCCCGGAACGACGAGCGCCAGCGGATGGTGGTGCCGTCAGGCCCCTCCGTCAGGTCGACGTCGGCGCGGTAGCCCTTGATCGCCAGGCCCGACAGCAGCGCGTAGCTGAACCGCCGGTCCGGCACCAGCTCGACGATGCGCTCGCGGCTGGTGGTGCGGCCGGTGTGGAATCTGCGGACCGCGCCGAGGCTCTCGCCGCCCTCCGGGCCGGGCGACTCGAGCTCGAACGAGCCGAGCGGCGACCAGGTCGGCCAGCTCGCGCCGTCGCGCAGCAGGGCGTAGACGGCAGCGGCTGGTGCCGTCGTGGTGGCGGTGACGTCGATGCGTTGTTCACCCATGTACCAAATGGTACAGGTACGATCTGAGACATGGCAGAGGCGGGTGGCGGGAAGGAGCGGTTGTTGCGGGCCGCGATCGACTACGTCGCGGCGAACGGAGTGGGCGAGCGCAGCCTGCGGCAGATCGCCACGGCGCTGGGCACCAGTCACCGCATGCTGATCTACCACTTCGGCTCCAAGGAGGGCCTGCTCGTCGAGGTCGCCCGTACCGTCGAGCAGCGGCAGCGGGAACTGCTGGCCGAGCTGGCCGCCGCCGACGACCCGGTCGAGGCGGGCCGGCGATTCTGGACCCGCGTGTCCGACCCGGCGCTGTGGCCGAACGAGCGGCTGTTCTTCGAGCTCTACGGCCGCGCCCTGCAGGGCGACCCGGCGGCGCTGCCGCTGCTCGACGGCGTCGTCGACACCTGGGTGGAGGCCCTGGCCGCGCCCATGGAGCGGGCCGGCGTCGCGCCCGGCATCGCCCGGTCGCAGGCACGGCTCGGGGTCGCGGTGGGTCGCGGGCTGCTGCTGGACCTCCTCGCCACCGGCGACCGCGCCGCCGTCGACGCCGCCATGGACCGCTTCGTCGCCATGTTCGCGGCGACCCTGCCTGCTACGGACCCGTCACACTGACCACGAAGGGCGTCGCGATGCCGACGGCCAGCTCGCCCGTCCCGGGCCGGGCGCCGGCCGGGATCGTCACCTCGGCCGCCGCCGTTCGCCGTCTTGCGTTAGTGCGCCGTTTTGCGGCAGTTGGCCGTCCCCCTGCTGCCCATTTTCTTAGCCGCGGCACCGCGCCTCAAGCGGAGCCCTGTTGGCGCTTCGCGCGGACGGCGGGCACCGCTTGACCCGCGGCACCGCGGTCTAAGTACTGGCAGCTATCAGGGGGTCGGGGGAAGTGCGGGCACAGCCCGCCCAAGTGCACCGTTCGCCGCCAGCCGCCAGTGCCCCACCAGCCCACCAGCTACCCGGCCGCCAGCCGCCGGCCGCCGGCCGCCACCCGGCCAGGCGGCCGCCGGGCCACTCGTCCAACTCGGCCACCCGGTCACGCTGGCCTCCCGGTCACGCTGGCCTCCCGGTCACGCTGGCCTCCCGGCCATGCCGGCCACCTGGGCGCCAGTGCACCGCAGCCTGCCGCCTCTGGTGCACCGTTCGCCGCCGGCCGCGAGCCCCTGGCTGTCTGGTGCCCGGGTGTGCCGTCGCCGGGTCGAGCAAGCGGCGGGTTGCCCGTCTTCGATAGCGAGCGTTGCGTTCCGGGCGCTGATACGGGCCGATCGCGTGGTTCTGGCTATCGAAGTCGGCTACTTGGGCGCGAATGAGCCGACCTTCTCCATGATCAACTCGGCGGCGGGGGCCACGGTGGACCGGGGCGACGGCCGACTACGCCGGGGCGTGCCCGGTTCTTCCCCGTCCCCTGATAAGTGCCCGTTCTTAGGCCGGGAGTGCGCGGGTCAAGCGGTCACCCTACGCGCGAAGCGCCAACCGGGTCCGCTTGAGGCGCGTGCTCCCGGCTAAGAGAATGGGCATCAGGGGGACGGCCAACTAGCGCCAAACGGCGAACGGCGGTAGGACGGCAAAGCGGCGGTCAGGCCGCTAACCGCGCCAGCAGGTCGGCCCTCAGGCCGGCTCGGCGAACACCACCACGTTGTCGCGGTAGCGGCCCAGCTCGCGGTCGTACTCACCGCCGCAAGTGATCAGCCGCAGCAGCGGCCGGTCGTCCGGACCGCCGTAGACGGCGTCGGTCGGGAACTCGTCCTGCGAGTACTGCCCGACCTCGACGACGCGGAAGGCGGACGTGCCGCCGTCGGCGCGGGCGACGATGATCTCGTCGCCCGGCGCGACGTCGCCGAGCCGGTAGAACACGTCCGGCCCGTCGCGGTTGTCGAGGTGGCCCGCGATCACCGCCGCACCGTTCTCGCCCGGCTCCGGCCCCGCCTGCCACCAGCCGGCGTCGCCGTACGGGGGCGGGACGAGGACGTTGTCGCCGTCGACGGCGATGGGGACGACGTTCGTGTCGATGCCGGCCGCCGGGACCGCCACCGCGACCGGGTCGGCCAGCTGCTCCGCCACCGGGACGGCCGACGGTGTGGGCGGTTCGCTCGCCGGTGCGGCAGGCGGCGCGGCGGGCGCGGCCGGCGCCGTGGCCGTGCCCGCGCCAGACGGGTCGCCGCCACCGCCGCAGGCCGCGGCCAGCAGCAGGGCCAGGACCGCGACGGCCGCCACCCGCCCGGGGCGGCGGCCGTCGCGGGTCCGGTGCACGGCGCCGGTCAGCTCTCGGTCCGGAACCGGCGCCAGAGCAGGCCCGCGCCGCCGACGCCGGCCAGCCCGACCAGCGCGCCGGGCGCCAGCCAGCCGAGGTCGCCGTCGGCCGTGCCGCCGGCGCCGGTGTCGACGCCGCTGCTCGGCGCCTGCCCGCCGTCGTCGTCGCCGTCGTCCCCGTCGTCGTCACCCGCGTCGTCGTCGCTCGCGGTGACGCCGGAGTTCACGCCGCCGCTCGGCGCCCGGCCGTCGTCCCCGTCGTCGTCGCCGTCGTCGTCCCCGTCGTCGTCACCCGCGTCGTCGTCGGCGGCGACGGCGACGGCATCGACGGCGGTCGCGGGGGCGGCGAGCGCGACCCCGACGCCGGTCAGTCCGGCGGCCGCGGCGAGCGCCGCGGCGAGGCTGATCCTGCTGGAACGCATGGCTGGCTCCTTCGTGTCGGTTGGACTTCCCGACCACAATCTGTCCTGGTCAGCGCCCGGAAGCCAGCGCGAACGGCGTTGTTGAGAGCGTTCTCATCGCCAGCTCATCGCACAGCCGCGAACTCTCATCGAACGCGGTCGTCCCCGCCGCCCGGCACGCGCCGGACGACGGGGACGAGGGCGCGACTCAGAGCCAGGGGGTGTCTCCCGGGTCCCTGGCCTACTGCGCGACGCCCAGGCGGCGCCTCGCGGCGTTCTCGTCAGTCGCCATAGGCACCGCTATGTCTCCTTCCTCGGCCTTGCGAGGCATCCACCTGGACGCCGCTCGCTACGGCCGAGACCCGGGAGACACCCCCTGGTCGAGCAGCGCGAACGGGTTCGCCGCACCGCCGTTGGCCGCCGCGACCACCCGCCGGTCCAGCGTGTACGACCCGCCCGCCGGCAGCGTCACCGGGAACCGGCTCATGATCCAGTTCCCGTTGCCGTACGCCGTGAACGCGTCGTCGCCCGCGTAGACGAGCCCGTACGTCTGCGGGTCGGTGCCGGCGCCGCCGATCCACCGCCCGGCCGGGACGTACTCGGCCGGGCTCTCGTACGGCGTGGTGATGACGGGGTGCCCGGCCACGCCGTGCCGCTGCCCGGCGCCGTCCCAGTCCATCGCGTCACCGACCCAGACCGACAGGTCGGACGAGCCGGTGTTGCGGAACACCGACGACGCCTGGACCCACTCCTCGCCGGGCCGGATCGTGTACGTCGTCTCGACGGTCACGCCCGGGTGCGCCGACGACGTCCCGGTGCTGCGGACGATCGCCGCGTCGCCGGTGGCCTGCACGATCTCCACGCCGGTGGAACGGACGGTGGTCTGCTGCCACGCCTCCGTGCCGGTCGGCTCGGCGTCGGCGATGTACGGCAGGTTCAGCCAGTCCAGCTGGTCGGGCCGGCCGCGGACGGCGAGGTCGACCGGCTTGCCGGCGGTGGAGCCCGGCAGCTGCCCGTCGTCGAACACCTTGGCGATGGTCATGGCGAGCCGGTCGTTCTCCATGACGACGTCCTGCGGGCCGCCCTCGACGAGGCCGCCGGAGAGCTGCCGGCCCACGCCGGCCAGCACGGTCACCGGCGCGAGCGTGAGGTCGGCGGTCGCGGTCGAACCGGCCACGACCGTCGTCGGCAGCGTCGCCGTCGCGTACCCGAGCGCCGCCACCCGCAGCGTGTACTCGCCCGGGTCCAGCGCCATCAGGTACCGCCCGTCGGCGCCCGTCCGTGCCGACCCGGCGACGGCGCCGGACGCGTCCACCGCCTCGACCAGCACGCCCGCGGCCGGGGCGCCGGTGTCGGCCTGGGTCACCGTGCCGCCGGCGCGGGACCGGTCGGCCACCTCGTCGTCGAGCAGGTCGAGCCGGTCGGCCCAGGCGGCGACGTTCGAGGAGACGTGCCCGGCGCCCGGGTAGTCGGTGATGTGGTACCAGCTGATCGTGCGGGTGTCCCCGGCGTCGACGGCGGCGTCGAACCAGGCGCCCGTGACGTAGCCGAACCCGCTGATCGCGTGCGGCTCGTCCTCCAGCCAGGCCACGCCGTGCGCCGGCACCGGCCGCACCGTCGTCGAGCCGACGTACACGAAGTTGTCCGTCCAACCGGACGTGACGTAGCCGGGGTCGTTGCGGCCGATGCCCGGCACGTAGGCGACGTCCTGCGCGCTGTCGGGGTCGAGCAGGTACTGGAAGTACCCGTCGAAGTCGGACGTGCCGGTGTTCTCGATCTCCAGGCTGATCTTGACGACCGGCGCGTCGGCCAGCGCGCGGTACCGCAGCGTCGTCCTCAGGTTCGGGTCGACGCGAGCCGAACCGGAGGCGACGACCGACGACCCCTCGGCGCCGATGTCGGTGAGGTTCAGCCAGTCGTTCGGACGGTTCCAGTCCGGCGTGCCGGGCCCGCCGGCCGTCCGCGACAGCATCAGCTCGCTCCAGTCCAGCGTCTCCTGCGCGGTGCCGTCGAGCAGGAACAGGTCGCCGAGGCTGCCGGCGGCCAGCGTGCCGGGCTGGTTGTTCGCCGCGGCGCGGGACGAGATCGTCGCCTGGACCCGCTCGTTCATGGTGAAGTGGTACGTCTCGCCGGCCACCGCGTCGGTGCGCGGGCTGCCCGAGCCGTAGTCGGGCACCACCGTCGACGCGCCCGCCGTCGGGCCGGTCACCTCGGCCAGCGCCAGGTGCGCGGTGACGGTCCCGGTCGCGCCGACCGTCACCGCCGCCGTCGAGCCGCCCACCGGCAGGAACGCCCGCTTCGCCGTCGACACCGTGTAGTCGCCGGGCGCCAGGCCGAGCGTGTACCGGCCCTGCGAGTCGGTGGTCGTCGACAGCGACTGGCCGCCGCTGGTGGCGACCACCCGGGCGCCGTCGACCGGCGCGCCGGTGGCCTCGTCCGTCACGGTGCCGGTGACGCGCGCCCAGCGGGCCGCGGCCTCGCCGCCCGGCGTGAACGCGTAGAGGTTGCCGTCCCACGCGCCGGCGACGACGGTGTTGCCGCTGACCGCCGGGCCGGAGCCGACCCAGGTGCCGATCTCGTACTGCCACAGCGGCTGCCCGGTCACGCTGTCCAGCGCGTAGAAGAAGCCGTTGTTGGCGCCGACGAACAGCGTCTCGCCGCTGAGCACGGGCGAGGACAGCACGCCGCCGGTGTAGGTGCCTCCGGGCAGCAGCCGGTCCCACAGCACCGCGCCGGTCCGGGCGTCGAGCGCCGTCACCGCGCCGCTCGGGAAGCCCATGTAGACGACGTCGCCGGCGACGGCCGGGGCCGACGGCGTCGCGCCGCTGGACACCCGCGACGCGTGCGGGCTGCGGTAGCTCCACAGGTCGCGGCCGGTCGCGGCGTCGCGGGCGATGATGCCGTTGTTCGAGCCGATGAACACCCGCCCGTCCGCGGCCGCGGGGATGCCGTCCTGCCACCCGCCGAGCACCGCCGACGACTGCCACTGGCGCTGGCCCGTGGCGGCGTCGAAGGCGAGCACCTGGTCGGCGGTCTGGCTGCCGACGAAGACCTGCCCGCCGGCGATGGCCGGGGTGCCGTCGCTCATCGTCGCGCCGGCCATGGGCGACGCCCACAGCTCGCTGCCGTCGGCCGGGTCGAGCGCCACCAGCAGGCCCTGGCCGGCCGGGCCGTACCGCGTCTGGTAGGCCCAGTACACCTTGCCGTCGGCGACGGCGGGGGAGTAGTAGCCGTAGGCGCGCTGGTTGTTCGGCTCCGGCGCGTCCTCGGTGTCGCGCTGCCACACCAGCTCGCCGGTGTGACGGTCGACGGCGAACAGCTGCGCGCGCAGCGTCCCGACGAACACGGTGTCGCCGAGCACCGCCGGGGTGCCGACGATCGACGACGGCACCGGGTACTCCCACAGCCGCTCGCCGGTCGCGAGGTCGACGGCGTGCAGCGCGGCGTTGCCGTCGCCGTTCTCGTCGCGCGTTCCGGCATAGACGATGCCGTCGACGATGGTGGGCGAGCCGGTGAGGAACGTGCCCGGCGTGCGGTAGGTCCACGCCAGCTCCAGCCCGGGGTCGACCACGTCGGCGGCCACGCCGGTGTGCCCGGGGTCGCCGTGGTGCTGGGTCCAGTCCGCACCGGCCACCGGCGCGACCAGCGGGTCGGTCGTCATGGTGAAGTCGGCCGACTCGGTCCAGCGCTGCCCGCCCTCGTCGACCGCCTCCACGTCGATGGTGTGCGGGCCGGGCGCCGGCGCCCGGCCGGCGAACTCCGTGTGCCAGGTCAGCTCGCCGGACGGCTTCAGCGGCCGCCACGAGCCGCCGTCGATGCGGTACCGGACCCGCACCACCTCGTCGGCGGTGTCGTACGCGTTGACCTGGATGTCCGGGAAGCCGGTGCGGTTCCCGTCGGCGCCGACCTCGCTGCCCGGCGCCGGGCTGGTGATCGTCAGCGCCTGGTCCACGCCGTACATGCGGAACGGGTTCTCGAAGGTCTCGCCGCGCAGGTGGATGAAGCGGAAGCCGCGCGGGGCGTTGTCGATGGTGTACGAGCTGGACACCGTCTGGATGTGCTTCGCCGACGGCGCGAACTCGCTGTTCGGCTCGACGTCGTTGGAGTGCTCGTGGCCGACCAGCATGAGCTCCGCGCCGTACTGGTCGAACAGGTCGCCGTACTGGTCGTACTGCGACGGCGAGCCGAACGGCACGTTCATCGGCTGGTGCGCGAGGACGATCAGCTCCTTGTCGCCGACGTTGGCCTCGAGGTCGCGGCGGATCCAGCTGAGCTGCTCGTCGAACGGCGCCTGGCCGTTGTTCTCCAGCACCAGGAAGTGCCGGTTGCCGTAGTCGAACGAGTACCACTCCGGGCCGACGTGACGGCGGTAGGTGTCGATGCGCGCGGCGTAGCCGGTGCCCCCGCCGGAGAAGTACTCGTGGTTGCCCACCGCGGGCCACACCGGGACCTCGGAGCCGGCCGTCGCGTTCTTGTACGTGGTGAACTCGGCGTCGGTCGCGTTGTTCGTGAGGTCGCCGCTGACGGCGATGAACGGGATGTCGTTCGAGGTGGAGTTGATCTCGTGGAGCTGCTCCGGCAGCTGCGGGTTGACGTGCGGGTCGGCGATGTTCGCGAACGAGAACGTCGAGCCCTGGCTGCCGGGGTCGCGGGTCAGCGCGAAGTCCGCCGTCCGCGTCTGACCGGCCGCGACCTGGCCGAGGCTCCGGTAGAACCGCGGCGTCATGAACTCGTCGGTCCCGACGACGTAGCCGGCGGGCTGGGTGATGAACACGAGGTCGGTGACGCGCCGGGCGGTGTCCAGCTCCAGCTGGTAGCGGCCCTGCTCGTCGGTCTCGACCAGCGCGACGCCGTCGGACACGCTGACGCCCTCGACGCCGCGCTCGCCGGCGTCCTGCCGGTCGTTGCCGTTGGCGTCCTCGTACACGATGCCGCTGACCTGCGCCGACGACGCGGCGACGGTCTCGGCGACCACGGTCGCGACCGGGCCGATGAGCGCGACGCCGACCAGCAGGGCCAGCGCCGCGTAGACGGCACGGCGGTAGCGGCCGAGCGCCTCCGGGGAGAGGCGTGCGCTGAGCGTTCTCACTTCGTCTCCATTCACTGAGGGGGTCACAGCAGCCGGTGGACGAACCACGCCAGCCCGGTCACGACGGCCGCGGCGGCCGCGACCAGGTGGGCCAGCGAGAACCACGCGTAGCGCCGGGCGGCGGTGGCCAGCGCGAACAGCCCGGCGGCCAGGACGGCCTGCCCGAGCACGATGCCGAGGCCGACGCCGGCGACCGACGTCACCAGGTCCCAGCCGAGGTCGTCGCCGAAACCCAGCCCGCCGGCGAACGCGAACCCGTGCAGCAGCCCGGCGGCGGCGACGGCGGGCAGCCGCCAGCGCGACTCCGGCCCGACGAGGTTCGTCGCGGCGACGTAGACGACGGACAGCGCGACCAGCGCGCCGGTGACGTGGCCGGGCAGGCTCACCCACCCGGCGACGGCGGCCAGCAGCCCCGCGCCGCTGGTGACGGCGAACGCGGTGACCCCGCGGGCCAGCCGGCCGAGGCCGGTCGCGCCGACGGCCAGGGCGGCGACGAACAGCGCGTGGTCCAGGCCGGTGAGCACCTGCTGCGCGCCCAGGCCCGTGGCGCGCAGCGCGGAGCCGGCGAACGACTGCTCGCCGGCGCTGAACCGCGGGTGCGCGCCGTCCAGCACGACCCGGCCGCGCTCGCCGCCGAGGTGGTAGTCCACGGTGGTGGTGTGGTCGTCGACGACGGCGTCGGACCCCGCGCCGGAGAACACCGAGTAGTCGAGCACGTACCGGCCCGATGCCGCGCCGTGGCAGTCGTAGTCCAGGTCGAGCACGGCGTACGCCAGGTCCTCGGCCATGGCGTCGGTGGCCGGCCGCTGCTCGACGTCCGACGCCGCCAGCGTCATCGCGCACTCGATCTCGTCGACGAGGATCCGGACCCGGCCGGCCAGGTAGGTCTCGATCAGGTCGTGCTGTCCGGCCAGCGCGGCCCGGCGGCTGCCGTCGTCGGGCGCCGCGATCGCGTCCTCGCCCATGCCGATGGCGCGGGCGAGGATCTCGTACTCCAGGCCGAGCCGGTAGCGGACGTGGTCGCCGTCGGCGCGGATCTCGGACCAGCCGTCGCTGGTGCGCACGTGCGCGACGGCGGGCGCGGCGGCCGGCAGCAGCACGAGGACCGCGACGATGCCGGCCACGGCCGCACGCACCACCCGACTCGTCGACATGCACACCTTCCGGTCCATGCGATCCGGCACTCCGCCGGGATCACCCTGGTTTGCCGGAGTTCCCGGCGGCAATGGTCGTCGCCCGTTGTTCGCCCAGGGTTCGCACCGGCGACGGCTGGGGTGAGACTGGGCGGTAGGGGACTGTCCCTGACGGCGTTCAGCGGGCGTTCAGGTGCGCCGCCACAGGCTCGGGACCGGAGGTGACGCCATGCGCGTCCTGGTGGTCGAGGACGAGCGGCGGCTGGCCGCCGGGATCCGGGCCGGCCTCGAGGCCGAGGGGTTCGCCGTCGACGTCGCCCACTCCGGCATCGACGGGCTGTGGTCGGCCACCGAGCACCCGTACGACGCGATCGTGCTCGACCTGCTGCTGCCCGGCCTCAACGGCTACCAGGTCTGCGCACGGCTGCGCGAGCGCGACGTGTGGACGCCGATCCTGGTGCTCACCGCCAAGGACGGCGAGTGGGACGAGGTCGAGGCCCTCGACACCGGCGCCGACGACTACCTCACCAAGCCGTTCTCGCACCACGTGCTGGTCGCCCGCCTGCACGCGCTGCTCCGCCGCGACCTGCGGGAACGGCCGGTCGTGCTGGCGGCGGGCGACCTGCGGGCCGACCCCGGCTCGCGGCGGGCGTGGCGCGGTGAGCGGGAGGTGGAGCTGACCGCGCGGGAGTTCTCCGTGCTCGAGTTCCTGCTGCGCCGCCGTGGCGAGGTGCTGCCGAAGGCGGAGATCCTGCGGCACGTGTGGGACGAGGCGTTCGACGGCGACCCCAACAGTCAACTACCTGATCTACACGGAGGCGTTCCAGCACAACCAGATGGGCAGCGCCTCGGCCATGGCGTTCGTCCTGTTCGCCCTCATCATCGGCCTGTCCTTCGTCTCCATGCGCGCGATGACCGGGAGGAGGTCCTGATGCCCGCCCTGCGCAACCGCCCACGCCCCCAGCAGTCGGATCGCCGGTCCGGCGGCTCGATGCTCGTGCTGGCCGTCGCGTCGGTGCTGGTGCTCATCCCGTTCCTGTGGATGGTGTCGCTGGCCTTCACCCCGGAGCAGCAGGCGTTCGGATCGGCCACCCTGATACCGGCGGACCCGACGACGGAGAACTTCGCCCGGGTCCTCGGCGACGGAGCGCTGGCGAGGTCGCTGCTCAACTCGACCGTGGTCACCCTCGTGGCGGTGGCGACCAACTGCGGGTTCGCGATCGCCGCGGGCTACGCGTTCGCCCTACTGCCCTTCCGCGGCAGCGGCGGCCTGTTCTACCTGCTGGTGTCCACGGTGGCGATCCCGGTCTCGGTCACCTTGATCCCGCTGTTCCTCATGGCCAAGGCCTTTCCGCTCGTCGGCGGCAACGACATCCTGGGCCAGGGCGGCACCGGGCTGCTCGACACGCTCGGCGGCGTCGCGCTGCCCTACATCGTGCTGCCGATGAACATCTTCCTGGCGAAACAGTTCTTCTCCACGTTCGACCTCGACCTCGCGGAGGCTGCGCGGCTGGACGGTGCGAGCGAGTGGCGGGTCTTCGCCCAGATCTACCTCCCGCTGGCACGTCCGCTGATCGCGGTGGTGGCGATCTTCACCTTCACCGCCGTCTGGGACGACTTCCTGTGGCCGCTGGTCGTCACCTCGTCCCAGGACATGCAGACCGTTCAGCTCGCGCTCACCCGGTTCCTCGGCAGCGGCAACGTCCAGTACGGCGCCCTCATGGCGGCCGCCGTCCTGGTGACGTTGCCGGTCATCGCCGTCTTCCTGTTCAACCAACGCCACTTCATCTCGGGTCTGACCGAGGGAAGCGTCAAGGGCTGACCCAAGCGCAGCCTCTCGAGGGAAGGAATGCAGCACACCCATGACAACCAGAGTGATGTCCGCCGATCTCGTCGTGGTGGGAGGTGGCCTGGGCGGTGTGTCCGCCGCGCTCACCGCGGCCACGCTCGGGCTGCGTGTCGTCTTGACCGAGGCCACCGAGCGGCTGGGCGGTCAGGTCTCGACCCAGGCGGTACCCCCGGACGAGCACCCCTGGATCGAGAGCGGGCTGACGTCGCCGAGCTACCGGCGGATGCGTGAGGCGGTGCGGGACTACTATCGCCGCAACTACCCGCTGCGACCGGAAGCACAGGTCGACACGCTGCTCAACCCCGGTCTGGGCTTCGTGTCGCGACTGTGCGCGGAGCCACGGGTCTACGCCGCGGTGCTGGAGGAACTGCTCGCACCGCACGTGGCGTCCGGACGGGTCACCGTGCTGCGTGAGCACGCACCCGTCGACGCCACGACCGAGGGCGACGACCTGACCTCGGTGACCGTGCGGTCCGCGCGCACGGGCCGCGCCGTCGTGCTCGTCGGCGCCATGTACGCCGACGCCACCGAGCTGGGCGACCTGCTCCCGCTCGCGGGCGTCGAGCACGTGATCGGCGCGGAGTCGGCCGCCGAGACGGGCGAACTGCACGCCCCGATGAGGCCGACTGGCGTGACCAGCAGGCGCTCAGCTGGTGCTTCGCGGTGGAGTACCGGCCGGGTGAGGACCACACGATCGAGCGCCCGGCGTCGTACGAGCACTGGCGCACGCACGTGGACCCGTTCTGGCCGGGGCCGCAACTCTCCTGGGAGGACGTGGAGCCGATCACGCTGGCTCGTCGCACACGACCGATCTTCGACGGCGACACGGACGCGGCCCGCGTCGAGGACCTGTGGCACTACCGGCGGATCCTGGCCCGGACCCAGTTCGAGCCCGGGCACCTGGAGCACGACGTCAGCCTCGTCAACTGGCCGCAGATCGACTACTGGGCGAAACCGATTCTCGGGGTGGAGCCGGCCGAACAGGACGCGGCCCTTGCCGAGGCACGAGAGCTGTCGTTGTCGTTCCTCTACTGGATGCAGACGGAGGCTCCCCGGCACGACGGCGGCACCGGCTACCCGGGTCTGCGCCCACGCGGCGACCTACTCGACAGCGACGACCTGCTGGCGATCGCGCCCTACGTGCGCGAGTCGCGGCGGATCCGGGCGCGCTTCACCGTGACCGAGGCGCACATCGGGCGTGAGATGCGTGGGGAGCACGCCGGTTCGGAGGTCTTCGCCGACTCGGTCGGCCTCGGCTACTACCGTATCGACCTGCATCCGAGCGCGTCTGGACGCTCCTACGTCGACATCGCCTGCTTCCCGTTCCAGATTCCGCTGGGCGCCCTCGTGCCGGTGCGCGTGCGCAACCTGCTCCCCGCGAACAAGAACATCGGCACGACCCACATCACCAACGGCGCCTACCGGCTGCACCCGGTGGAGTGGTCGATCGGGGAGGCCGTGGGCGCGTTGGCGGCCCGCTGCCGAGCGACTCGCGCGACTCCGCAGGACGTCTGGAGCGACCCGGCCGCGGTCCGCGACCTCCAGGAGGTCTTGACGGCCCGGCTGGGGCTGACCCTGGCGTGGCCGGAGGACATCCGGACCGGAGCCGCCGTTCAGGACCACGTGCCGGTCGAGGACACCGATCTCGACCAGCGGGTGGCCAGGTGAGCCCGGCCTGCGGAGTCCGCGCCGTCGAGCTGACCTCGGGGTGGACCGTGACCGCCGTGGACGGAGCGTGTCCCGGCGAGCTGCGCGGCCGTGTCCTCCCGGCGGCGGTTCCCGGCGTCGTGCACACCGACCTGCTCGCCGACGGTGCGATCCCCGACCCTTTCCTCGACGCCAACGCCGAGCGGCTGTCCTGGATCGGCCGCACCGATTGGCGCTACGCGACCGTCTTCGAGTGGGACGGCGCGTCCGCCGACCGGCATGTGCTCGTCTTCGACGGCCTCGACACCGTCGCCACCGTCGTGCTGAACGGCCAGGAGCTCGGCCGCACGGTCAACCAGCACCGGAGCTACCGATTCGACGTCACGGACTGCCTGCGGGCAGGGTCCAACGAGCTGCGGGTCACCTTCGGATCCGCCGTCGAGTACGCGGAGGCCGTCGACCGTCGCAGCCCGCGGCCGCACGTGAACGCGCACCCGTTCAACGCCGTCCGGAAGGCGGCCTGCAACTTCGGCTGGGACTGGGGCCCGGACCTCGTCACCGCCGGGATCTGGCGGCCGGTCCGCCTGGAGTCGTGGAGCACGGGACGTCTCGACACCGTGCGGCCGCTGGTGGTCGAGGCGTCCGAGGAACACGCGGCGGTGGAGTTCCACGTCCCGGTCGAGCGGGCCTGCGACCCTCCGCCGGAACCCCTGCGACTGTTCGTCCGGCTCGCCGGCCAGGAGGTGGTCACCGAGCTCGCGCCGCATGACGCCGACGCCGTGGTGCGGGTGGACGTGCCCGATCCGCGTCTCTGGTGGCCGGTCGGCTACGGCGAGCAGCCGCTGTACGAGGCCGAGGTGGAGCTCCTGGCGGGGGAGCAGCTCCTGGATCGCTGGTCCGGTCGCCTCGGACTGCGGTCGATCACCGTCGACACCACCCCCGACGCCGCCGGCCACACCTTCGGGCTGCGGGTCAACGGGCGAGACGTGTTCGTCCGCGGTGTGAACTGGATCCCGGACGACGTCTTCGTCACGCGAGTGGGCCGGGAGCGCTACCGGGAGCGCATCGAGCAGGCCGTCGACGGCGGGTCGAACCTGCTGCGCGTCTGGGGCGGGGGCATCTACGAGTCCGCCGACTTCTACGAGCTCTGCGACGAGCGGGGCGTTCTGGTGTGGCAGGACTTCGCCTTCGCGTGCGCCACGTACGCGGAGGAGGAACTCGCCGAGGAGGTCGAGGCGGAGGCGTGGGACAACATCGCACGGCTCGCCCGTCATCCGAGCCTCGCCCTCTGGAACGGCAGCAACGAGAACCTCTGGCTCTCCCTCGACCTCGGCTGGCGTGCCGAGGTCGGCGACGCGAGCTGGGGGGACGGTTTCTACCACCGCCTGCTCCCCGAGCTGGTCGCGCAACTCGACCCGACCAGGCCGTACATCCCGTCGAGCCCGTTCTCGCCGTCGGCCGGCCGGTACCCGAACGACCCCGACGACGGCCCGATCCACATCTGGGACGTGTGGAACGACGTCGACTACCGCGAGTACGGCCGCTATCGACCCCGCTTCGTCTCCGAGTTCGGTTTCCAGGGGCCGCCCACCTGGTCGACGCTCGCTCGAGCCGTGGCGCCCCAGCACCTCGCCGTCGGGTCACCGGTGCTGCTCACCCACCAGAAGGCCGAGGACGGCGACGAGAAGCTGCGTCGCGGCTGGGCCGGTCACTTCCCGGAGCCGGTCGGGTTCGACGACTGGCACTGGACCGCGCAGCTCAATCAGGCCCGGGCGATCACGTTCGGGGTCGAGCGGTTCCGCTCCCTCGCGCCGCACTGCCGCGGGACCATCCTCTGGCAGCTCAACGACTGCTGGCCGGTCGTGTCCTGGGCGGTGGTGGACGGCGACGGCCGGCTCAAGCCGGCGTGGTACGCGCTGCGCGCCGCCTACGCCGACCGGTTGCTGACCTTCCAACTCGACCAGCCCGAGGGCGCCGTCCTGGCGCTCGTCAACGACACCGACGCGCCGTACCGGGGGAGCGCCGTCGTGCGCCGCGTGGACGTCGCCGGGAACGTCCTCGCCGAGCAGGCGCTCGAGCTGGACGCCGTCGCGAGGTCCGTGCGGCGGGTGCGCCTGTCCGCGTCGGTGTCGGTCGCCGCCGACCGGGCCACCGAGCTGCTCGTCGCGGACGTGCGCTCCGGCGACCCGCTGCCGCGCGCGACGGCGTTCCTCGCCGAGGACGTCGAGCTGTCGCTGCCGCGAGCGAGTTACGACGTCGCCGTGCAGCCGTCGGACGACGGTGTCGTCGTGGAGGTGACGGCGCGGACCCTGCTGCGCGACCTCACCCTGCTGGCCGACCGGCTGGCGCCCGACGCCGTCGTCGACGAGCAGCTGACCACCCTGCTGCCCGGCGAGACCACGCGGCTCCGCGTGCGCCTGCCCTCCGGGGGCGAGGTCTCGCCGTCGTCCCTCACCGCACCGGTTGTGCGGACCGCCAACGATCTCGTCGCGAGCCCGCGACGCGGAACTGGGGATCTGCCCGGCTAGCTCCGTGTGTCCGTCTCATCGCTCAGGAGGTTCATCATGCGTGATCAGTCCGTCTCGCGAGTTCTCCCCCTTGCGGTCTCGCGGCGGCAACTCCTCGTCGGCATGGCCGCCGGGACAGCGGCCGTCGCGCTCGGGTCGCCGGCCCCGCTGTCCGTCGCGGCGACGCCGTCGGCCGGGCCGCTGGACGAGGTCGCCCCACTGCCGGCGGGCCGGCCGGATCGCCGGGCGTTCGCCGCCGCCGAGCAGCGGCTGGCGCCATACCTGGCCGTGCTGGCGCCGCTGGCCAACGGGGTGGAGGACGAGGACGAGGCCACCCGTGGCTTCATCACCGGAGGGTTCTGGCGTTCGCCGGCGGCCTCCTTCAACGCCCGCGTGCAGGAGAACGTCTTCACCATGTCCTGGTTCCACGCCAACGCGCGCGACTGGAACCCCTACGCCGGTGACCCGGCCCTGCTGGCTCGACTCGACGCCGCGATCGGCCACTATCTGCGGCTGCAGAAGCCGCAGGGCTGCTGGCCGGAGTACTCCCCGGGCGAGCTGTCGCGGCCGGCGACCAGCTTCGCCCTCGGGTTCCTCACCACCACGCTGATCGAGCTGCAACGCGCCGGCGTGCTGCCCGAGACCCAGGAGCGGATCGTCGTCGCCCTGCGCAAGGCCGCCGACTGGTTCCTGGACCCGGCCAACCCGGCGGTCTGGTCCACGCCGATCCCGTACACGAACCAGGTCGCCGCAGGCCTGCTGGGGGTAGCCGAGGCGCTCCCACTGCTGGGCGATCCCGGTCTCGCGGACCGCCTGAACGAGCGGATCGACGTGCTGGCACGCGACGGCATGAGTCCCGTCGGCTACTTCTACGAGCAGTCGGGCAACGACTTCGGCTACTCGCACGGCGTCATGACGCCCGACCTCGCCGCCCTCCACGAGAGCACCGGCTCACCCGTCGTGAAGGAGATGCAGGAACGCTACTACGAGTGGCTCCGGTTCAACTTCGTCCGTGAACCCGACGGAGCCGGCTGGTTCTGCAACGTGGCGACGTCGTCACGTACGTCGCTGTACGTCCACGACGACATCAAGACCGACGACTACAAGGCCGACATCAACGCCCTGTGGACCTCCAGCGTCCCCGCGTCGGCGGCGTACACCACGGCCCAGGAGGACAAGGCCGCGCTGCGCGCCGATTGGGCGGCCTCATCGGAACCGGTGCCGCAGCCGCCGTCCGGACAGGTCGACCCGCAGGTGGTGCGGATGGCCGGGTATCCGGAGAGGTTCCCCAGCCGAGCGACCAAGGGCGCGGTCATCGCCACGATTCCGTACCTGACCTCCACGAACTTCGTGGAGTTCCGCGCCGAACCCGCCGGGCAGGAATTCCTGTTCGTCCGGCGGCCCGAGTACTACTTCGGCGCGTCCTTCGGCGTCCGTCCCACCAGCCGGGTCCGCGCCGGCCTGAGCTTCCTGTGGCACCCGGGCGCCGGCATGCTGCTCTACAGCACGAACGCTTCCGTGGAAGGGTGCTGGGGCACCCACCCATCCGACCGGTACACCCTCATCGACGCCAACGGCGACCTGTCGGCCCGGTACTTCAGAGGAGACCCGGAACGCGGCTCCGAGGTCGCACCCGGCGACGTCCGGGGTGCTGTGCCCCTGGGCATCCGGTACACCACGCCCGACCGCAGGCTCACCAAGGATGTCGAGCTCCGCCCGGACTCCCTGCGCATCCACGTCAGCACGCTCGCGCACTCCACCGAGCGTCTGCCCCTCGTGCTGCGCAGCGACGACAGACTGACTCTGGTCGGAGAGCAGGAGACCGAGCTCACGCCGGGCGTGGACGTCAGCGCCAGCGGCTCCCGGTTGCGCATCCGGCGCGGCCTGACCGAGATGGTCATCGACTGGAACACCGAGCTGACGGCCCGACTCGTGCCGAAGACCCAGACCTACTTCAAGGACGCTTCCCGGCGCCAGCACATGCTGCTCCTGCCGTTCGGCACCGAACTGGAGTACACGGTGCGGCTTCGATGACGCCAAACACTCCGTACCTGGACATAGGAGAAGGGTTCTGCTCCACGGCCGGCTCCGGCGTCGGGGATGGGGTGAGCAGGTAGGGCCACGAGGGGCAGCCGGCCGTTGAAGCGCCGGCGGCCTTCTCGTGCCCGCAGAACGCGGGCGCCGAGGTCACCAGAGCGGTCAGAATCCACGGGCGTGACGTCGGAGGGCCGGCGTCCGCGCTCAGAGAAGCGACAGAAGCGGAGAAGGACGAGCTCTGCGAGTTCCATCTGGGTGGCCAGGAAGGGACGAGCAAGCAGAACGTCGTGCGCGCCTCGGTCCGGGACGCTGCGGTGCCAATGCCCACGGTGGCGAGATCGACCTGGAGGACGACTGCGGCGGGCCCGACCGATCGCCTGCCGGGACGGCGCCGCTGCGCCAGACGACGGCCGGCAGTACTGGGCGGCGCTGTACGCCGACGACGGGACGCACGTCGCGGTGTCCGTTCCCTGCACCCTGACCGTCGCGGCCGACGACCCCGGTGGCGACGACGGCACGGAGGACGGCACTGACCCGCCGGGCCAGTGTGAGGATCCGCGGACGGTGCTGACGGACGAGCACGTCGACCTGCTGGTGCAGGTGAAGGACCCGGAGGCGGCCATCACGGTCCCCGCGGGTGCGGAGCACGCGTTCTTGGGCACGGCCGGCGATCCGCTCTGGATGATCCCGCAACCCAGAACCCCCGCGATCGTGCGGGCGGGATGGTCCACCGAGGAACTGGCCCCGGGTGCGCTGAGCGGCGACGTGGTCGAGCTGATGCTGACCGGTGTCACCGGTCCGGGCGAGGTCGAGGTGTTCCAGACCGCCGGGCTGGGCGCGGCCCGACGCGGATCTTCAGCGCTGCCGACCCGCTGCCGCCGCGGACCCAGAGCGTCGGCCAGCACGTCCACGCCAACTGGGCGTTCTCGGCCGCGGGCAGCTACACGCTGACGTTCGAGGTGAGCGGGACCCTGACCAGCGGTGGCGCGGTCACGATCATGGATGCACCGCCCTGGAGAGGGCGGTGCATCGGCGCTGGGCCCATCCGCACTGACCTGCTGGAACATTCGAACAGAGCGGACAGACGAAGCCGGACACGTATTCGCCAGACGACCGCCACAGACGCCCTGTCTCACCGCCGGCGCAGGACGTCCACGTCCGGCCTGGACGGAATGACGCAATGACCCTCATCCCGCGATGCCGCGTGTGTGTCGTGCTCAGCCGACCGGGACGGGTGAGCCGCACATGCCGAACAGGTCCTTCGGGTCCTCCGGTTCGGCGACCAGGTCGATGTCGTCGACGAACCCGGTTCCGGCGATCGCGGCGCGTACGTAGCGCAGTGCGGTGAGGTCCTCGATCGCGAAACCGACCGAGTCGAACAGGGTGAGCTGCGCCGCCGAGGTGCGTCCGGCCTTACGGCCGGTCAGCACCTCCCACAGTTCGGTGACGGGGAACTCGGGGCCGCGAGCCTGGATCTCGCCCTCGATACGGGTCTGGGGCGTGTACTCGACGAACACGGCGGAGCGGTCCAGGATCGCCGGCTCCAGCTCGGTCTTGCCCGGGCAGTCGCCGCCGATCGCGTTCAGGTGCATGCCGGGCGCGACGTCCGAGTCGCGCAGGACCGTGGCGAGCGCCTTGTCCGCGGTGCAGGTCGTGACGATGTCGGCGCCCGCGCAGGCCTCTGCTGTGTCGCCCGCGACGGTGATCCGGAACCCGAGCGGAGCGAGGTTGCGCACGAACTTCGCGATCGCGTCGGGGTCGATGTCGTAGACGGCGAGGTCGCAGATGCCGAGGGTGGTGCGCATCGCGAGCGCCTGGAACTCCGACTGGCTGCCCGCCCCGATCAGCGCCATGCGCGTCGAGTCGGGCCGGGCGAGCGCGCGCGCCGCGAGCGCGGACGTCGCGGCGGTGCGCAGCGCGGTGAGCACCGTCATCTCCGCCACGAACGTGGGGTAACCGTTGTGCACGTCGGCGAGCACGCCGAACGCCGTGACCGTCTGATAGCCGCGGGCCGGATTGGACGGGTGCCCGTTGACGTACTTGAAGCCGTAGGTCTCCCGGTCGCTCGTCGGCATCAGCTCGATCACCCCGAAGGGCGTGTGGTTCGCGACCCGGGGCGTCTTGTCGAACTCCTCCCACCGCGCGAAATCCGCGGCGAGGTCATCGACGAGGCCCGCGATGACGCGCTCGGGTCCGTGCTGGGCCAGCCAGCGCACCATGTTCTGCACCCCGACGAAAGCTGTCATTCCATCCCTTCCAGATGATGCCGAGCCGGCTCGGCGGGCGAGGAGACCCCGCGGGAACGAGTCAGAATGCCGGCCTCCTGGCGTGATGGCCGGTGAGCTCTTCGAACGCCTGCGCGGCGAGCAGGAGCTCGACGTCGCGGCCCGGCGCCGCGACGAGCTGCACGCCGACGGGGAGACCGCCGGGGGTGAAGCCGGCCGGTACGGAGACGGCGGGGCAGCCCGTCGCCGAGATGATGGTCGCCGCGCGCATCCACTCGAGGTAGTCGCGCATGGGGGTGCCGTCGATCTGCCCCGGGTACTCGAGGGTCGCGTCGAACGGCGCCACCTGACTCGTCGTGAGCACGAGCAGATCGTGATGCGAGAAGAAGTCCTCGGTCGAGGCCAGCAGGCAGACCCGCGCCTCCTCGGCGGCGAGGATCTCGTCGACGGTGAGGGCGAGTCCCAGTTCGGTGTTCCACACGACCGCGTCCTTGACCCGGTCGCGATGGTTCCGGACGATCTCCCGGTAGTCGCGCGCGAAGTCGAGAGCCCGATCCACCCGGAAGACCTCGTCCGCGTCGGTGAGGTCCGGCAGCACGTCGTCGACCCGCGCGCCCGCGGCGGCGAACGTTCCCGCCACGGAGTCCACGACCTCCGACACGACGCGTTCGACCGGGATCAGCCCGCCGAGGTCGGTGGAGAATCCGACTCGCAACCCCGCGAGCCCGGAGCCGGGCTCGTGCCGGCCCGGGTCGGAGAACTCCGGGCGCTCGAAGACGGAGCCGGGCTCCTGAATCGATAGCGGTGCGCCCACGGCCGGTCCGCAGACGGCGGCCATGAGCAGCGCGACGTCGGCCACCGTCCGCGCCAGGCACCCCGGTTGCGCGAGCCACGTCCACGGATCGGCGGGCAGCGCATGGGGGATGCGCCCGTTCGACGGGCGCAGGCCGACGATGTTGT
The DNA here is from genome assembly GCF_900106035.1 of Jiangella alba. Lineage (GTDB taxonomy): Bacteria > Actinomycetota > Actinomycetes > Jiangellales > Jiangellaceae > Jiangella > Jiangella alba. The sequence continues at coordinate 3,371,553 of NZ_FNUC01000004.1, forward strand.
TGAACGAGCCGGGCGTACGCAGGGACCCGCCCATGTCGGACCCGTCCCCGGACGCCTGGATGCCGGCCGCGATCGCGGCCGCCGCGCCGCCCGACGACCCGGACGCCGACTTCGTCCGGTCATAGGGGTTCACGGTCGTCCCGAAGACGGGATTGAACGTGTGTGAACCGGCGGTGAACTCGGGGACGTTCGACTTGCCGGTGGTCACGACGCCGGCGGCGCGCAGCCGGGCGATGATGAGGGCGTCCCGGGTCGGCACGTTGTCCACCAGCAGCGGTGACCCACGCGTGGTCCGCAATCCGGCCGTGTCGGTGGATTCCTTGTGTGTCAGCGGCACGCCGTGGAGCGGGCCCAGCCGGTCCCCGCGGGCGTACCACGCATCGGCGCGGGCCGCCCGCTCGTAGGCGCGTTCGTCGTCGCGGGTGACGATGGCGTTGATCGCCGGATCGACCGAGTCGACGCGGGCCAGATGATCGGCGAGCGCCTCGCGGGCGGACAGCTCGCCAGCGGCGATCCGTGCGGCAAGCTCACGCGTGCTCAGCCAGGTGAGCTCGGATTCGTAGACGGGTCCTGGCGACATCGAGGTCATCGCCGTCCTCTCCCAGCGGTGGTCCGCGCATCGGCGGGTGGAGCATGGGCCACGAGCCCCAGCACGGCGCCGTACTGAACGCCGACGACGGCCTCGACCGGAATCCCCTGCGTCTTCTCGTCCGCGAGCCGCTGTTCGAGCCAGCCGATCCACACGCGCTCGAGGTCGTGAGCGGACCGCCGCACCACGACGCCCGCCGACCCCGCGGCGACCTCCGCGTTCAGGGCGCGCAACAGGGCGCCCCCGAAGCGCAGCCGGTACATCCAGACGACGGCCATGGGCCGCTCCGCCACCGCGGCCACGCGGTCGTTCTCCGGCATGGCGGACCGGGTGGTCATCAGCTCACCGGCCCGGGTCATGCCGGGGATGAACACACGGGCGCTGCGAAGGAACGGCGAGTCCAGAGTGAGGTGCGGATCGACCCGCGCCAGGAGGTCAGTGAGCCATGTCCCCGTGCCGGTCAGGGCCTCGCCGGCCGCACGCAGCAGGGCGGCGTAGCTCGCCCCGGACGGACTCGTGTCGTCGGCGCCGAAGGTCCGCCAGATCGGGAGCTCGGCGATGAGGGAGACGGAGGCGTACCTGCGCACGTAGCTGGTGGACGACTGCCCTGCGGCGCCGCTGGGCACCGGGTCGAGGCCGTTCGCCTCCCGCCATTCGTAGACGTCCTGGGAGCTGCCGGACTCGTAGATCGCCGGAGCGAGGACGGTGAAGTGGGCCGCCTCGGGCTCGCCCAGGTGCAGCGGGATGCCGAACCGCGCGGGAAGACGGTGCAGGAGCGGCACCAGGTCGCCGACCGGCTGGGAGAGGTAGAAGTACGCGCCCCCGGTCTCGGAATTGTGCAGCGGGACGTAATAGTCGGGGCGGATCTCGTCGATCACCCGCTGCAGGGCCTGCGTCTCGGGCAGCATCGCGTCGAAGTACTTCGACTTGTAGTTGATCGGGAAGGTCCATTCCACCTGTTCGTTGCCCGGCGGCCGGTAGAAGTGGCGGAAGTACGTCTCATCGTCGAACGGGTCGTCGAACCAGCCCTCGTTGAGCCGCATGCCGTCCGGATCGGCGCAGGGGAGGAAATGCCAGACGGCGCCCAGCCGCCGACGGAGCGACGCATCGCGGAGCAGATCCGTCACCAGCCGGATGATGGTGTGCGATCCGATCGGTTCGTTCGGGTGCACCCCACCGACGACGAGACACTGCTTCGCCGCCGGCGCGGCGTCGTCCCCTGATCCACCGGCACCGCGCGGGGCGAGCGTGTACAGCGGGATCGGCTCGCCGAGCCGCGAGGTGCCGACCCGTCTGGCCGAGAGCAGGTCGGGGAACTCGAGCCGCAGCTCCTCGAGCTGTTCGAGGAGCGCGTCCACGCCGGGATAGCCCTGGAGGTCCGGGATCGCGGTTGCCCGCTCGACGATCTCGTCGTCGGACACCGACGGCAGAATCTCTGTGGTCATACCTTTTCTCGTTCTCTCCTTCGCTTCCGCTGCAGCTGCGGGTCGGGAACCGGAGCGGCCTCCAGGAGCCGTCTGGTGTAGTCCTCGCGCGGATCCAGCAGGATCTGCCGGCGTGCGCCCTCCTCGACAACGCGGGAGTCGCTCATCACCACGATCCGATCGGCCAGGCTGTCGACGACGGCGAGGTCGTGGCTGATGAAAAGGCAGGCGAAGCGGAGCTCGCACTGCAGTCTGCGGAAGAGGTCGAGAACGGTGGACTGCACTGACACGTCCAGCGCCGAGGTCGGCTCGTCCGCGATCAGCAGCACGGGGTCGAGGGCGAGGGCGCGAGCGATGGCGACGCGCTGGCGCTGCCCGCCCGAGAGCTCGTGCGCGTAGCGGGTCGACCAGGAGCGCGAGAGCCTCACGGCGTCGAGCAGCTCGTCCGTGCGCGCCGTCAGCGCCTTCCCGCGCAGGCCGCGGTGGACGCGAAGCGGCTCGCCGATGGACTCGGCCATCGTCCACCGTGGATCGAGGGCGCCCATCGGGTTCTGGAACACGACGCCGATCTTCTTCTTCAGGTCCGTCGCCTGCCGCCCTCGGGCCTTCACCGCGTCGACGCCGTCGACGACGATGGTTCCGCTCCTGACCGGCGCGAGTCCGGTGATGGCCTTGCCGATGGTCGTCTTCCCGGAGCCGGATTCGCCGACCAGGGCCACGACCTCGCCGCGGGCGACGGTCAGGCTCGCGCCGGCGACCGCGGTCACGGATTGGAACCGCTGCCGGTACTCGACGGTCAGCTCGTCGAGGACGAGGGCGGGTTCGTCGACCGCGAGCGAGGCGCGGTCGGCCACGTCGAGGCGCGGAACGGACCTCAGCAGCCGCCGCGTGTAGTCGGCCGAGGGGTGCGCGAAGAGCCGCTCGACGGTCTGGGTCTCCTCCACCCGTCCATCTCTCATGACGACGACCCGGTCCGCGACGTCGGCCACGACCCCCATGTCGTGGGTGATCAGGAGGACGGCCGTCCCCTCCCGCTCGCGTACCCGCATCAGCAGATCGAGGATCTCCCGTTGCACCGTCACGTCGAGTGCCGTCGTCGGTTCGTCGGCGATCAGGATCTCGGGGTCGCAGGCCAGCGCCATGGCGATCACGACCCGCTGCGCCTGACCGCCGGACAGCTGATGCGGATAGGACCGGGCGCGCTTCTCCGGTTCACGCAACTCGACGGCCGCGAGCAGTTCGATCGCCCGGCGCCGGCGATCGCGCGCGCTCAGACCGGGGGAGTGCTTTCGCAGCACCTCTCGGATCTGGAACCCGATCGTGAAGACCGGGTCGAGCGCGCCGAACGGGTCCTGGAAGATCATCGCGATGCGCCGGCCACGGATGCCCTGAAGGGTCTTCTCATCGGCGTTCAGCAGTTCCTCGCCGTCGAGCCGGACGCTGCCGGTCACCTCGGCGTTGCCGGGGAGCAGACCAAGGACGCTCATCGCCGTGACGGACTTCCCCGAGCCGGACTCACCGACGACGGCGACGATCTCCTTGTCGAGGACCTCGAACGACACGCCGTGCACCGCGCGGCTCTCGTCGCCTCGCCGGGATCGAAAGGCCACCGTCAGATCGTCGAGTGCGAGCAGAGGCGCATTCATGGATTCTCCTCGTGATCCAGGCGTGTGATCGCGGCCAGCATCTCCGCGGGAAGCTCCTGCGGCGGGGGAGTGTCCTCCTCCTGGTCCCGATAGGTGTGCCACTGCTCGAGCACATTGCGGTGATACTGATCGACCCATGCCATGTAGCGACTGCCGTTGCGAAGGCGTCGAGCGGGCGCCGGCTCCGCGCCGGCCGGCGTCGACATGGCGGTTCGCAGGACCTCCTCCATCCGCTGGAGGCCGAGTTTCTCGCGGCTGAGGAATGCCCCCCAGACGTCGTCCTCCGCCCGGAAACAGGTGGCTCTGCTGTTCGGGATCGACACTTTCGTGATGTACCCGGATCCGAGGAGCGCCCGAGTCGCCGTCGAGATGGTGCCGGGACTCGTGTTCAGCAGTCTGCCGAGGTCGGCCGAGGAGAGGTACGGCTCGTCCGTGATGATCAGCAGAGCGAGGACTCGTCCGTTCATTCGCTTTCCGCGCATCAGCTCCCAGGCGTCGGTGAACCGATCGATGAACGTGCGGACTTCGTCACTCAGTTCGCTCATCTCCATGGAAATGCGCTCCTCACGCGTTCGATGTCTCCGACGGCAAGATCTTCACACGCGACGTCGATGCTCATGTGCGGCCCCGAGGGTCGAGAGCATCGCGAAGGGCGTCGCCGAGCATGATGAGACTGATCACCGTGACGGTGAGGAAGATGCTGGGAAAGACGACCGTGTGGGGAGCGGACTGGAAGTACGACTGCGCGGTCGAGAGCTGGACTCCCCACGAGATGGACGGCGGCACGAGGCCGACCCCGAGGAAGGTCAGGGTGGCTTCCGCCCCGATGACGCCGCCCACCATCGTCGCGGCGATGGCCAGGGTCGGGGCAAGGGAGTTGGGCAGCACGTGGGTGAGGACGACGCGTGCCCGCGACAACCCCAGCACGTGTGCGGCCTGCACGAACTCTCGTTCACGCACCTCCTTGACCGAACTCCGGATGAGCCGGGCGAAGGTGGGCCACGAGAAGAAGGCCAGCACCGCGGCCAGCAGCAGCGGGGACCGGTTCGGCGCGGTGTTGAGCACGATGATCGCGCCGAGCAGGAACGGGAAGCCCAGCACCACGTCCGCGGTGCGCGCGATCAGCGCGTCGACCCACCCTCCGGCGTATCCCGCAAGCGTTCCGAGCGCCACGGCGACGACCAAGCAGATCGCCGTCGTCGCGAGGCCGATGAACAGCGACGTCCTCGTGCCGGACAGCACGTTGGCCAGGACGTCACAGCCCTGCACGTCGGTGCCGAACAGGTGCCCGGGCACTGGCGGGCGGTTCGACTCCGCCAGGTCGCAGGCGCGCGGATCGCCCTCGCCGAAGATCCCCGCAAGCGGGCCCGGAATCGCCGCGACGATCGCCAGCAGGGCCAGCAGGACGACGCTCACCCAGAACTGGACCCGGGTCCGCAACGTGGCCCAGAGGCCCCGTGTGGTGGCCCGGTCGAGGGCGCCGTCGAGCGCCACGGTGGCCGGCTCAGTCATGGCGGATCCTTGGGTCGAGGACGGTCGAGAGGATGTCGACGAGCACGTTGGTGACGAGGAAGATGAACACGAGCGTCGTGGCGACGCCCACGACCAGCGTCCCCTCCTGGTCCTGGATGGCCTTGTACAGCAGCTGTCCCACTCCGTTGATGTTGAAGATGGCTTCGACGACCACCGTTCCTCCCAGCAGGGAGCCCAGCTGAATGGCCAGGACGTTGACGACGGGGGCCGCGGCGTTGCGCATGACGTGCAGGCCGACGACGTTGCCCTGCGACATGCCCTTCGCCCTCAGCGTCCGCACGAAGTCCGACCGCATCGTGTCGATGACGCTGCCGCGCATGAGCCTCGAGACGCCGGCCAATCCGTAGATCGCGATGATCAGCGCGGGGAGGAGGTAGGCCCGGGGCCACCCATCGCTCACGCCGGCGATGGGCGCCCACCCGAGCGTGATGCCGATGAGGTACTGCGCCATGATGCCCATGACGAAGATGGGCACCGACTCCGCGACGATCGTGCCGAGGAGCACGCCCCGGTCCAGCGCCGAACCGCGTCGCAGGCCCGCCGCCAGTCCCAGGGCGATGCTGATGAGCACCGTCAACGTCCACGCCGTCAGCGCGAGCTTGATCGTAGTGGGCCAGCGACTGGCCATCTGCTCGCCCACGGACTGGCCGGTGAAGGTCGTGCCGAAATCGCCCCGAGCCAGGCCGCCCAGATAGTCGAGGTACTGCTGCCAGATCGGAAGGTCCAGCCCGTAACGCGACCGCAGCTGCTGCTGTACGGATTCCGGCAGCGGCCGGTCCCCGCCGAGGGCCGCGATCGGGTCGCCGGGCAGCAGGAACACCGCGCAGTAGATGACGAACGTGACACCGAAGAAGACGATGACCAGTTCGAGGAGCCGGCGGGATACGTAGCGGGTCATGGTGCCTCCGGTGAGGCTCAGTCCTCGGCGAGGATCACGTCGGTGAGCAGCGGTTCGCCCACCGCCGAGGCAGTGAGCTCCGCGACCTTGTCGGAGGTGACGAAGTTGTACGACTCCTCGAACAGCGGCACGATCGGGAACTGCTCCGCGAGGTGCCGCTGAGCCTCCGCGTACGCCTCGCCGTCCTCGCTGCCGCTCGCGTCCGCGTCGTTCAGCGCCTGCTCGACGTCGGGAATGATCGCTCCGCCGCAGTTGGTGCACCCGGGGGCGCTCGTGAACATCGCCCTCAGGGTCGACTGCTGGCTCGGGTAGAGCGCGCCCCAGCGGGCGAAGAAGGGCCCGTCCAGCACCTCGTTGTTGCGGTCCTCGCTGAACTCCGCCCATCCGACGGACGGCCGGGCGACGGCGTCGACACCGAGGTTCTGCCGCAGGTAGTTCGCGACGGCGTTGAACAGGTCGTCGTGGCCCGCGCCGCCGGGGAAATGGATCGTGAGCTGTCCCTCGAAGCCGCCCGCTTCTGCCAGGAGCTCGGCCGCGGCCTCGGGGTCGTACTCGCAGTACTCCCCGCAGATGCCGTCGGGGTTGCCGGGCATGATCGACGGCGTCCACGCCGTGGCGGGCGCGTTCAGGTTGCCGAAGAGCGCCTCGTTGATCGCGTCGCGGTCGATGGCCATCGAGATGGCCTGCCTGACGCGGACGTCGTCGAACCTCGGGTCCCAGTACGGGATGCTCAGGTAGCTGATCGCGGGTCCGGAGAAGCTGTAGACGTGGTCGTCCTCGAAGTCGTCGGCCACCTGCATCATCCGGTTGGCCGGGAGCCGCACGAGGTCGACGTTGCCGGCGAGTGCATCGGTGTAGGCGGTGAGCCGGTCCGAGTAGGGCACCCAGGTGAGCTTGTCGACCGCCGGCTCGTCGCCGGCATAGTCCTGGTACCGCTCGGCGACGATGGGCTCGCCTTCGGTCCACCCCGTGGTCACCGCGAAGGGACCGTTCCCGATCGGCTGCTTCCCGTACGCGTCCAGATCGTCGAACGCGCTCGGCGGCATCGGATAGAAGGCGGTCTGGGCCTGCGAGAGCTCGACGGGGAACTGGCTGTCGGCCTGGTTGAGTGTGACGTTGAAGGTCAGGTCGTCGACGACCGTCAACCCGGAGAGCTCGTCCGTGGCCGGCTCACCCTCGGCCGGATTCAGGTCCGAGTATCCGGCGATCACCGCCAGCTGTCCGGAGTTCTCGAAAGCGTTCGGCGCGTACGCCACCGTGTTCCAGCTGTCCACGTAGTCCTGAGCCGTCACCGGGGTGCCGTCGTGGAAGGTCCAGCCGTCGCGCAGCGTGATCGTCCAGTGGATCTGATCGTCGCTCTCGACCGATTCGGCCGCGACGTAGCTGAGCTCACCGTCGGCATCGAGAAAGGTCAGCGGGCTGAAGACGGACATGGTGAGCCCGAACGCGTTGCTCTGGCGGCCGGGCACGAGGTTGGGCACCGGATCGGAGGAGCCGATCACCAGCTCGGCGGGCGCACCCTCGCCCTCGTCCACCCCCGACTCCGCGCCGCTGCACCCGGTCAGCAGCAGCGCGACCAACACGGATGTGGCCCCTGCGCCTTTCAACGAACCTCGCATGAAGCTCCTCCTTAGGCGGATCGGTGAGGGGCGCGAGCATACTGAACTTTTAGTTTTTTTAAAAGGCTCCAAGCAGTCGAGGGTGCGATGGGCGGACGCTTCGACGGCGAGAGGCTCGTCGGCGGCGACGAGTTCGTGTCGCGTCACACCTGCCGCGGTGTCCCCGCCACGCGGCCGAGCCGATCAGTCAGGAGTCGCGCAGGATGGCGAGGTCGCTGACGGTCGTCACGTGCGCGTGCATCGCCGCGGCAGCGGCCTCCGCATCGCCGTCCCGGATCGCGGCAGCGATGCGACGGTGCTGCTCGAGGGACTCGATCGGCCGCCCGGGCTGACCGAGTGACTCGATGCGGGTCTCGGTGATCTCGGCCGTCAGCTCCAGCATCACGCGGCTGAGGAGCCCGGAACTGGCGGCTGCCGTCACGGCGGCGTGGAACCTCTCGTCGCCCTCCACGCCGCGTCCGCCTCGCTCGATGTCAGCAGTCATCTGCTCGAGCGCCGCTTCCATCGCGGCGACGTCGGCATCCGTGCGCCTGGCCGCGGCCAAGGCGGCGAGCTTCGTCTCGATCGCGTCACGAGCGTCGAGGACATCGGGTAGCCGGCGGGCATGCTCACGAATGGCATCGACGATCCGCCCCATGCTCGCCCCGGACGTGACCGCCACACCGTCACCGTGGCGCACCGCGACAGCACCCACGACCTCCATGGCCACCAGGGCCTGGCTGACCGTCGTGCGGCTGACCCCCAGACTGCTCGCGAGCTCCCGCTCGGGAGGCAGGCGATCGCCGACCCGGAGCTGGTTCTCGTCGATCCAGGCGGCGATCTGCCGGGCAACAGTCTCGTAGAGCCGGGGGCGGGCGACAGGGCGGATCTGATGGGCCACACGGCCACCCTATTGACAGACCCGTCAAGTGGCATATTGGCTGGGCCACTGATCCAGTAGTCCTTTGTCGCGAGGGAGTCCCATGCCTGCGTCTGCGAACGATGTCATCGAGGCGGTCGTCGACCACGGGACCTACGAGTCGTGGGACGCACCGTGCACAGTCTCAGGCGCCGACGTCGAGTACCGCGCTGCTCTGGCGCGTGCCCGGGCGCGAAGCGGCGTCGACGAGGCGGTGCTAACCGGAGTGGGGCGCGTGGCTGGACACCCGGTCGTGCTCATCGTCAGCGAGTTCGCCTTCCTCGCCGGCTCCATCGGCGTCGCAGCCGCTGACCGGATCGTCGATGCGCTGGCGCGGGCGACCCGGTCGGGCCTGCCGGTCCTGGCGTCCACTGCCTCCGGAGGAACCCGGATGCAGGAGGGGGCACCCGCCTTCGTCCGGATGCTCGACATCAGCGCCGCCGTTGCACGCCATCGCACGGCCGGGCTGGCCTACTTCGTCCATCTGCGCCATCCCACGACCGGAGGGGTCATGGCCTCCTGGGGCGCGCTCGGGCAGATCACACTGGCCCAGCCGGGCGCCTTGCTCGGCTTCGTCGGCCCACGCGTCACCGAGGTCCTGACCGGAGCACCGATGCCCGAAGGGGTGCAGACCGCGGAGAACCTCGCTGCCCGCGGCCTCGTCGACGCGCTGACTCCCGTCAGCGAGCTGCGTCGGCTCCTCACCACGATCCTCGGAGCGCTCCGCGGCGCTCGCCTTCGCACCAGCAGCCCGGCAGCCCGGCCACCGCGCACGCCTCGGACGCTCGAACCCGCCGACACCTGGGCATCGGTCGAGATCACGCGCCGACGCGATCGGGTCACGCTCACCGACCTCTACCGCAACGGCATCGCCGTGCTCGTCCCGCTGGCGGGAACCGGCCGCGGCCGGCCTGCGATCCACCTCGGCCTCGCCAGCGTCGCCGGCGTCGCGTGCGTCCTCATCGCGCAAGACCGACGATCGGACCAGCCCATACGTCCGCACGACCTGCGCGCGGCACGCCGGGCGATGGCACTTGCCGAGGAATGGAGGCTGCCGGTGATCACCGTCATCGACACCCCAGGCGCCGACCTCTCCGCTGAGGCGGAGAACAGCGGGCTTGCGTTCGCCATCGCCCAATGCGTCGCCGCCCTGCCCACCCTGGCCGTGCCGTCCGTCGCCGTCCTCCTCGGCCAGGGCGCTGGAGGCGCCGCTCTGGCACTCCTCGGCGCCCGACGAGTCATCGCAACACAACACGCGTGGCTCGCACCGCTTCCGCCCGAAGGCGCGAGCGCGATCATCCACCGTGATACCGGCCACGCCCCGGACCTGACCCGACAGCAAAGGATCGGCGCTCCACAACTGTTCGCCGCCGGCATCGTTCACCACGTCGTTCCCGAGCCTGACGGCCAAGCCCCTGACGACTTGGCAGCCGCCGTGACCGATGCCGTAACCAACACGCTGAAGCAGCTTCCGCTCCGGCCTGATCGTGGCGGCGCGCAAGGGTGAGGCGTTCTACGTCGGCACCGGCCTCCTCGCTGTCCTGCCGCTGCACCCTGTACCGCGGACGGATCGACGCCGCCCACGGGCATGGCCGAGGGGCGCGAAAGCCTGGCCATGTACGTGCCAAGAACGCGTAGAGAGCCACTCAGCGCCGTCAACGGGTGGGCAAACGGTAGCGGCCTCCCACCGGCGCTCTAGCAGGCGAGAGGCTGTTGCCTCAGGGTAGCCACGACGGGATTCGAACACGAGACGCTCGGCGGTCCGCGTGGCGGGGTGATCCTCACCAACCGTGCCGATCTGGCCAAGAAGTTCAATACCGCGGTCTTCCCGGGTCAGCAGGGCGGGCCGCTGGAACACGTGATCGCGGCCAAGGCGGTGGCGTTCAAGCAGGCCGCGACCAAGGAGTTCCGGGACCGGCAACGACGCACCCTCGACGGGGCACGGACCTTCGCGGAGCGACTGCTGGCGGATGACGTACAGGCCGCCGGCATTGCCGTCCCCACCCGCGGGACGCAGGGGCATCTGGTGGTCGTGGACCTGCGCCACTCCGATCTCGACGGCCAGCAGGCCGAGGATCGGCTCGACACAGCCGGGATCACCGTCAACCGCCGAGAGCCGCCTGCGTGACCGTGTGGATCGGCTGGCGTCGCGGTTCCCGCTGTATCCCGGTGTTGGACATGGGTGTCGCGCCGGAGAGACGCCGATCGAGAAGAAGCCCTGCCTGGATCAAGACGAAGGCGACCATGGGCCCGGAGTACCGCGAGCTGCAGTCGCTGGTGAAACGCGAGGGCCTGCCACGGTCTGCCAGGAGGCCGGCTGTCCCAACATCTTCGAGTGCTGGGAAGACCGCGAGGCCACGTTCCTCATCGGCGGCGACCACTGCACCCGCCGCTGCGACTTCTGCCTCATCGACACCGGCAAGCCCGACGACCTCGACCGCGACGAGCCCCGCCGCGTCGCCGAGTCGGTCCAGGCCATGGGGCTGCGCTACGCCACCGTCACCGGCGTCACCCGCGACGACCTCCCCGACGAAGGCGCCTGGCTGTACGCCGAGACCATCCGCGAGATCCACAGGTTCAACCCGAACACCGGACGTCGACGGACCCCTGGGTGTCGCCCTCAGCGGACTCTGCCGTCCACTGAGGCCGGGCGCGGCCACCGCCCTCCGGCAACCTCTTTCCCGTGTAGCACACCCACAGGTGCAGATCGCCCCTCACAGCATGCGATTCTCGTGCACCGATCAAGCCCACCGATACTCCTTCGACGCTGGCGTCCCTCCCGCACGGGTGTGTCGGCGCCGCCAGCGCTGCGTCGGCCAGGAGGCGTAGGTTCCGCCGGTGAACATCGCCGAACTCCTAGCGCGCGCCCTCGACGAACAGGAACGGCTCGAGGCCCGGCGCCGCTGTCCCCACACGTCGTCTTCCAGTTGGCGGGTAGGGCAGGACTCGAGGCAGCAGCAGTCGGGGATGGCCGCTGGCGGCGATGACGACGCGATTGCGACGGTGGGAATCTGGTCAGTGGTCGGTTCTTCCGCTTGACGAGGTCGCTGTGAACATTCCCACCTTCGATGATGTGCAGGCGCCGAACATCCGCGCGGCGAACGAACACCTGCGCCGGCAGGTCGAGCGCATCCCGGCGCTGCTGCGACGGATCGCGACGCTTGAGGCCGAACTGCAGGACGCCCGGACAGTGCTCGAACTTTCGGCGCCCTCGTGGTGGATGACGCTCATCGATCGTGGTCACGCACTGGCGGATGACGGTTCGCCGACGGCCGGGGCGACGGGGAGCGAGGCGCGAATCACTGTCCCCTGACCCGACGGGCTCAGCACGTCTATCGACCCGCCGAGAGCCTCGACTCTGTCACGCAACCCCACCAGCCCCGACCAGCGATGTTGTTCGGCACCCCCGATCCCGTCGTCACGGACGCTCAGCCGCAAGGTGTCGTCGCGCTCTTCGACGGCTACTTCGGCATACTTGGCCTGGGCATGCTTCGTCACGTTGGTGAGTGCCTCGGACACGATGTAGTACGCGGCCACCTCCACCGGAGGTGGATATCGTGAGATGGTCTCCAGTCGCATCTCGATGGGGACCGCGGACCGACGGGCGAGGGTCCGCAGCGCCGGACCGAGCCCTCCTTCGGACAGGATCGAGGGATGGATGCCGAGCGATATCTCGCGTAACTCGTCCTGGACCTCGACGAGTTCGTCGGCGACCTCTGACAGGGCGGTCCGCGACTCAGGTGGAATGTCCGTGGGCAGTGTCTCGAGGGCGAGTCGGAGTTTGAGTGCCAGTGAGACGAGGCGTTGTTGTGCACCATCGTGGAGGTCCCGTTCGATCCGCCGACGCGTCTCGTCGGCGGTGGTGACGACACGCGCGCGCGACTGGGTCAGTTTGGTGTGCGCTTCCGCGTTCGCGATCGCGGTGGCGGCGATGTCGGTGAACTCGGCTAGTCGCTGTTCGGTGTCAGGGGCGAATGGGCCGCGCCGAGAGGCGACGCTGATGCCACCCCAGCTGCGGGCTTCGACGATGATGGGGCTGGCGACCGCCGAACGGATGCCCCACCGGCGCAGGAGTTCGGGCAACTGCTGGAGCGTCGAGTCGTCCACGTCGTATCGGACGGACTCGCCCGTGGCCTGTACTGACGCGATGGCAGACGGAGCGTCCAGGACTCGGCGATGGCCTACGCGCATCTCGTCCTCGTTCACGCCATGAACGCCCATGAGCGTCGCCGATCCATCGGACTCGAACCGGAAGATCCCGGTGATGTCGGCGTCGGTCAGTTGGCTGAGCTCTTCAGCGACGGCCGCCAGGACGAGACCGGGCGTGGCTCCGTGGGCCACGAGCGTCGCCACTCGCCGCAGCGCGGACTGCTCCTCGGCCAAGTGGTGGAGTTGGGCACGCGCCTCCGCGTTCTCGACCGCGGTAGCGACCAGCCCCGTGAAGTTCGCGATCTGTGACTCCGCGTTGGCCGCGAAGGGTTCGCCGCTCCTCGTCGAGGCGGCGATCACGCCCCATACGCCGCCGGCCACGGTGATAGGGCAGCCGACGGACGAGCGGATGCCGAGCGCACGTGATTCCGCGGCGATCTCGCCGATCGCGTCAGCGAAGCCGTCGAGCCGGACCGGCCCGCCACGGCGCCGCACCTCTCGGGCGACCCCTATCCCATCGAGGTTCAGGCGCGTGCCCATGGACAGTTGCTCCGGCACCCTGCTCCAGGTGGCAACCCCGGTCACGGTGCCGTCCGCATCGTAGCGTTCCATGCGGGCGAGATCGGCCCCGGAGAGTATCCCGACCTCCCGAGTCACGGCTTCGAAGATCGTCGACCGAGGAACTGCCTGCGCGACGAGGGTCGCGACCCGTCGCAGTGCCGACTGCTCGTCGGTCAGGCGTGCGGACTCGACCGCGGCCCGGCGCAGGCGGACTGCCAGCGCGGTCACCAGAACGGTCGTGAGCAGGAACGCCCCGAGTGCCCCCGCCTGCTCTCGTGCGGCGACACCGAGCGAACCCACTGGTGCCAGGAAGAGGACCTCGAAGGTCACGATGCTGACGAGGGATGTCAGGATTGCCGGTCCCGCGCCCCAGGCGATGGCGACCGGCAGCACCGCGAGGAGGTAGAGCACCAAGAGGGGTACCACGGGCACTTGTGGCTCGAGGAGCGCGATGACGCCGGTGACCGCGCCCACCAGCGCCACGCCGGACAACAGCCCCCGCGACCAGCGGACGACGGACGGTCTCACCCAGCGCCGTGCCATCTCATCGCATCCTCAGTCGAACACTAGATGACCGATTCCAAGGTGGTCAGTGGTCGTAGGCCAGGAGGGATCGCTTGGTCGCCTGACCGGTGTGGTCGTTGTGCCAGATTGCCGCGGTGAGGGCCAGGATGCGTTGAGTGACGCGGACCCACACTCCGGCCGGGGTGTGTCCGCCATGCTGTTCGAGATCGAGCTGGCCCTTGAGGGTGTCGTTGATCGACTCGATGACCTGCCGCAACGGTTTGAAGAACTCGGTCCCGGCCCGCTGGGGTTCGCCTTTGCGGGCCGGGCGCAGCAGGTCCACGCCGGCGTCGGTGAGGGTGGTCTCGAACTCGCGGCCGTAGTAGTTCTTGTCCGCGATCACGATCTGCCCGGCCCGCCCGGGACCGGTGAGCTCGGGGTCGGCATCGAGCATCCCGAGCAGCGTCTGGCGTTCGTCGGCCTTCGCGCCGGTCAGGGCGAACCCGACCGGCAGGCCGTGCAGTGTGCACAGCAGGTGCAGCCGCAGTCCCCAGAAGAACCTCGAATGCGAGGCGCAGTAGCCGTACTCGGCCCACCCGGCCAGGTCCGAGCGCCGCGCCGTCTCCCGTGATCGGGCACACTCGACCGGGGTGGAATCGGCCACCCAGACGTCATCGGTCCACATGCTCGTGTCCCGGGCCAGCACCCCGACCAGCTGGGCGATCGTGGCGCCGAGGCGCCGCAGCCGCTTGTTGTAGCCGGGCTGCTGGGGCAGGTATGGGAACAGATGCCGCAGGTGAGCGCGTCCGTAGCGCAGCCAGCGAGCCTCAGAGGTGAACCCCAGCAGGGCCTGCATCACCGCCAGCGTCACCAACTCCGCGTCGCTGATCCTCGGCTCGATCCCGACCCTGGGCCGCCACGGCGCCAGGTGCGGAGAATCGATCAACAGGTCATCGACCGTCACGTACAGTGCAGTCGCGAGGGTGTCCAGGTTTGTTCTCACAAACTGATCTTGGACACCCTCGCCCACGTCACCGGCTCATGACACGCGCGCGACCACTTGGAATAGGTCATCTAGTGGATGACGACGACGCCGAGCGTGAGCGTCCACGAACGGCTGAAGCTTCAGCGCCACTTGCGGCGGAAGGACGCGTCCGCGTAAGAACTTCGCGCGCGGCCGTGGGGCGTTCACCCTTCATTCGACTCGAGTGCCGCGGGGTATGCCTGCAGGATCCGTTGCACGGATGTCACCGCCTCGCCGAGTTCTGTCAGGATCGGTGCGAGCGCCCTGTCGGCGTCCGTGCGACTCTCTGGGGATGGGACGAACGTGGTTGTCGGTGACGGTGGAGCTGCTCGGCGGTCGGGGAGGGGAACTGTGGCCGTGGCCCGGGCGAGTCTTCGCGGTCGGGCCGTCGCACACCTTCATGGACCTCGCGGATGCTGTCAACGTCGCCTTCGCCCGATGGGACCGGGCACACCTGTCGGTGTTCACCCTGGCCGATGGCCGGGTGGTCACGGACGAGGAGACGGGGGCGGAGATGGCCGGGTCGGTCGGGGGGCCGATCAGGACGCTGACGGACATTGAGACGACCAAGGTGGCCAGGGTCCTGGATCCGGGGGCTGAGTTCCAGTTCACTTTCGACCTTGGCGACGACTGGATCCACCGGTGCGTGATCGGCGAGGAGAAGATCGACCCACTGGAGGTGCTGGGCATCCGCCCCGACAGGCCGCTGCCCTACTGGGGGTGGGGCAGCATGCCGGACCAGTACGGGCGCAGATGGGCAGCCGACGATGGCGAGAGCCGGCCACCGAGGAAACCGGCCCATCCACATCCAATGCTGCTACACGCGTGGCCCGCACATGAGCTCGTTCCCGAGCTGGATCTCTCCGACCTGCGAGCTGCCATCGCCGCAGCGGATGCGGACCGCTTCCTGGCCGCCGTGACGGGCCGCGACGTCGATGACGCGCTGCAACAGGTGGGGGCCGGGATACCGATGGCCCTTGAACAGCGACGGGAGCAGACCGAGCCGGTGGCGTTGTCGGTCATCAACCGGCTGACCGTGCGTGCCGGCCCTGGCGATGAAGTGCTGGCCGACGACCTGCTGGCCAGGCTGCGGCGCGAACCGCTGAAGGGGCGGGTGGTTCCGGTCGACCTCGAGATGCTCTGCACCGAACTGGAGGGAGACCCGAGCATGTCGACCGGCGGCTACCTCGACCTAGGTACCGGCGAAGTGTACGACGAGACCGCCACCGACGCGATGCTGGTCGGAGAAGGCGCCGCGATCGACGTGGAGGAAGAGCCGGACCGGTGGCTCTGGTTCCATCGCACCGATTCGACGGAGGGATGGCGGGACATGGCATCCTTTGCCCAGCGGCAGCACGACCCCGCCCTGCGGGCGCGGCTGGAACGGCTGATCGAGGGCAAGGGCGCCTTCGGCCGATTCCGCGACCTGATCCACGAGGAGAACCTCGCCGAACGGTGGTACGCCTACTCCACCGACCGCCAACTGGGCCGGGCCCGCGGACTCCTCGCCGACGAAGGCATCCGCGTGGGCTGACGAGCCCGCCCTGGCAGGTAGCTCATTCTGGACGGTAAGACGCATTGCCGTGAGCTCTGGCTGAGGTCGTGGCCAGACGTGCGGTCGACGCTCGATCAGGTGGTCGCTGCTCGTCCTCCAGATCTATGGCGGTGCGTTGATTTCAGCCGGCGACCGAGTCTCGCCCATCGCCGCGCTGGCGACGCTCTCGCGTGTCCGGCGGTGAGCGACGGCGTCCGGTCAGCTACGACCGCTGCGTGGCGAATACGTGTCCAAGTTCGGTTGCGAGCCGCCGCTGCGGGCGCGTTGCTGCAGGTCAGGGTAGGTGGATCCCGCCGACGGCACGCCGCTCTCTCAAGGCGGTAGCGCGGGTTCGAATCCCGTCGGGGCTACAGAGAAGCGCCCGTCACCTGCGGAAACGCAAGGTGAGGGGCACTTTCGTCTGTCCAGCCGTCGGCGGCTCGCTACGGCGAGGAAGCCAGGAAGCCGAGCGCCAGTGCTGATGCCGCCTGGGAGCAGGCCCTCTCCCCGGCACCTGCCTCGCCACCACACGTCGCCGATCTGACCCGTCCGCTGTCGGTTCGGACGCAGGGCCGGCCTGCCGCCCAGCAGCGTCCATGGCTCGCGGCTATTCGATGGCGAGGGCCGACTCGGCGGGTCGGCCACGCGTCGCTCGCCAGGCGGGTAGCAGCGTGGCGCTGAGGGTCAGCAGAACCGCCAGGCCGGCCGTCGCCGCGTAGATGAACGGGGAACCCGAGGGCAGCACCGAGTCGAGGCGCTTGAGGCTGACCGGGACCAGGATCGCGATCGAGGCCAGGGTGCCCAACGCGACGCCGCTGACTGCCACGATCGCGCCTTCGATCCCGACCATCCGCAGCACCTGGCCGCGGGTCGAGCCCGCGAGCCGCTGCAGCCCGAACTCCCGCCGCCGCGCCGTCGTGCTCGACGCCAGGGTGTTGATCACCGTGATCGCCGCGTACCCGGCGATCATGATCACCATGATGTAGATCGCGAAGGTGGCCGTGGTCCGCTGCTCGTCGTACTCGCTGAACAGGACGTCGCGGCCGCTCACCGTCAGACCGTTCTCGTCGGCGAGCGTCTGGGTCAGCTCTGCCCTGAGGGTGCCGGGATCGGTGTCCGGGTCGGCGGTGACGAGGATCCTCGTCGCGAATCCCTCGGTGGTGTGCGCGGCCAGGGTCTCGGCCGGAAGCAGCAGCGTGTCGTAGTCGTCCGGAGCGGAGAACAACGCAGCCACCTGCGCGTCGATCGTGGTGTTGTCGCCCATCCGCAGCGTGATCGTGTCGCCGACGTCGACGCTCAGCCGGCCGGCGTGCTGGTCTTCGACCGCGACCGTGTCACCGCGCAGGTCGGCGAAGGCGCCGGCGGTGACGTCGACGGGTGTGGTGGCGTCGGCGCCGCGGGCGGTGACTCCCTGCAGGTTCCAGCCCTCACCCGCCGGTGAGCTGTCGTCGGGGCTCTCGATGAAGCCGGTGCTGCCGACGTACTCCGACGCGCCGGCCACGCCTGGCAGCTCGTCGATCCGCTCGACCAGCTCGGGGTCGAGCCGGTTCTCGGCCGTCACGACCGCGTCGGCGACCAGGCTGTCCGCGAAGATCTGCCGGTCGGCGTCGTCGTTGGTCGTCTGCAGATACAGCATGCCGGTCGCCACCCCGGTCAGCAGGACGACCGGCGCCATCACCGCCGCCATCCGGCCGGTCCGGCCGCGGGCGTTGAGCACGGCGAGCTGGCCCGTCACGCCACCCAGCGCGCGGACGGGCCACTGCAGGACGAACGTCATGACCTTCGCCAGGACGGGTGCCAGCAGAGCGAACCCGATGGCGAAGACGATGACCGCGGGCGCGGCGGTGGCCGGCGTCAGCGGCCCGCTCATCACCGCGATGCTCACAAAGGTGAGCGCGACCCCGCCACCGATCAGGAGCAACGCGATGAACACCCGCCACCCGCCGATCAGCCTGCCTTCGAGAGAGGCTTCGGCCAGGGCCTGGGTGGGCCTGATGCGTGCGGCTCTCCGCCCGGCACCCAGGGCACCGGCGAGCGCCGCGACGACCGCGATCCCCATCGCGGCCACCGTCGGTATCCAGCCTTGGTGGAAGGCCACCCCTTCGGTGGCGATGCCACGATCGGCCAGCTGGTCGAACACGAACTCGCCCAGGAACCGGCCCGGGGCGATGGCGAGCGCGGTCGCGGCCAACGACAGGGCCAAGGTCTCACGCAGGATCAGCCGGCGCACCTGACGGGGCGTGGATCCGATGGCCCGCAACAGCGCGAGCTCCTGCTGGCGCTGAGTGATCGACAGGGCCAGCATCGACGCCACTCCGAAGACCGACACCATGATCGCGAAGGCGGTGAAGACACCGGCCAGGGCGACGATGTTCACGCTGGTGCCCTTGGCCTCGCGCAGTTCCGCCTGCCCCCGCTGGTCGCCCACCAGCGTGGTCGTGGCGCCGTCCAGCTCGGCGTCGATCGCCTCCCGGACCTCGCTCACGTCCGCGCCGGGCTCGGTCACCACACCGATCGCGTCGACGGTCCCCGCCGGCGGGTCGCCGTCGAAGACGTAGGCCGTGGTGTCCTGCACACCCGGAAGGTCCGAGATCGTGTCCTCGAGCCCAGCGTCGACCCGGACCCGCTCGGGCAGGATCGCCGGTTCGTCCGGGTCGCCGCCGCGAGCGTCGTACTCCTGGTTCCCGGCGACGACGATGTCGGCCGACGCCAGCTGCTGCGGCGGAACCGCTGTACGGATGCCCGTCTCGATCAGCCCGCCACAGGCCATCACGATGGCCGCGGCGAAGAACATGGCGAGGAACGCCGCCACGAACGTGCCCATCCGGAACCGCAGGGTGCGAAGCGCCAGCCGCAACATCAGCGCCGCCCTCCCGCCACCGTCGCCGAGGACGGGAGAGGGGCGTCGTCGGCGAAGGCGCCCAGGCGGGTCATCCGCTCGGCCACGGCCTTGGCCGTCGGCGAGTGCAGCTCACCCACCAGACGTCCGTCGGCGAGGAACAGGACCCGATCGGCATAGGACGCCGCGACCGGATCGTGCGTCACCATCACGATCGTCTGGCCGCCGGTTCGCGCCGAGTGCCGCAGCAACCCGAGAACGCCTCGCGCGGTCCCCGTGTCCAGCGCGCCCGTCGGCTCGTCCGCGAAGATGACCGCGGGCTCGCTGATCAACGCCCGTGCGATGGCGACCCGCTGTTGCTGCCCGCCGGACAGCTCCGCCGGACGATGCCTGCTCCGCTCGGCCAGGCCGACCTGCTCGAGCACGCTCGTCACCCGGCCTCTGGCCGGTTTGCGTCCGGCGAGCCGCAACGGCAACGTCACGTTCTGCCGCACCGTCAGGACCGGGAGCAGGTTGAACGCCTGGAAGACGAAGCCGATGCGGTCGCGCCGCAGCTTCGTCAGCTCGGTCTCGTCCAGCTCGCTGAGCTCGTGGTCCTCGAGGAGCACCGAACCCGACGTCGGCTGGTCGAGCCCGGCCGCGCACTGCAGCAGCGTGCTCTTGCCGGAGCCCGACGGGCCCATGATCGCCGTGAACGTGCCCCGGCCGAACCGCGTCGTCACCCCATCGAGCGCGACCACCTGGTTGTCGCGTTTGCCGTAGACCTTGTGGACGGCCGTCAGCCGGACCGCGTCGGTCGTGTTGTCGCTGTCGTGGGACATTCTCATGCCGCCTTCCTGTCCGGCTCGCGCCGGACGATTCAGCCACCCATGCTCCCCACGGACGACCCGCCGGTCGTCGTCCCTCGCAACCGACTTCCTCTGGTGCGTATGCACTAGGACAGGCGGTTCCTGGGAACGATGCCCGCCTGGGGAACGGCCTCGTATCGTGGGATCGCCATGACGAGTGCAGACGCCTCCCTCCCGCGACCACGCGCACCGTGGTGGCGGGAGACGGCGATCCTCGCCGCCACGTTCGTGCTCTGTCTCTCCGGCGGCGTCGCGCACGCCGACGGCACGTTCGGGCCGCCGCCGGCCGCGGCGTACGTCGTCGCGGTGCTGACATGTGCTGTGCTGCCGCTGCGGCACCGCGTACCGCTGGCCGCCCTCGCCGCTACGACCCTGTGCGGCATGGCGGTGGCCCCAGTGGACCTGCTGCTGACGCCGCTCGTCGTCGCCCCGATCGCGGTCGCCGCCTACGCCCTCGCGGTGCGCGACGAGAGGCGGGCGGCGGTCGCCATCCCCCTGTCAGCGGCGCTGCTGGTCTCGACGACCCCTCTCGTCGAGACCCTGTCGTGGCAGGACGTGACGCGGCTGGGCACAGTGATCGCGGTCCCGTTGGTGGCCGGCGTGCTCGGGTGGTCGGTGCAGAACCGGCGGGCCTACCTGGGCGCCGTCGAGGAGCGGGCCCGCCGCGCCGAGAAGAGCCGGGAGAGCGAAGCGCGCCGGAGGGTCGCCGAGGAACGGGTGCGCATCGCCCGGGAGTTGCACGATCTCGTGGCCCACCAGATCACCCTGGCCAACGCCCAGGCCATGGTCGCCGCCCAGATGTTCGACGTACGCCCCGAGCAGACCCGCACGAGCCTGGAGGACGTCATCGAAACCACCAGGAACGCACTCGACGACCTGCGGGCCACGGTCGGCCTGCTGCGCCAGTCGGGCGACGCGGTCGCACCCGCCGAACCGGCGCCCGGACTGTCCCGGCTTCCCACCCTCCTCGAGTCGTTCAGTCGCGCGGGCCTGGACGTCTCGATGCACCAGGAAGGCACGGCCAGGCCGCTGCCACCGGGAGTGGACCTCACCGCCTACCGCATCATCCAGGAGGCGTTGACGAACGTGACCAAGCACGCCGGCTCCGGCAGTGCCCGGGTGGGCCTCGACTGGAACCGCGACCGCCTGACCATCACCGTCGCCGACGACGGGAACGACGCTCCTCCGGCGCCGGACCGGCCACCCGGCTTCGGCCTGATCGGGATGCGCGAACGCGCCGCCGCGGTCGGCGGGCAACTCTCCGCGCGCCGGCGCCCGGAAGGGGGCTTCCTCGTTTCCACCGACCTGCCGCTCCCGGCCGTGAGGAGCACCCGATGACGGTCCGGGTGCTCCTTGCCGACGACCAGGCCCTCCTGCGCCAAGCGTTCCGGACGCTGCTCGACGTCGCCGACGACCTCACCGTCGTCGGCGAGGCCGCCGACGGCGGGGAAGCGGTGAGCCTCACCCGAGAGCTGCACCCGGACGTGGTGGTCATGGACATCCGGATGCCCGGCGTGGACGGCCTCACCGCCACCGCCGAGATCTGTGCGGACCCGGAGCTGCAGGCCACTCGCATCCTGATCCTCACGACCTACGAGACCGACGAGCACGTCGCCCAGGCGCTGCGCGCGGGAGCGAGCGGCTTCATCGGCAAGGGTATCGGGGCGGCCGACCTGCTCGACGCCGTCCGCACGATCGCCGGCGGCGAGACCCTGCTCTCGCCCGCCGCGACCCGCGCACTGATCGCCCGCTTCCTGGCCACACCTGCCGACGACCCGCCCTGGCATCGGCCCGAGCAGTTCGACGCGCTCACCCCGCGCGAACGTGAGATGGTGGCCCTGGTCGCGACCGGCCTGTCCAACCAGGAGATCGCCGAGCGGATGTTCCTCAGCCCCTTCACCGTCCGCGCCCATGTGCAGCGCGCCATGACGAAGCTGCAGGCCCGCGACCGCGCGCAGCTCGTCGTCATCGCCTACCAGTCAGGCCTGGCCTACGGCGGCACGGACCAGCCGCCGTGATCCGCGGATGGAACCGCCGTGCCCATGCGATCGGCGCGAAGTACGCCGACCTGGGCGTCTGAACCGGTCGCGCCACCAGGCGGCGTCGGGCGTGTACGCCTCGTGACTACCAGCGGCGGGTGCTGTCGCGCTCGATCAGCTGGTGCGGGACGACGATCTGGGTGGCGGGGCGCGTGGGGTCCTCGATGCGGCGCACCAACTGCTCGAGTGCGCGGGTCGCGATGACGTCCTTGTCGAGGGCGACGGTGCTCAGCGACGGGGTCGCGAACCGGCCCTCCTCGATGTCGTCGATGCCGATGATCGCGACGTCGTCGGGGATCCGCAGCCCGGCGTCCTGGACCGCCCGCATGGCGCCCATCGCGAGCAGGTCGGAGTAGCAGAAGATCGCGTCGGGTGGCACGTCCAGTGCGAGCAGCCGCCGCGTCGCGTCGTAGCCGTCGCGGCGGTGGTAGCGGGCGGCCGGCACGACGAGGTCGTCGTCGCGGGGGAGGCCGGCGTCGGCGAGGGCGCTGAGGTAGCCGGCGGTGCGCTGACGGGGCGTGCGGTAGGTCTCGCGCGGCTGCGCCCCGACGGCGGCGATGCGGCGCCGGCCGGTCGCGGCGAGGTGGGTCGTGGCCTCGTGGGCGGCCCGGGTGTTGTCGATGGCGATGTGGTCGAACCGGCCGGTGAAGGTGTGCTCGCCGAGCAGGATCGTCGGCAGGACGGTGCTGCTGTCGAGGTCGGCGATCTCGTCCTGGGTGACCAGGGGGCTGAACAGGACGCCGTCGAACAGCATGGTGCGGTCGGTGCCGGTCAGCAGCTGCCGTTCCCGCTCGTGGTCGTGGCCGGTCTGGTCGATCATCACCCGGTAGCCGTGCGCCGACGCGGCGTCGATGACCGCGCGGGCCAGCTCGCTGAAGTAGGGGACGTCGATCTCGGGGACGATCAGGGCGAGCAGGCCGGTGCGCCCGGTGCGCAGGTTGCGGGCGACGAGGTTGGGCCGGTAGCCCAGTTCGTCGATGGCGGCGAGGACGCGGCGCCGGACGTCGTCGCTGACGTGGGTGTAGTCGTTCACGACGTTCGACACGGTGCGGGGCGACACCTTGGCCAGCCGGGCGACGTCCTTCACGGTGACCTGACTCATCCACACCTCCCGCTCGGCTGCCCGTCCATGATCCCGGTTCGGGAGAGCTTTTGCAACGTGGAAAATTGCGCTACATTCTTTGCCACGTTGCAAACGCGCTGGCTGTCCACACAAGGGAGTGTCATGAAGCGCAACCAGACTCGAGGATGGACGTGGGCGGCAGCCGCCGGCCTGGCCACCGTTCTGCTGGCCGCCTGCGGGCCCGAGGTCAGCTCCGACGCCGAGTCCGGCGACGGCGGCACCGGCCCGGCCGAAGGCACACTGGCCGCGCCGGACACCGACGCGCCGGCCGGCGAGATCACCATCTGGGACCGCTCCGGCGACCTGTACGAGGTCTTCGACGGCGTCATCGAGCGGTTCACCGAGCGCTACCCGGACATCGTCGTGCACCACGAGGCCGTCGACATCGACACCAAGCTGCCGAACACACTGATCGCCGCCGCCGATGTGCCCGACGGTGTGTTTCTCGACGACGCGAAGGTGGCCGGGCTGTCGGACCACTTCTACGACCTCTCCGCCGTGCTGGAGCCGTACCTCGACGACATCGCGGCGCAGAAGGTCGAGGTCAACACCGTCGGCGAACACATCTACGGCGTGCCGTGGGACCTCAACCCCGGGCTGCTCTACTACCGTGCGGACATCCTCGAGGACGTCGGCATCGACCCGGCGTCGATCGAGACCTACGACGACCTGTTCGCCGCGGCGGAGCAGATCAAGGCGGCACGGCCCGACGCCGCGCCGATCCACCTGGAGAAGGAGCCGTTCCTCGGCCAGCTCTGGCTGGAGATGTTCGCCAGCCAGCTGGGCACCAGCCTGGCCGACGCGGACGGCGAGCTGCGGCTGGACTCGCCCGAGTACCGGCAGATCCTGACCTGGCTCGACGAGGTGAACGAGGCCGGCCTCGGCACCCGCGCGGAGTACCTCGGTCCGGCCGACCTCGCGACGCTGGAGAGCGGGCAGCAGGTCTTCGTCCCGTGGGCGATCTGGTGGGACTTCGCGCCGCAGCAGCTGCTGCCGCAGACCACCGGGCAGTGGCGGGCGATGCCGTTGCCGGCGTGGACCGAGGGCGGCGCGCGCAGCGGCGCGATGGGCGGGTCCAGCTTCGTCATCCCGCGCGACGCGGAGAACCCGGAGCTGGCCTGGTTGTTCTACGAGTTCCTGGTGTTCGACCCGGAAGGTTTCCAGGCCGTCTACGGGCCCAACGCGATCTACCCGGACGGCCTCAACACGTCGGTGCCCAGCTACGCGCCGGCCGCCGACCCGGCCGCGCCGTTGTTCGGACCGCTCGACGCGCTCGGCGGCCAGGACCTCTGGCCGATCGCGATCGAGGCCGGAGCGCAGATCCCCGGCGGGACGCCGATCCCGAGTTGGTGGGCCGGCGCCGTCGAGTACCTCGGGAACAACCTGCAGCGGATGTTCGACGGAGAGCTGACGCCGGAGCAGGTCATCGCCGAGTCCACCGAGCAGATCCAGGCCAACCTGGTGGAACGCGCGTCGTGACTGTGACCAGCACCGAGGTGCGCGGACGAACCGCGGCGGCGCCGGCCCGGCGCCGCCGCGGGCGCCCGTCCAGGCGGCGGCTGGCGCCGTACGTCTTCGTGCTGCCGTTCGTGGCGATCTTCCTCGCGTTCAGCGTGTACCCGCTGATCTACACCTTCCGGCTCAGCTTCACCGCCTGGAGCGGGTCCGGCCCGGCCCGCTGGGTCGGCTGGGACAACTACACGTACCTGCTCGGCAGCGAGGCGTTCTGGTCCTCGCTGGCCAACTCGGCGGTGCTGTGGCTGCTCATCGTGCCGGTACAGGTCGTGGTCGCGCTGCTCGCGGCGGTGCTGCTGAACAACGCGAAACTGCGGCTGCGCGGCTTCTACCGCACCGTCGCACTGGTGCCTTTCGTCACGCCCCTGGTGGCGATGGCGCAGATCTGGATCGTCGTGTTCGACGCCGACTACGGCGCGGTGAACCAGTTGCTCGGCGCCGTCGGGCTGCCGGAGATCGACTGGCTGACGTCGACGGTGTGGGCGAAGCCGACGCTCGCGCTGCTGTTCCTGTGGAAGACGACCGGGTTCGCGATCGTGATCCTGCTGTCCGGGCTGCAGTCGATCCCGGCGTCGGTGTACGAGGCGGCCGAGCTGGACGGCGCGTCGCGGACCCGGCAGCTGGTCAGCATCACGGTGCCGCTGGTCCGCCGGGTCGTGCTGTTCCTCGTCGTCATGCAGACGCTGGCGGTGTTCCAGATGTTCGCCGAGCCGTACGTCGTCACCGACGGCGGGCCGTACGGGTCCACCACGACGGCCGGGCTCTACCTCTACGACCACCTCGGCCGGTCCGACCTCGGTACCGGCTCGGCCAACTCGTTCCTGCTGGTGGCGCTCGTGATGCTGATCTCGCTGCTGTTCGTCCGGCTGCTCCGGGAGCGGGACTGATGACCCGCCGGCCGGCCGTCGCGTCGCACGTCTTCCTGATCGTGCTGACGGCGGCGTTCCTCGCGCCGGTGATGTGGGCGCTGCTGTCGTCGCTGAAGCAGCCGGCGACGATCATCACCGACCCTCTCGGCTTCGACCCGGGCGCCTTCACGCTCGGCAACTACCGGGCGATGTTCGAGGACGTCCCGATCGCGTCGGGCTTCCTCAACACCGCGATCGTGCTGGTGCTCAAGGGCGGGTTGACGCTGTTCTTCGCCCCGCTCGCCGGGTTCGCGTTCGCGAAGTACCGGTTCGCCGGCCAGAACGTGATCTTCGGCGCCGTCCTGCTGACGCTGATGCTGCCGACCATCGTCCTGGTCGTGCCGCTGCTGCTGCAGATGCGCGAGCTGGGCTGGGTCAACACCTACCAGGCGCTGGTGCTGCCCGGCGCCGTCGACGCGTTCGCGATCTTCTGGATGCGGCAGGTCATCGCGGCCGTCCCGGACGAGCTGCTGGACGCTGCCCGGGTCGACGGATGCGGGGAGTTCCGCATCTTCGTCTCGATCGTGATGCCGGTGATCCGGCCTGGGTTGGCAGGGCTGGCCGTCCTGACCGTGATGAACATCTACAACGACTTCGTCTGGCCGGTCGTGGTCACGTCGCAGGAGTCGATGCAGACCCTGCAGGTCGTGCTGGCCACGCTCGCGCAGAACATCACCGGCAACCGCATCGGCGCCGACTTCGCCACCGTCTGGGGCGAGCTGCTGGCCGCAAGCTCGATCGCGCTCGTCCCGCTGCTCGTGGTGTTCGTGCTGCTGCAGCGCCACTTCATCAACGGCATTCTCGCCGGCTCGGTCAAAGGCTGACCGCGCCCCGACCATCGGACGAAAGGCTCCATCCGTGACGCACCAGCACGAGTACCCCCGCCCGGACCGCGACCGCTCCGCCGCCTGGCTCCCGCTCGACGGACGCTGGGAGTTCCGGCCCGACGACGAGGCCGGCGCCGCCGGTCCCGGCGACCTGCAGGCCGGGCCGTGGCCGGAGTCGATCGTGGTGCCGTTCGCGTGGGAGACGCCGGCGTCGGGCGTGCGGCGGACCTGGCTGGAGACAGCGTGGTACCGGACGACGGTGAGTCTTCCGCCCTCCTGGGCGGGCGAGCACGCGTTCCTGTGCTTCGGCGCGGTCCACCACGAGGCGACGGTCTGGGTGAACGGTGAGCCTCTGGGCCGGCACACCGGCGGCTACACGCCGTTCGAGTTCGACCTCGGCGCCGTCACCGGGGCGGGGGAGCGGGCCGAGATCGTCGTGCGCGTCCACGCTCCGGCGGACAAGCGGGAGATCCCGCACGGCAAGCAGCGCTCGATCCCGCGCGACGACTACGACGGCGTCAGCTTCACCCCCACCTCCGGCATCTGGCAGCCGGTGTGGCTGGAGCGCCGGCCGGCCACCTACGTCGACGCGGTCGAGCTGCGCGGCGACTCACTCACCGGCATCGACGCGACGGTGACGGCGGCCGGCCCGCTGGCCGCCGGTGCGGTCGTCACGCTGCACACCGAGGGCGTCGCCGTCGAGCTGACCTGCGACGAGACCGGCGTGGCGCGCGGGCGGCTGCCGCTGGAGCGGCCGCGGCCGTGGTCGCCCGCGGACCCGCACCTGTACCGCGTCGACGTCACACTGCGCACCGCCGACGGAGCCGACACACTCGCCGCGCACACCGGGCTGCGCCGCATCGAGGCCGACGGCGACCGGCTGCGGCTCAACGGCGAGCCGCTCTACGTCCGCGGCGTGCTCGACCAGGGCTACTGGCCCGGCGCCGGGCTCACCGCGCCCGGTCCGGAGGCGCTGCGTGAGGACCTCCGGCTGGCCGCAGCGGCCGGGTTCAACCTGGTTCGCAAGCACCTCAAGTTCGAGGACCCGCGCTGGCTGCACGAGGCCGACCGCACCGGGATGCTGGTCTGGGCCGAGCCGGCCAGCACCAGCCGGTTCACCGACGCCGGGTGCGCGGCGTTCGAGGACCAGCTGGCCGCGATGGTGCGCCGCGACGGCAACCACCCGTCGATCGTCGTGTGGGGCCTCTACAACGAGGAGTGGGGGCTGGACTGGGACGTCCCCGGCGACGAGCGCAAACGCGACGCCGTCCGTCACGCCTACGACCTGCTCGCGGCGCTCGACCGGACCCGCCCGATCGTCGACAACTCCGGCTGGACGCACGTGCGCACCGACCTCGTCGACTGGCACCACTACGAGGAGGACCCGGCGACGTGGGCGCGGACGGTGGCCGCGCTGGCCTCCGGCGAGCGCGCCGCGTTCCCGGTGCGGCTCGGCCCGGACCACGTCGAGGACAAGGCGATCTACGCCGACGACGCCGTGCCGCGGTCCGGCGTGCCGTTCCTCAACAGCGAGTACGGCGGCGGCTTCACCAGCCTGGAACGCGGCTGGCAGCTGCGCTGGCAGACCCAGGAGCTGCGCCGCCACGACCGCATCGCCGGGTACGTCTACACCGAGTTGGCCGACGTCGAGCACGAGAGCGCCGGGCTGCTCGCCGAGGACCGGTCCGCGAAGGACCTCGGCGGCTTCGACCCGTCGATCGTCCACGCGCCGACCACGCTCGTCTTCGACGTCGAGCCGCTGGCCGCCGGCACCGACCTCGCACCCGGCGACGCCGAGTTCGAGGTCCCGGTGCGGGTCTCGCACCACGGACCCGGCCGGTTGCACACGACCGTCCGCGCCGTCTGGACCCCGGCCGGCGCGCGCCGTCCGGGCCACGACACCAAGCCAGACTGCGAGTCCGCGCCGCTCACCGTTGAGCCGTTCGCGCTCAGCGAGCCGGTCGTGCTGCGAACCGCGCTGCCGGACGGACGACGCACCGGTCGGCTGTGGTGCTGGACCGGCGACGACCCGGCCGACGCCGACGCCGTCGGCTTCCTCGACGTCGGCTACGTGGAGCCGGGCCGCACGGCAGGAGGGAGTGGCAACTGAGGGGGATCGGTCGCCGTCCTGGTCAGCCGTGCTCGCGGAAACACACGGCCGTGAGCCCCGGCGGGGCGAGCACGACCAGGCCCCGGGGAGCTGTTGACCTGGTCGGACTACCTGTCGACGCCGACGCCGAACGGCTCCGCTGGGCCGCCGCTGCCGGCTCGCTCAGTGTCCGCGCCGCCAGCCGGACCCCTGCAGGGCATTCTCGAAGATCTGCGCCTGGTGTTGCGGCCCCGGCCACGGGTTCGCGGGCACCCTCGAGACCCGGACGACCGTGACGGCCGGGGAGCCGGCCGGTGCGTGCCTTGCCCCGTGCGCCGGGGACGCGCGGGTGCCACGCCGGCACGTTCACGATCTGCCGCTGCCCCTACCTTCGCCAACGTATAAATGTATTGACATTCAGATCTTATGAACATAAGGTCGAGCGGCGAGTGCCGCTTCCGTGACGGTGCTGCGTGCGTCGTCGGGTGCCGGCATGTGCCTTGTCGCGTTCGACTAGACCTTGAGGATGAACGGTGACCAACGATCAGTACGAGTTCGTTCGTGAAGCCGATGAGTGGACGCTGAGGCGCGACGGTGCCCCGGTCCTGCGAGTGCTGGGGTGCGCGGGGGCCAGCGACAGTTTCACACCGATCGAGAACGGGTTCTGGCTGTGGGAGCGGGTGTGCGACGAGCCGACCGACTCGATGCGGATGGAGCTCGAGACGGCCTTCGCGCCGGAGTTCACGATGGTGCCGGGCATCAGCTACAACGGCAACGGCTGGGGAGACACGCCCGAGTACGTGGGTGACAGGGCCTCCGACGGCACACCCTGGACCTGGGCGTGGCACCGAGGCACGATCCCGGCCTGCACCTACTCGGCCGCGGGCGGGCAGGCGGTCGTGCTGTCGGGCGCTCTCGACGACGCCGTCAGCTGCTCGCTCACGCGCGAGGGTGACGTCGAGCGCCACACGCTGCTGTGGCCCGAGGTCGAGGGCCCGCAGGTGCTGCATCGCCACTTCTGGAAGGACTCCTACCAGGGCACGATGAAGCCGAGGCGCACCTTCCAGGCGGTGATCGGCGGCTTCGCGGCGCCACGGCCGCACCTGGACTACCAGCCGCTGCTCGACTTCGCCCTGCGGTACTACGGCCACCCGGTTCAGGAACCGCTCGGACCGCAGCGGCTCTACGACCTGAGCATCGCGTACACCAAGTTCCTCTGGACTCAGGAGCCGGACGGTTTCATCAGCATCAACCGAGGCTGCGGCTGGCACGAGGACGTCACCGCGTTCGGCAAGACGAGGATCTCCAAGTACGAGATCGGCTGGGTCGGTCAGAGCGCGTCGCTGTCGGTGGCGCTCCTGGAGGAGTACCTGCGAAGCGGCGACGAGGATGCCCGCGACAAGGGGCTGAGCGTGCTGGACCACTGGTGCAGGTTCGTGCTGCCGAACGGCATGATCCGCATCAAGTTCAACATCTCTCCCGAGGTGGACGGCGTGATGGAGACGCCCGTCGAGACGCTCGTGCAGAGCAAGGAGCCCGGGAAGGAGCTCCCGTACGAGGAGTACCACCCGGAGTTCGTCACCGGCCCCGACGGCAAGCGCATCTTCCCGATCGACGCCTGCAACCTCGGTGGCGCCGCGGAGTACCTGCTGGACGCCTATCTGCTGGCGGAGCGGGCCGGAACGCCGCGCGAGCACTACAAGAGCGTCGCGTTGGGGATCTGTGACTTCGCGCTGCGCGAGCAGAAGGCGAACGGGCAGTTCGCCAAGGCCTGGAACCCTGACGGGAGCGTGTTCCGCGAGGGCGGCACCGTCGGCTGCTTCCTCGTTCCCGCCTTGCTGAGGGCGTACGAGATCACGCACGAGGAGCGCTACCTGGAGAGCGCGAAGCGTGCCTTCGACTTCTACTACGACGAGCTGGTGCGCGACGGGTACACCACCGCCGGAGCGCTCGACACCTACTGCATCGACAAGGAATCCTCCAGCCCGCTGCTGATCTCGGCGCTCCGCCTGCACCGGCTCGCTGGTGAGCATCGCTACCTCGAGGCGGCCGAGACCACGGCGTGGTACCTGAGTACGTGGATGATGCACTTCACCGTGCGGTACCCGGAGGGCAGCCTGCTCCACCAGGTCGGCATCGACACCTTCGGCATGACGTCGGTGTCGACGGCCCACACCGCGGTCGACCAGTACTCGTTGCACGACGTGCTGTCGTTCCTGGAGCTCGCCGAGCTCACCGGGAACCCCCAGTGGCACGAGCGGGCGCTGGCGCTGTGGGTCGGGGCCAACCAGCTGGTCTCCGACGGCACCCTGGCGGTCCGTGGCCGGGTCCGGCCGGCGGGCTCCCAGGACGAGGCCATCTTCCACACCCGCTGGGGCCGGCCGGTCGTCACCGAGTTCAAGCCGTGCGAATGGCTGCCCGCCTGGCCGACGGCGTTCCGCCTGGAGGTGCTCCGCACGCTCGAGAGCTGGGACGCCCTCGACAAGGGCCTCACCTCGATCGCCGGGGAGATCGACGTCCCGCGGCCGACGGAGCCGGCCGCGCCGCTGGGCGTGAGCTAGACCGATCCGACCCCCGCCGACGGGGGCATCGCACTGAGGGCCGTGGCTGACCAGCCGCGGCCCTCGGTCGCGCTCCGGGAATCGCCCCGCCGCGAACCTTTGACCTCCTGCGCGAGGACCGATACCGTAACGTAAGAACAACTGAATTGTTCTTACATTTGCACCACAGGCGACATCCACTCACGTCGTGGAGACCCGAGCACCCACTCACCCCCGTGGAGCCCCGATGACGCGTGTGTCCACCACTCTGGCCGCCATGGTCGCTGCCGTTGCCCTGGTCTTCTCCGGCCTCGTTGCGCCGTCGGCCTCCGCCGCCGACGAGACCGTCGTCTACCTCGACCAGGCCGGCGGCGACGACACCTCTCCTGGAACCGACCCGGACCAACCCCTGCGCACGCTCACCCAGGCGCTGCGGAAGGTCACTCCCGACGGTGGCCGCATCGTCATCATGAGCGACTACCGGCTCGAACTCTCGATCACCGAGCCCGCACACACCGGCGACATCCTCGTGACCAGCTCCGACGGCGAGACGGACTATCCGGGCCGACTGATCTTCGGAAACACGCCGTTCATCGAGTACAACCTCGCGGGACCCACGACCTTCGCGGACCTGGGTGTCGTCACCTCGCAGTGGGCCGTCTTCGCCGCGAACTGGAACCCGATCACCTTCGGCGAGGGCGTCTCGATGCAGAGCGTGCCCACGCCAGGGGTCCGGCAGGTCTTCGTGGTGGGTGGCTATCACGGGCCGTCCGCGGAGGACACCGCGCTCGACGCCGACTCGCACATCACGATCGACTCGGGGACCTTCTACAAGGTGGTGGGCTTCAGCCGGGGCAAGGGCGCCGGGACGCAGACCTACACCGGCACCTCTCACATCACGCTCAACGGCGGCATCGTCCAGGAGATCTTCGGGGCATCGCTCGAGAACCACTACTCGGGCAGCACCGAGATCACGATGACCGGTGGCCGCGTGGGTGCCTTGCACACGGCCGGCGATGTGACCCGCTACCTCGTCGGCAGTGCCGATGTCGAGCTCACCGGCGGTCACGTCAACACGATCGACATCAACAACGTGGTCGAGGACGTCGACCTCACGCTCGACGGCGTGGACTGGGGCGCCATCGAGGCCGAGAACGCCTGGGGCGGGGAAGATCGCCACCAGCAGATCCTCGAGTTCGCGGCGGTCCGGACGGTGCGCTTCGCGGGGCAGCACCACACGGCGGACCAGGTCGCGGCGCTCAGGGAGATCTTCGACGTCCTGATCAACACCGGGGACGTCCACGTCAGTGCTGACGGCAGCGGCGGCGAGTGCACCGCGGAGCACCCGTGCGGCAGCCTCGAGACCGCTCTGGGCCTGCTCGCCGCCGACGGCGGTGCCATCACGATCAGCGGCGACGTCGCCTGGGACGTCGACGCGGCCACGCTGGCCGCCGGCGCAGGGCGGGTGTCGTTCGTCGGCGACGGCGCGGCCTCGATCGCCTTCCCCGCCGACGCCGAGATCGCGATCGCGCGTGACGTCACCTTCAGCTCGGTCGAGCTGGCGAACGCGGGCGCGTTGGACCTGCTGGCCGACGGTGTGGACCTGACGATCGGCGAGGGGGTCACCGTGGCCGACGGCGGCCAGGTGAGCGTGGCCGGCATCAGCGACGGCGCCTCGATCTCGATCGAGTCCGGCGAGTTCGCCCGCGTCGTCGGCATCACCGATCTGACCGGCGACTTCGCCGGCACGACGGACGTGACGATCGCCGGCGGTGCGGTCGAGCAGGTCTGGGCCGGTACCGACACCGCCCACGACGTGTCCGGTGCGGTGGCGACCGTGGCCGGCGGTGAGGTCGGGACGCTCCGCTCCTCCGCGGGCCGGATCACCGAGACGCTGATGGCTCGGCTCCTCGGCGGCAGCGTGAGCAACGCGCTGCTCGAGGGTGCTGACGGCGAGGTCAGGGCGCGGATCGGCGAGACCGGGATCGGTGCGATCTCGGTCGCGGACTGGTCGGCCGCCGATGGTGCGGCGCGCACGCTGACGCGGCTGCCAGGCGCCGACCAGGGGGTGATCGACCAGATCGCGGCCGCGTTCGACAGCGTCACCGAGGACGAGGTCGTGTACCTGTCCGCCGACGGCGATGGTGACGGCTCCAGCCCGTCCCACGCCAGTGGTGACCTGAGTGCGGCGATCGCCGCCCTGTCCGGTGACGGGCGGGTGGTGGTGACGGACCAGTACACGGT
Organism: Jiangella alba; assembly: GCF_900106035.1. Classification (GTDB taxonomy): domain Bacteria; phylum Actinomycetota; class Actinomycetes; order Jiangellales; family Jiangellaceae; genus Jiangella; species Jiangella alba. Next base: position 3,404,904 of record NZ_FNUC01000004.1, read on the forward strand.
CGACGAGGGGTACGACGTGGGCGACCACGGCACGCACGCCGTGCTCACCACCGACGACGGCGACATCGACTTCGCTGCCGACGGCGCGGCGCTGCAGATCGAGGGCGCGCTGCGGCTGGGTGGTCCGACCACCTTCGAGAACGTGCTGCTGCAGTCCCCGGCCGTCGACGGCACCATCTATGCGATGGGTGAGCCCTTGACGATCGGTGCCGGCGTCGACACCGCGTTCACCCGGCGCGGCGAGACCCACCTGAGCATCGTCGGCGGAAGCAACGACACCGAGCCTGCGCCGGTCACCTCGGTGACGGTCGAGGGCGGGCAGTGGGCCGGCCTGCGCGGCGGGTCCGACAACACCGCGGCGGTGACGACCAGCGCCGAGGTGACCGTCCAGATCGACGGCGGCACGTTCTACGGGCCGGTCGTCCTCTCCCACCGTGGCGAGAGCTCGGGATCGGCCTCCGCCACGATCGACGGCGGGACGTTCATGCGGGGTGTCTACGCCGTCCACGAGGAGGACGGGAGCGGCTACGCAGCCGACTACGACGCGGACGTCACGGTGAACGGTGGCGAGTTCTGGGCGACGATCGCGCCGGCGAAGTCCCGCTCGACCGTGCTGGCCGGCACGTTCGACCTCACGGTCACCGGCGGCGACTTCGGCCACCTCACCGACCTGCTCGGCACGGAGGGCTTCGCCGGGGACATGGCGAGCGCCCTGCACGTCGATCCCGCGGTCGAAGCGGCGGTGCCGGAGGGTGAGCTGACGTTCACCAACCCGCTCGTCCGGGCGGCGGACCCGTACATGTTCACCCACCAGGGGCAGTACTACTTCCTGGCGACGTCCGGTACCACGATGGCGCTGCACAAGGTCGCCAACCCCTCTGACCTGTCCGAGTCTGTGGGGTCGGTGATCTTCGCTCCCGAGGACATGCAGAACCTGTGGTCGCCGGAGGTGCATCACCTGACAGCCGAGGAGGTCGGCGAGGAGAACGCCGGGTGGTACCTGTACCTGTCGGCGACCGACCCGAACGATCCGGCCGCCGAGGGCCAGCGCCAGTACGTGCTCAAGGCGCTGGACGGCGACGACCTGCTGGGCCGCTGGGGCAACCCGGTCACCGGTGAGGTGAACGTCCCGCAGCGCATCACGAACGCCGATGATCCCGACTTCAACACCGACGAGTTCGTGGCGGGCATCTCGCTCATGCGAGTGGCCGGCGAGACCTACATCACCTACGTCGCCGAAGAGGGACGCGGAACGGCCGACTTCCACCAGACGATCAACATGAGCCACATGGTCAACCCGTGGACCCTCTCCGGTGAGCCGAGCATCATCACCAAGTCCGAGTACGACTGGGAGATGCATGGGTACGCCCAGTCGACCAGCGACCCGAACATGTGGTGGCCGAAGGTCGTGGAGGGCGGAACCGCCGTCTACGGCGACGACGGCGAGGTGTACATGGCGTACTCCGCCAGCGGCTACTGGACCATCTACTACGCCATCGGCTATCTGAAGTACACCGGTGGCGACCCGATGGCCGCCTCGAACTGGGTCAAGAACCCGACCCCGATCATGAGCAAGAACACCGAGGTCACCGGCACGGGTACGGGTCCGAACTTCGTCGACCACGAGGGCACCGACTGGTTCATGTTCCAGGCTCGTCCGGGCCCGGACACGCAGACGGCCCGGTACGCCTTCATCGAGCCGTACACCGCTGACGCCGACGGGCTGACGATCGGCGACGGCTCGGGCCAGCCGGCACCGCTGGAGACCGAGTACACGTTGAGCGTGAACCCGATCCCGCTGAGCGAGAAGATCAGCGGGTTCACCCCCGCCGATGGCGTACGCCCGGACGTGTCACTGGTGTCGCCGTCGGCGCCGGGGCCGACGCCCGAGCTGGCGATCCAGGTAGAGGCGACCGACGACGTCGGGCTGGCGAGGATCGTGGCGAACATCTACGACGGCGACAGGCTCGTGAAGAGCACGTCGTCCACGGTCGACGGCGCCGCCTCGGCCACGCACACCGCGACCGTGACGCTGGCCGACGGCGACTACACGATCCGGTACAACGCTCGCGACCTGGCCGGCAACGTGTCGCGAACCTCGACCTTCGACGTCACCGCGGACGCCACGGCGCCGACGGTGACCGTGAAGGAGGGCCCGCAGTTCACCGTCGAGGCGGACGGCGGGGGCTACGCACAGGTCAGCTACAAGCTCCACGACGCCGGGAAGATCGACAAAGCCGTGCTGAACGCGACGGTGATCGACCTGACCGACAACACCTGGTCGGACCTGAACGGCGTCCGGCCCGGCGTCTTCGGCGCCGTCAGGGGCGAGAACACGCTGGTCGTGTACGACGTCGCGGGCAATGGCGCGACGGTCACGTTCGCCCTGGAGTGACCGCACCTCGTCCGCCGGCCTGCGTCCGTTCCCCGAACGGATCGCAGGCCGTCGGCGTTTACGGGCACGTGGAAGAATGTAAGCACCTCTAGACATTGACACAATAACAACGTGTTCATATGCTGCCTCAATCAGCAGCAGCGTCAGGTGTGCGTCACGCACGTCGGTGCTGTCCGGACAAGGAGGTCTGACGGTGGTCAGCAGCAATCGACAGCTCAGCCGGCGCACTCTGCTGGGCGGAGCCCTCGGGCTCATGGCCGGGTCGAGCCTGCTCTCGGCCTGTGGTTCCGGCAGTGGTGGTGGCGGGAGTGCCAACCCGCCCGCCGATCAGGGGGGCTCGGACGAGGGTGAGCTGGTCGTCTGGGGCGGCGTGGCACCCGAGAGCGGTCCTCAGGAACTGGTCACCGCGTTCATGGCGAAGTACCCCGGCATCAAGGTGGAGTACGTCCGGTACGTCAACGACGAACAGGGCATCCTCAAGCTCGACACCGCGTTGCAGGGCGGCGTCCCGATCGACGTGTTCTTCTCGTACGGGACCGTCGATGTGGTCCGTCGCTCGCAGGCGGGCCTCGCGCTCGACCTCACCGAGCTCGCTCGCGAGGACGAGCTGGCGAAGGCGTTCGTTCAGGACGAGCCGATCAGCACCCTGGTCGACGGCAAGCTCTACTCGATCCCGACGACGCACTTTCCGAACTTCGTCGTCATCAACCAGGACGCGATGGACGCCGCGGGGATCGAGATCCCGTACGACTGGACCGTGGACGACTACCACCGGGTCGCGCAGGAGTTCAAGGCCGCCGGTTTCGATGTCGGCGCCTACAACGTGCCTCGGCACGAGGCCGCCGGCCTCGGCGGCGACTACCTCTACAAGGAGGGCGGCACCGAGTCCAACTTCGACCACCCGCTCTTCCGGCAGCGGCTCGAGGACATCCTGGCGATGGAGGACGACGGCTCGATCTTCACCCAGGAGAGGATCACGGCCGAGGGCATCGGGGGATACGCGCAGAACTACTTCCTCGACGGAACGTTCGCCATGATGCTCGACGGCACGATCGCGATCCGGTACATCAAGAATCTCGAGGAATACCCGCACGACTTCCGTACCACCTTCCGGCCCTACCCGGGCCTCGTGACCGGCGAGCCGTACTTCAACCCCGGCGTGCGCGGGGACGACGTCCAGATCTCCTCGAAGAGCCAGTACCAGTCCGCGGCGTGGACGTTCGTCAAGTTCTGGATGGGCGAAGGAGCGCAGTTCATGTCGCCGTCCGGGAAGGTCTCACCGGCCCAGTACGAGAACCCGACGGACGAGCTGTTCGAAGGCCTGTTCGGGCCCGACGCGGACACCCTCTTCGACGTCGAGTCGTTCGAGAAGACGTTCTTCGCCCCGGAGCCGCCGCTGTCCGTGCGCAGCATCACGACCGCCTACACCGAGATCTCCAAGCTCAAGGAGCAGACCGAGAGCGAGATCCGGCTTCGCACCAAGTCGATCGACGACGGCCTCGCGGAGATGAAGCAGAAGGCCGACGAGGCCATCGCCGCCGCGCTGTCCTGACGGATGAGACCCGTGACTGTGCTCGAAGAAGTGTCCAAGCCGGGCGGGACGGCGTCGACGCCGTCCCGCGTCCGGAAGCCGGGCCGGCTCGTCAACGGCTACCGCTGGTGGGTGCCGTGGGTGTTCCTGGTGCCGATCGTCGTCCTGGTGCTGGCGTTCCTGGTGGTCCCGCTGTTCTCGGGCCTGTTCATCGCCTTCACCGACTGGAATGTCGTCTCCGGGATCGAGGGCATCCGGTGGATCGGCCTGGCCAACTTCCAGGAGCTCTTCCAGGACGACATGTTCTGGTCGTCCATCGGCAGGACGTTGTTCTACGCCGGCGTCGGGACACCGCTCACGGTCGCCGTCGGGATGCTCCTCGGCCTGGCGCTGAACCAGCCGATGCCGGCGCGCGGCCTGATCCGGGCGATCTTCTTCCTTCCCGCCCTCGTCAACACGATCGCGGCGGGGACCGTGTGGCTCTCGCTGCTCCACCCGACGTCGGGACCCGTGAATCAGGCGCTGACCTCCCTCGGGATCGAGGACCCGCCCACGTGGTTCGTCTCCCAGACCTGGGCGCTGCCGGCGATCGTGATCATGTCGGTGTGGATCAGCGCCGGATACGTGGCGATCCTGGTCATCGCCGCACTGCAGGACATGCCGCCCGAGCTGTACGAGGCCGCCAAGATCGACGGAGCGGGGGCGTTCCGGCAGTTCACCACCGTCACGCTGCCGGGGCTGGTCCCGATCCTCACCTTCCTGCTCATCACCTCGTTCATCGGGCGCTCGCAGACGTTCGGACTGATCCAGTTCATGACCGGCGGCGGCCCGGGCGATTCGACCACGGTGCTCTCGTACTACATGTACGAGGCCGGCTTCCACTCGTACCGATTCGGCTACGCGGCGGCGATCGGTCTGATGAGCATGCTGGGCGTGCTGGCGTTGTCGGTGGGACTGTTCCGTCTGCAACGGGGCCGGGGACTGTACACATGAGGAGCCCACGAATGAGCACCGCGTCCGTCGAGGCGGCGCAACCCGCGCCCCACCCGGGCCGGATCCGGCGCCGGCGCAGGGCACGCATCGCGTACTGGACCCGCGGGCTGGTCATGTCGCTGCTCGCGCTGCTGTTCCTGACACCCTTCCTGTGGATGCTGTCCTCGGCGCTGAAGCGGAACGGGGACATCTTCTCGGTGC